>JBIKWC010000430.1:0-4725 GCA_044356535.1 Myxococcota bacterium
GACCTTGGTGCCTTGGAACCAGCACCGCGACCACCGCTTGAAGAGGCGCACTGTCTGCTTGAAATTCCCGTTGGTGCGTCCACTCTTCGCCGCGGCACCTTCGTAGTGCCCTCGGGGCCAGTTCAACCTCTCGGCGCCCTTGGAGAACGAGTAGATCGCGATCGGATCCTGGGCAGCGTCGACGACGCGGACGGCGGGAACGATGTCCACACGGATCTGCGTGTTGACGCGGATGCACTTGTCCTCGCGCTTCCACTTCCCAGCGTAGTGATGGCTCCCCTGCAGGACCCGCTCAATCCGCCCGAAGATCTCGTCCCACGCCACTCCGGGACCCGAGCCGGCGGACCGCGAAAACTGACGACTGACGAGCGCCCGATCGACGGCGCAGATGTCGACGTCGTTCATGTCGGCCAGGGCGGTGTCGTTCTTGTAGCTTCCCTGGAGGGTCGTCGCATACTTGGTGTCATCCAGCAGCGCCCTGATGTTGGTGTGGGCGGAGATGGCGCTATCAACGGTCGTCTTGCTCGGGGGAGCTGCGAAGCGGGACACGAATTCGGCATCGAGACTCATGTACTCTCCTTCCGGTGCCCAGGACGTGGTGTGGCGGCGACTCGCTGTTCGGGGCCAGGGGATCACTGGGCGGAGCGATCCGAACCCCCTTTGATGACGCCGTCGGGCCCCCGATCGGACAACGCACCGCTCCCCGATCAGCCACAGCGAACGATTGCGACGGCTCCATCAGTACATCCGATGACGATCGACAGCCCGCCGTCCTGGGAGGCAACGAACGCGACGCTGCGCCCTGCGTGACGGTGCGCGAACCGGAGGGCCGCCTGGTGGCGCGCCCCGCCCGCTTCGGTCATCGCGTTGAGGATCCGAATCTGCTGAGGCCGACAGTCGCCCGCCTCCGACACCAGGGCGTACTCGCGGATGTCCGCCGGCGGCGCCCCCCCGAAACCCATGAATGCACCGAAGCCCAGGATGGTCAGGTCCGCCATCATGACCACGGCGCCGTCCACCGCGCTGAGGTTCGCGACCGTTTCGGCCAGCTTGTAGGGAAGACCCTTCGTCCATTCTCGGCGACTCCACTCCAAAGACGTGATGGACTCGTCGAAGCTCTCGGCCGCGCCTTGAGCCTCCGCAACGGCGTCTTGAAGGCGGGATGATCCCTGTGCAACCGGGAACTTCATCTCGAGCCCATCGGGACTACCGGCGCTGAGTACCAGGAGCGACCCGCCGTGACCGTGGCGCTGCATCCCGCGGGCAACCCAAAGGAGCCCGACGGCCTGTACAGACCGAGGCTCGCCCTTCCGATCCAAGTCGAGGGCCCGGTCGATCAGCTTGTACACAGCAAGATCGCGGGCGATCCCTCCCGAGCGCCACCAGCCGCTCGGGCCAATCTCGACGAGTTCCTGACCCCGGAAGGCCACGATCATGTGTCCCGGTCCCAGAACCGAGACCAGGATCCCGTCGGGAACCGAACGGAGCCCTGGTCCCAGTTCATATGCACGAAGAACCCCGGTCAGCGCCAGGTCGCCACCGTCCGCCACACGCACGCTCAGAAACTCGGAGCGGCTGGACAGGACCGGGGCGAGGCGCCGCAGGTTCTCCGCGACGAACGCGATCGGCTGCGCGAAGGCGATGTCTGTGTTGGCGACTCCGAACGCCGCCAATGAGAATACGACGCTTCGTCCTTCCTCGCGCATCAACGACGCCGCGAACGCCTCGTCGAGCAACGACCTCATCGCTTCAACCGAAGGAGCCTCATTCACTCCGAGTGGGTCGAGGACCACCCGAAGCAGCTCCTCGTCCAGCGTCCACGGTCGAACCATCGCTACACCGCCGACTATTGACTAACGTGCGCCCACCGCGTCGACAGGGCGCGCGTCAGCGGTCGAGGTCATCGGGCAGCTCCACCAACGTCTCGGCCACACCGAAATAGTCCCTCTCCACCGTGTGGAAGTTGGCCACGAACCCAGGCAGCAGGTCCGCGCGCGCATCGAAGCGGAACCAGTCCACCGCGTCACGCACCCGGCGCACGAGCCACGCATGCTCGACGTGACCGCCCTCGACCATCGCCCTCACGTCGGCACGGTCGTCGCCGTGGAACCGCTTGAGCTTCGTCACCACCACGTCCGTCACGCTCAGCACCTCCAGGTCGAAGTGCGACAGGCCGAGGTCCCTCGGCGACCATTCCGCCCCCGGCGGGAGGAACGGGATGCCGGAGCCCACCACCTCCAGGTAGATCCGATGGCGCCGGTGCAACGCGCTGTCCCGACCTGCCAGTGCGAGCAGCCGCTCCCGGACCGCGGCGACCTCCTGCGTCTCCAGGATGTCGCCGTCCTTGGTGCCGCGCACGTAGTCGGTCTGCAGGAACAGCGCGGCCGAACCGAACAGCGGCAGCCGGATCCGCCGGTCGCCCGGCGTCCAGGCCGCATCGAGGTCTCGGAGGAACTCGTCAATCGGATGCATGGGCCGCCTCGAGGGCACGCACGAATTCGTCCGGCTGCAGGGCCGTCACCACCCCCCACCGGCGCGAGATCGGAGACGCCGCCGACCACACCTCCTGCCAGGTCTTCGACGAGCGGATGGCGCGGTCCAGCGGGTCCGGCGCCGGGGACGCGGGGGGTTCGACATGGGCGAGAAACGCGGCCAGCACCACCTCCGCGCGGCGGACCCGCTGGCGCCACGGACCTGCGGGGGCCGCGGAGGACCCGGTCGCGGCGACGACGTTCTCCACCAGCCACCCCAACCGGTTCGGGACGCCGGCGACCGCAAGGTCGTGTTGCAGGGGCGGGAGCGCGAGCTCGTCGATGCTCCACACCAGGACCGGCGCGAGGGCCGTCACCCAGCGCTCGGAGCGCGGCTCGAGCAGCACCGTCCGCACGGCGTCGGCGGGGCGCGCGTATCGACCGGTCGGGACGACCCCCGAGAGCTCCCGGAGGTGCTTCGCCCCGTGCCGGACGAGGGCGTTCTGGAGGTCGCCGTCGTCGTCCGCGTCCACGCCGAACGCCGCGAGGTCCACGTTGAAGAGCCCGAGGACCGTGAGGAGGTGCTCGGCCGCGAACGACCCGTCTCCCGCCTCGAGCTCACTGAGCCGGGACTGCGACAGGCCCAGCTTCGCGGCGAGCTCGGCCTGCGTCCACCCGCGGGCACGCCGCAGGCTCCGCACCTGGGCGGCGATGGCCCGGCGGGTGCGGGAGAGCTTCGAGTCGTGGTCCTGGGTCTTCGTCATCGAGCTACCGATGCTGATATCGATTTATCGATACCATGCCTGATTCGCCAAGTCCATAGCAACCTTCTGACTCCGAACGGCCTCTGCGCCCAGCCCCTCACAGCGCGGAGTCGGGCGTCCAGCCGCTGAACAGCCACCCCAGCTCGCGCGCCGCCTGCGTGGCCGATCGCTTCGGTGCGCGCCGCATCCGCGCCCGCAGCACCGCCTCCAGGTCCGCCACCGGCTCGGTCGTCGGCGCCCACGCGAGGTCGCCGTACCCCGGAGGCGGGCCCTCATCGGGCTCACCCTCGGGGCGCACGCCGAAGAGCTCCCAGGCCCGGTGCCGCAGCGCGCGGCCCACCACCGGGTCCGTGTCCGTCGTCTTCGCCAGGAACGCCGGCGTGGCGCACAGGTTCCACAGCGCCGTGTACGCGCCGACGCTGTCGCTCCGGGCCCACACGTGGCAGAACTGCACGTCGCGCCCCTTCCGGCGCTCGGCGGCCCACAGGAACGCGTCCGTCGGGGGCCCGTTGTCGTCGGCCCACACCCGCCGACCGTCGGCGAGGACGACCACCCGTCGCCGGGCGGTGCCGAGAGGGGCGCGGACCACGGGGAACACGGCCTGGCCGCGCGTCTGGGCCACGGTCTCCGGGTGCAGGAACACGGTGTGGGCCGCGACCGCGGCCACGACGCTCGGGTAGCCGGCCCGCGCCAAGACCTGCTCCAGCGCGTGGTACCCGTCCAGCACGCGCTCCGCGGACCCCCGCACTGCACTCGCTTGGAGCACGCCGGTGCCCACGCCGCTCACCGCCTTCGTGGTCCCGCACCCGGCGCACACCGCCTCGGTCCGCGACAGGACCCCGGACGCCGCGAGCGCTCGGCCGAGCTGGTTCGCGCGCTGGCGGCTCGCGAACGCCAACGCGTCCGCGGCGCAGTCGTCGCACCGGCCGGGATGCTGCTCGACCCACGCCACGAGCTGCTCCCGCTGTCCCACGTCGCCTCCACTCGCCGGAACCCATCCTCGTCGGCGTGGAACCGTTCCGCAAGCCGTGGAACCGAAGCCCGGCCCGGTGGAACCGAATGACCCGAATCTGGGTGATTCCCGAACGCATCCGGGACGCGCCACGCGTGTTCTCCGAAGGTTCCATCGGCATCAAGAAACCAGCCCGTGAAGCACCTTCTCGGCAACAGGAACCTCCGACTTGACACGGGCCCTCGCTGGCACCCTTGTTGCACTCGGGGTGCGAGCCGGGCCCGAGCCCGATCACCTCGCCCAGAACGGAGCTCTCCCATGGTCAACGTCGTCACCTACTGCCGTGTCTCCTCCGAGGAGCAGGCCCAGAAGGACATCTCCATCCCCGCCCAGCGCAAGCTCCTCCACCGCTGGGTCGAGGAGCGCCCCGACCACCGCGTCGTGGCCGAGTTCGTCGACGAGGGCCAGTCCGCCTACGCCCCCGCCGACAAGCGCCCCGGCTTCATCGCCATGGTCAGCCACTGCCGGAAGCACCGCA
>JBIKWC010000154.1:0-16461 GCA_044356535.1 Myxococcota bacterium
CTTGTGGGTCAGGGGCTCCGCCCCCGACACCCCCGCGGAGGACCAGTCCCCCGCACCCCCTGCCAGGGGGCGCTTCCCCCTGGACCCCCCGCGTACCGATGCCGATCGAACCTGGATCAATTCGACCCCCTCATGGCGACCACGGGCGGGACCCGGGCGGCCATGGTGGCGGGGTAGAGCGTGGACCCGAGCGCGACCACCGTCACGGCCACGAGCCCGAACACGAGGTCGTCCACCCCCACCGCCGGGTACAGGTGGTTGCCTCCGAACAACACCACGAGCTGCTTCGCGGGCGCCGGGATGCCCACCTGCCCGAGCCAGGTGACGAGCCCCGCGGCTGTGCCCGCGCCCAGGCCGCCGAACACCAGCGCCAGGATCGCCGTCTCGGTGAGGAACAAGCCCAGGACCGTGCTGCGGCGGGCGCCGATGGCCCGCAGGGTCCCGATCTCGGGGACGCGGTCGATGGTGGCCATGACCATCGCGTTGTTCACGATGATGAGGGCCACGAGGAAGATGATGGCGACCGCGATCAGGAGCACCAGCCGCAACACGGTGACGATCTGGCCGAGCAGGCCCGACGCCTCCTTCCAGTCGAGGACCTCGAGGCCGAGCGTGGCGGCCACCCGCTCGAGCTCGGGGCGGAGCGCGGCGGCTCGGGAGGGGTCGGTCAGGCGGATGGCGGCGTCGAGCACGAGCCCGCGGCGCAGGTCTTCCGGCGGGAACGAGCGCTCGAACGGGTCCTGGGCGCGCACGGCGTCGAGGTTCACGTTCACGACCTGGGGCTCGGCGATGGCGGCCTCCACCTCGCCGCCGCCGAACAGCGCCGCTTCGGCGTCCGCGCGGGACACCTCCTTCACGCCCACCTTCGCCTTGATGCCCGCGAGCTCGTCCTTGGCGCGCTCGCTCATCTTGCCGTACAGCTCGCGGAACGTGACCAGGTCCACCATGTTGGAGCCCTGCTCCAGGCCCGCGTCCTGCAGGCCGTCGAACAGGTACGTGCCGTAGACCGGGACCTCGACCGCGCGTACATAGCCGGACTGCGTGAACCCGCGCAGCGTGATGGTGCCGCCCACGGGGGTGTCGTACATCGGGATCAGCGGCGCGACGTGGGCGTAGAACCAGTCGTGGCGCGCCACGAGGTTGGAGTCGTCGACGGTGAGGAAGGCCTGGACCAGGGCGTCGAGGTCGCCCTCCACCGCGGGGAGCTCGGCGCGGAGCGCAGCCTCGAGGGTCACGGCCTCCTGCGGGTCGAGCTGGAACGTGACGCGGCGGTACTGTTGGGCCATGCGCTTCACGCGTTGCTGGAGCAGCGGGTCGTCGGCGATGCGGTCGCCGTCGCGTTCGTAGCCCTTGCGGAGGCGGTCGAGCTCGGTGGCCACGCGGTTCTTGACGAGCTCCTGGTAGGTCGACTCGTTGAACAGGAAGCCCGGCTTGCCCGGCGGGATCACCTGGCCCTGGATCAGGCGGAACCGGGGGAACACCTCCACGAACTGCTGCGGGTCGGTGCCGATGACGCGCAGGTACAGGAGGCGGCCGTCGCTCGCGAGGGGGGCGATGCGGGCGTCGAGGAAGTCGAGGGCGCCGAGGGGGTCGCGGGCCTGGTCCTGGTCGGGGGCTCCCGTCGACCCAGATGTCGTGGGCTCGAAGGCCTGCCAGAACGTGGGCTCGGACGCGATGCGGATGGCCTCCTGGGTCTTGGCGAACGTGGCGGCGTCGGCGAGGGCTTCGCTGGTGGCGGTCTCGGACGCGAGGGCTTCCACGATGCGGCGGGCGCGCTGGGCGCCGAGGCGGGCGTCGTCGGGGCGGCCTTCGCGCAGGGCGTCGCGCATGTCCACGAGGACCTGGTCGATCTCGTTGCGGCCGAACACGGTGGCGTTGGTGACGCCCATGGGGACGACGTGCTCCACGCCGTCGACCGCGAGGAACGCCTTCTCCACGTCTTCGTACGCGGGGATGTCGCCGATGTCGGCGGAGCCGAGGCCGAAGCCGCCGAACAGCGAGAGCTGGTCCTTGGTGTCGGCCTCCTTGACCTGGAACTGGCCGGCGAGGGAGTCGACGATGAGGGCCTGCATGGCCTCTTCGACGCTGTCGAGGAGCGCGTTGCCGAGCACCACCACGAAGGTGCCGGCGAACAGGAGGGAGCCGATCACGAGGCTCTTGACGCGGTGCGACAACACGCTGCGCCAGGCGAGGGTGAGGATGAGGCCGAGGGCGCTCACGTCTCCTCCGCGAGCTTGCCGTCGAGCATGCGGACGATGCGGCGGGCGCGCTGCATGACGGCGTGGTCGTGGGTGGAGAACAGGAAGGTGGTGGACTCGACCTGGTTGAGCTCCTTCATGAGATCGAGGATGGAGGCGCCGGTGGCGGAGTCGAGGTTGGCGGTGGGCTCGTCGGCGAGGACGAGCGCGGGTCGGCTGACGAGGGCGCGGGCGATGGCGACGCGCTGGCGCTGTCCCCCGGAGAGCTCGTTGGGCCGGTGGTGGAGGTGCTCCTTGATGCCGACGCGCTCGATGAGGGCCTCGACGCGCTTGCGCCGCTCGGCGGTGGTGAGCGTGCCCTGCAGGAGCAGGGGGAGCTCGACGTTCTGGAAGGCGTCGAGCACGTTGACGAGGTTGAAGCTCTGGAAGATGAACCCGATGCTGTGGAGCCGCAGCGCGGTGAGCTGGCGGTCGGACAACGCGCCGGTGGACTGGCCGTTGACGACGACCTCGCCGCGGGTGGGGACGTCGACGCAGCCGATGAGGTTGAGGAGCGTGGTCTTCCCGGAGCCGCTGGGCCCGGCGATGACGGTGAACTCCCCGCGCTCGATGGAGAGGTCGACGCCCTTGAGGGCCTGGACGACGAGCTTCCCGAGGGGGTAGTCCTTGACGGCCCCCCGGACGGTCACGATGGCGGGCACGGGGCCTCCGGTCGGCGGGGGGTAACGCGGGGCCGCTGGGGCTGGCGTGGATCGGAAGCCCGTCCTCCCTCCCCCGCACGGAAGGCGCATGGCCATGGTGTTCGCGGCGGCTGTTTCTCTGCGGGACGCAGAGGTCCGCAGAGGACGTCGCAGAGGTTCACAGAGCGGACCGCCGCCGTCGATCTGGCGGTTGAATGCCAGTTGTTGCATGTCGAGGTGCAGGGCCGACGTAGACGGTCTCCGAGACCTCGTCCTCCTCACCCGGCCGGCCCCTCGCTGCAGTCGGAAGCATCCCCCTCCCAACCGACCAGGCGCCGAACCATCCCCCTCCCAACCGACCAACGTCCCGAAACGGGTCCGGGCGCCTTCGAGCCAACGCCGCGTTTCGGTCCGTCCGCCCTGAGCGTTGGCCCTGCTGGCGGGGAAGTGGTCGGTTCGATGGGGGATGGTTCGGGACCTGGTCGGTTCGAGGAGGGATGGTTGCCGACCGACCCCGGGGACCGCGACGCGCGTGTTCACCGTCGGGCAGCGAGGTGCGCAGGGTGGGGCGATCGATGTCTGGGGCCCGCGGATTTCCTCCCTGGGTCACGGGGGCCTGGGCTACTGCGACGAGGTGGGACGGGAGCGGTTCTGCTCCTGGGGTGCTCACAACTTGTGAGCACCTCGTGCGCGTCGCGGCTGGTGGGGCAAGGACTCCGGGTTGTACTTTCGGCGAAGGGGGGAGCGATGATCACCACGTGGCTGGTGGGTGGGGTGGCGCTGGCGGGCATCGACATCGGCGGGACGACGTACCCGACGCTGTGGGACGCGGGGTCGGCGGCGGTGGACGGCGACACGCTGGTGTTCGACGGAGGAACCTACGAGGGGGCCATGACCATCGTCGGCTTGCACCTCACGCTGGTCGGGAACGGATCGACGATCACCGAGCCGGGCGGCACCTACTACGGGCTGTTGGAGGTGTTGAGCGGGGCATCGCTGGTGGCGTCGGACCTCACGTTGGAGTCGACCCTGGCGCGGGGGGTCGATGTGGACGCCGGCTCCACGATCGACCTCACCCGGGTGACGTTCCGGACCGTGGCCCCGGACGGAAACGGTGGGGGGATTCGGGCGGTGGGGCCAGCATCCATCACCTTGCGGGACGTGACGTTCGACCAGACCTCCGCCTTGGGCGCTGCGTTCGGGAAGGGAGGTGGTCTCTACCTGGATGGTGCCACCGGACCGGTGGTCCTGACCGACGTGAGGTTCGAAGGCACCTCGGCGCGGCGACAGGGAGGCGGGATCTGGGTCAACGATGCGGCGGTCGAGTGTGTCGGTTGCGTGTTCACCGGGGGCGACGGTGGGATCGAGGGCGGCGCCATCTACGCCACAGGCTCCGGGCCCCTCGCGGTGCTGGACTCCACCTTCACCCTGACTTCGGCTGGAAGTGGCGGCGCCATCCAGTCCGCAGTTCCATTGACCGTCACCGGCAGCACCTTCTGCGGTACCTCCGCCGCTGCCAACGGCGGCGCGATCGATGCGACGGGGTACGGCGGCACCACCCTCTCGAACAACGTCTTCCTGGACTCCACCGCCTTCGAAGGCGGTGTTGCGCGCATCGTCACCGACAACCTGACTCTGGAGTTCAACACCGCACTCGGCAGCATCGCTCCCGAAGTGTTCGCGCTGAACCCGGGCGCGGCGTTGTTCGCTCGGAACAACCTGTTCGCGTACAACAGCGGCATCGCCCTGGTCCACACCGGGGGGCCGACGACGCACCGGTACAACGCGTACTTCGCGAACGACGACAACGTGAGCCCTGGTGGTACCGGCCCCACCGACGTCCTCGCCGACCCCCGCCTCGCCGGGTTCCTCGACGACGGCATCTGCGGCAACGACCAGCTGTGGCCCGTCTACGGTTCACCGTTGGTCGATGCAGGCGAATCGAATTCCGATCCCGACGGGAGCCGGTCCGACATCGGCGCCTACGGTGGACCTGGTGCCGACCCGACCTTGCACCTGGAGGATGGGGACGGCGACGGCGCGTCGGTGCTCCGCGACTGCGACGACGCCGATCCGGCACGGTCGCCCGGGCTGGTGGACGAGTGCGACGGCCTCGACAACGACTGCAGCGGGGGAGTGGACGACGACGCGGCGGAGTACCCACCGTGGTACGAGGACTGTGACGGCGACGGGAGTCCGTGGACGGACGAGCCGGTCTACGCCTGTGAGGCACCGGTGACCGGGTGCAACTGGCTGGCGAGCCCCCGGGGGCTCGACTGCGACGACACGAACCCGCTGGTGTATCCCTTCGGCGAGGAGTATTGCCTGGACGGGGTGGACGGGGACTGCGACGGGAACGCGAGCCCGGACGAGTACGGCGCCGAAGACGGGACCCTGTACTTCTGGGACGACGACGGCGATGGATTCGGCGGGAGCTCGGTCCGCGCGTGTGCGCAGGAGCCGGGCATGGTCACGGTCGGCGGCGACTGTCAGGACTGGGAGTCGGCGGTGTTCCCTGGCGCCGCGGACACCTGCGGGGACGAAGTCGACACGGACTGTAGCGGGTACGACGGAACGCCCGCGCAACACCAGATGTACTACGTGGACGCGGACGGTGACGGGTCCGGGGGCGAAGTGGACAACATCCTCCAGGGTGTGCTTTCGTGCGCGCCCGTGCCGGGCCACGCCCTGACGCACGACGACTGCGACGACACGACCGCGGCGATCGGCCCGCAAGTGGTGGAGACGTGCAACGGGGCGGACGAGGACTGCGACGGGGTGGTGGACGATGCGCCGGGCGGACGGTTGTACTACGTCGACGCCGACGGGGACGGGTACGGGAGCCGGGACGCCCTCGAGGTGGCGCCGTGTGGACCTCCGCCGGGGTTCGTGGACAACCTGGACGACTGCGACGACGCCCGGGACGGGGTGTTCCCCGGTGCAGACGAGCGGTGCAATGACCGCGACGACGACTGCGACGGGCGCGTGGACGCAGCCGACCAAAACCTCACGGACGGCGTGGAAGGCTGGTTGGACGAAGACGGCGACGGGTTCGGCGCCTGCCCCGACAGCGCGTGTAGCGCGACGATCGCGTGCGGGTACGGCGCCCAGCCGGAGGGCCCGGACGTGGTCCGGAGGTCCGGCGACTGTGCCGACGACGCGGCGGACGTGTTCCCGGGCGCGCCCGAGATCGTGGACGACACCGTGGACCAGGACTGTGATGGCGTGGCAGCGGTGTCCCCGCCGGAGGAGCCGACCGTGAAGTCCACGGAGGCCGGGTGCGGCTGTAGTTCGGCGCCCACACCGCCGGGTCTGTTGGCGCTGACGGGCCTGGTGGCTGCATGTGCGCGCCGTCGTCGCGGCACACCTTGTCTGGCCGCGGCTGGCAATGTACGTTTGGCGCGGGGGGAGCGATGATCACGACGTGGCTGGTGGGCCAGGTGGCCCTGGCCGGCATCGACATCGGCGCGACCACGTACCCGACGTTGTCGGCGGCGGTGGCGGCGGCGGTGGACGGCGACACGCTGGTGTTCGACGGCGCGACGTACTCCGAGAACGTGTTGATCGACGGCATGGCCCTCACCTTCGTGGGGAGCGGGTCGACGATCTCGTCGCCCACTGCTCCTGAGCTGGTGCGGCTGCTCAATGGGGCCTCCTTGGTTGCGTCGGACCTGACCTTCGAATCCACGGTGGCGCGCGGCATCGACGCGGACGCTGGCTCGACGGTCGACCTCACGCAGGTGGTGTTCCGGACCGCGGTCGCCAACGGGAACGGCGCGGGCATCCGGGCGGTCGATCCGGCATCGATCATGCTCTTGAACGTGACGTTCGACCATACTTCGGCCGGGCGTACGTCCGGTTCCAACGGTGAGGGGGGCGCGCTCCGGGTTTCGAGCACGACCGGCTCGGTCGTCACCCTGGTCGACGTGACCTTCGACGGCACCAGCGCGGAGATGCGCGGCGGTGCGGTCTACACGTCTGGGGCGGACGTGACCTGCGACGGGTGCGTGTTCACCGGGACCAACGCGGCCGTCGAGGGCGGCGCCATCTACGCTACCGGCAGCGGGTCCCTCACGGTGCTGGACTCCACGTTCACGCTGGCCACCGCCACGAATGGTGGAGCGATCCAGACCTCGACACCGCTGACCGTGTCAGGCAGCACGTTCTGCGGCAACGTCGCGGGCACCAACGGTGGCTCGGTGTACTCGACCGCTGGCGGCGGGTCGCTGTCCAACAACGTGTTCCTCGACGGCGCAGCGACGGCCGGCGCTGCGGGGCACATCACCGGCGGTGTGTGGAACCTCGAGTCCAACCACGTCCTCACCATGACCGGAGCCCAGGCGTTCCTGCTGGCTGCCACCACCCCCACGACTGCCCGCAACAACGTGTTCTACGTCGTGTCCGGGATCGGCCTGAACCGCGCCGGCGGAACGGTCAACCACTCGTACAACGCCTACAGCTCGGTCGGAACGCCGGTGGCACCCGGCGCCACCGGCGCCACCGACGTCCTCGCCGACCCGCTCCTCGCCGGCTTCCTGGACGACGGCATCTGCGGCAACGACCAGCTGTGGCCCGGGTTCGGCTCCCCGCTGATCGACGCCGGCGACCCCGCCCTGGTCGACCTCGACGGCGGGCGGTCCGACATCGGCGCGTTCGGAGGCCCCGACGGCCTCGACCCCACGTTGTACGTCGACGGTGACGCCGACGGCTTCGGCTTCCTGCTGGACTGCGACGACGCCGCCGCCGACGTGTACCCTGGGCTCACCGACGTCTGCGACGGGGTCGACAACGACTGCACCGGGACCGCCGACGACGACGCGGCCCAGTTCCCCACCTGGTTCGAGGACTGCGACCTCGATGGGCAGGGCGAGCTCGCCACCGCCGCCACCACCTGCGACCCACCCGCCACCGGGTGCGACTGGCTCGCCTACGACCCCGCGTACCCCGAGTACGCCGGCGACTGCGACGACAGCGACGCCGCCATCTTCCTCGGCGCGCCCGAGTTCTGCACCGTGACCGACGAGGACTGCGACGGCCTCTCCGGGCTCGACGAGCTCGGCGTGGTCGACGGCTCCACGTACTACGTCGACGAGGACCTCGACGGGTACGGCGACCCGCTCCGTGCGGTATCGGCGTGCCAGGGGTTCGCGGGTGTGGCTGCCACCCCCGACGACTGTGACGACGGCGACGCGAACGTCAACCCTTCCGCCGCAGACACCTGCGGCAACAGCGTGGACGAGGACTGCTCCGGCGTCGACGGCACGCCGGCCGAGGAGCGGAGCTGGTGGTCCGACGCCGACGGGGACGGCTTCGGTGACGAGACCGAGCTGCCCGTCGCGAGCTGCGAGTCCACGTTGCCGGGCCGGGTCCAGAACGGCGACGACTGCAACGACACCACCAACACCGTCGCTCCCGGGGTGACCGAGGTGTGTGACGGGGTGGATCAGGACTGCGACGACCTCGTGGACAACACGGGCGCGGCGTCGGTCACGTACTACCGCGACGTGGACGGCGACGGATTCGGCGACCCCCAGACTGCGCAGGACTCTTCCTGTGGGCAACCCGTCGGCTTCGTCGACGAGGCCGGTGACTGCGACGACGATGTCGACGAGGTCAACCCCGACGCGTCCGAGGCCTGCAACGGCCGCGACGACGACTGCGACAACGATGTCGACGTCGATGACGCCGACGTGATCGACGCCGTCGAGGGCTGGAAGGACATCGACGGTGACGGGTACGGCACCTGCTCCGATCCCGACTGCGATCCGCGGCGGTTGTGTGCCCTCGGCGAGCAACCCGATGGCACCGTGTACGTCGGCAACCCGGACGACTGTGACGACGCCGCGCTCGACATCAACCCGGGCCAGACCGAGATCCCCGACAACACGGTGGACGAAGACTGCAAGGACGGAGCCGAATCGCCTCCGGACGGCGTCGTGCCCCGCGAAGACCCCGGCTGCAACTGCAACCAGCAGCCGACGCCCCCCACCCCCCTCGCAGCGGGGCTCCTCCTGCTGCTCCTGCGGCGCCGCCGCCGCTGAGGTCCCCCATGCGCAGTCCTTCGATCGTGGCCCTGGCCGCGCTCGGTGCATGCACCCGTGTCGAGCGCTTCGACGACGACGGGAGCATCGGAACGCGGGTGCTCGCCGAGCTCTCCGCGGGCGTGCGGGCGGCGGAGCACCGGTTCACCTGGGCCGAGCGCCCCGCCTTCGACGCGCCCCCCGGGTACCAGGCGCGGACCCGGGACCTCCGCGTCCACGTCGCCGCCGACGCGATCCGCGTGGTGGATCGGGCCAGCGTGGCCCCGGACTGGACCCTCACGCTGCGCGCTGCGGCGTTCGGGCGCCAGGGCTCGGCCAGCGCGCTGCCCACCGGCACCTTGTGGGCCGAAGGCAACTCGCTCGAGCTCGCGCGGGGGCCGGTGGTGGAGTATGCCGAGAACTCGGAGGACGGCTTCGAGCACGGGTTCCGGCTGCTTCGTCGCCCCGATGGGGCGGGTCCCGTCGAGGTCGCCGTGGCGATCGGGGGCGCCACCCCGTACGCGACCGACGACGGCGCGCTGTTCGTGGTCGGTGGCCGGAAGACCGTCGGCTGGCGCGGGCTCCGGGTGTGGGACGCCACCGGCCGCGACCTCCCGGCCTGGACGGAGGTGCGTGGCAGCGTGTTGTCGGTGCTCGTCGACGACGAAGGCGCCCGGTGGCCCGTCACCGTCGACCCGTTGCTCGCGAGCCCGGAGGCCACGTTCTCGCCGAGCCTCCCTGCTGCCACGCCGCGGTCCGGGTTCTCCGTCTCCGCGTTCGGCGACCAGTTGCTGGTGGGGAGCCCCGGCGACGCCACGGGCGCCGCCACCTACCACCTCGCGACGCTGCACGAGCGCAACACCGGCGGCGCCGACACCTGGGGCGAGCTCCAGCGGCTGGACGCCGGCGGGTCGAACGAGGCGCGCGAGGGGTATGCAGTGAGCCTCGCGGAGGACGTGGCCGCCGTCGCCACCCCGCAGACCGGCGAGGTCCACTTCTACCACCTCGACGCCGACGGCAGCTGGGCCGACGACGTGGTGACCTTCGCGTGTGGGGTCGGTACGGAGTGTGGGTCGTCCGTCGCGTTGTTCGGGGATGGTGCGGTCATCGGGGCGCCCGGCACCGGCGGGAACGCAGGTGCGATCCACCTTCGCAACCGATTCGTCAACAACTGGGCGACCACGCTGCTCGATGCCGATCCCTACAACCCCGTTCCGGGTGACCGGTTCGGCGCGGACGTGGCGGCGTTCGGCGACCACTTCCTGGTCGGCGTGCCCGGCGGCGAGCGCGCCGTCCTGTACCAGATCCGCGCCGCGTCGGATCCCTATGACATCGTGCAGATCTTCACGAAGTCATCCCTGTCTTTCGGTAGCTCGGTGAGCGTCCACGGCGACTTCGCGGCGATCGGCGCGCCAGCGGTGAACGAGGCCTGGGTGTACCTGCGGGGCGCCGGTGACACGTGGACGACCGAGTTGTCCATCCCCGCCCCGCTCGGGGTCACCACCGGGTTCGGGTCGCGGGTCGCTGTGTCGTCCGACACGCTGGCGGTGCTCGACGGGGAGAGCCCCGTCCACGTCCACCTGTACGAGTGGGACGGCGCAGGGTTCGTGTACACGCAGGTCCTCGACACCGGGGGCGTCTCCACGGCGGAGTTCCCTGCGTCGCTGACCCTGACCGACACCGTGCTCGCGGTCGGGGTCCCCATGGACAGCTCCGTTCACGTGTGGCGACGGACCGGAGACGACTGGCTGCTGCAGACCGAGGCGGCGACGGTCGCCGGTGATCGACTCGGGGACGCCGTGTCCGTCGATGGCAACCTCGTCGCGCTGGGGGCCCCTACCGCGGACTCCACCGGGGTGGACGCGGGCGAGGTGCACCTGTTCGAACGCATCGCCGACGGCGAGTTCGCTCCCGTGGCCGTGCTCACGGGTTCGGCAGGCGAACGATACGGCACCGCCGTCGACGTCACCGAAGACCTCCTCGCGATCGGGGCGCCGGATGCGGTCTCGAGCATCTTCACGACGGAGACCGGACGCGCGGAGGTGTACCGCTGGGACGGAGGCGGCGTCACGAAGCTGTGTGACCTGGAGATCGACAATCCATTCAACAATCTCCGTTTCGGCGATACCATCGCGGTCGACGCCTTCAAGGTGCTCGTCGGGATGCCGGGCCACGACGACCAGACCGGGGCCGCAGCCCTGTTCGGCCGCCATACCGGAGGGGTCGACAACTTCGGCCCGTTCCCTTCCAGCACCACCAACACGGTGCTGCTGGGAACTGCCACGGGGCAGCGGGTCGGCGGTTCGGCAGTCGCGATCAGCGGGGGGTGGCTCGCGGCCTCGGGCCGCAACGCAGACGGGCCGCTCGGTGCCGACCAGGGCCGCGTGGTGCTCCAGAACTTTACCGGCGGCGCGGTTCTTGGCAGCCCGATCGTCCTGGAAGGCACCGCTGCCGGCGAGCGATTCGGCTCGTCGTTGGCGCTCGAAGGCACCACACTGGCCATCGGCGCGAGGAACGCTTCCGCGAACGCGGGACGGGTCGACGTGTACCGCCTCGAGGCTTCCGGGTGGGGCCTCGAGCGCTCCTTCTTCGGGCCCGCCGGGTCGCAGCTCGGCGCCGCGCTCGCGCTCCAGGGAGACCGCCTGTACACCGGACAGGGCGCGGGCAACAAGGTCGAGGTCCACCTCCGCAACCAGGTCGGTGGTGACGTTTGGGGCAAGAGCGAGGAGCTGAGCGGCCCCGCGGGCTTCGGCGAGGCGGTGGCGGCCGACGAGAGCCTGCTCATCGTGGGCGCCCCCGACACCGACACTGCCTACCTGTACGAGCGGGACGCCGACGTTCCGCCGCTGTGTGGCTCGGAGGTGCTCGCGGACTTCGCGGAGGACCTCCAGGCGTCGCAGTCCGTGACCGCCAACGACTCCGACCCGAACGGGGACGGCCTCACCTACAGCGTGGTGACCGCCCCCGCGCACGCGGCGTCCTACACGTTGTCCGCCGCCGGGTCGCTCCAGTACCGGGGCGCCGCGAACTACTACGGCCCCGACAGCGTGCGGTACCGGGTCTCCGACGGCGTCTCCTCCTGTGAGGCCACGGCCACGTTCACCGTCGCCGAGCGGAACGACCCTCCGGTCGCCGTGACCGACCCGCCCTACGCCACCGACGAGGACCAGGTGCTGGTGGTGGCCCGCGCCGCGGGGCTGCTCCCCAACGACACCGATGTCGACATCACCACCGGCGTGCCCGGCGAGGTGCTGTCCGCGCAGCTCATCGCCAACTCCGGGCCGGCCCACGGCGCCATCACCGTCGGCGCCGACGGCGGCTTCACGTACACGCCCGACCCCGACTGGTTCGGGACCGACACCTTCCGCTACCGCGCGGTCGACAACCGCGGCGGCGAGTCGGCGCCCGTGACCGTCACGCTCGAGGTCCTGCCCGTCAACGACCTCCCCGTGCTCCAGACCGACGCGTACCTCCTGCAGCTCACCGAGGACACCGCGTACGTCGCGGCCCCGCCCGGGCTGCTCGCCGCCGCGTCGGACGTGGACGGCGACGTGTTGTCCGTCCAGCTCCTCCAGGCCCCCGCCCACGGCGCGCTCACCCTCGAGCCCAACGGGTACTGGCGCTTCGTCCCGACGCCCGAGTGGTCGGGCACCGACGCGTTCCGCTACGAGGTCTCGGACGGCACCAGCGCCGCCGGGCCCGTGACGGTGACCCTCGAGGTGGCCGCCGTGAACGACGCGCCGGTCGCGCTCGCCGACGGGCCGTTCCCCTGGCCCGAAGACGAGGAGTTCCGCGTCTCGCTGTCCACGCTGCTCGCCAACGACGGCGACGTGGACCCGGGCGACGTGCTCTCGTTCCGCCTCGACCCCGCCAGCGAGGCCGTGGCCGACGTCATCGGCAGCGAGGTGTTCTTCACCCCGGCCCGGGACTTCACGGGCCTCGCCACCTTCTCGTACTACGTGGTCGACGACGCGGGCGTGGGCTCGGCGCCCGTCCCGGTCACGCTCGACTTCCAGCCGCGCAACGACGTCCCGGTCGCGGTGGCCGACGCCGCCTCGTCCCCCGACGGCCAGGTGGTGGTGGGCAACGTGCTCCAGAACGACACCGACCCGGACCTCGACCCGCTGCAGGCCACGCTCCTGGCCGCGCCCACCAACGGCTCGGCCACCCTCGACCCCGACGGCACCTTCGCGTACACGCCGCGCGCCGGGTTCGACGCGGTCGACGCCTTCACGTACGTGGTGAGCGACGGCCAGGGCGGCTCGGCGACGGGCGTGGTCACCATCGACGTGGACGCCGCGTCCACCGAGCCCACCGACACCGGCGGCACGCTCCCCGAGGACTGCGACACCCCCGCGACCTGGTACGCCGACCGCGACGGGGACGGCTTCGGAGACCCCGGGTCGTCGCTCGAGGCGTGCGCCGCGCCGGGCTGGGTGGCGGACGGCACGGACTGCGACGACTTCGCCAGCGACGTGTTCCCCGGGGCGGGTGAGGTCTCGGGCGACGACCGCGACCAGGACTGTGACGGCCGCGACAACGTGGTGACGGCGGTGGGCGCCTGCTCCCATGCCCCGGGCCTCCCGCTGTCGCTCGCGTGGCTCGGCGGGCTCCTGCTCCTGCGCCGGAGGCGCTCGTGATGCCCCTCGCGCTCCTGTGGTCGGTGGTGGGCCGCGCGGCCTCTCCCGGGTGCTCCGAAGACGGTCCGCAGGCCGTGGACGACGCGATCGCCACGCTGTTCGAGACCTACCGCGCGGTCGACGAGCTCGCGTTCGACCGCACGCAGAAGAACCTGGTCGCTGCCGTGTCGTGCCTGACCACGGTGCCCACGGGTCCGCAGATCGCGCGGCTGCACCAGGCGATGGGGCTGTCGGCGTACGTGAACGGGCAGACGCGTGCGTCGCGGCGTGCGCTCACGACGGCGCGGATGATGGACCCGGCGTGGAAGCTCGACCCGAAGATGTTCCCGGCGTCGCACCCGTTCGTGGAGCTGTACACGGCGGCCTCGGACCCGGGTCCCATCCAGACGCTCGGGGACATCCCGCCGGAGTCGTGGGTGGTGGACGGGTACGAGTCGAGCGAAGCGCCGCTCGAGCGTGCGTTCCTGCTGCAGGTGAAGCGCGACGGGGCCATCGTGTGGTCGGGGTACGTGTTCGACCGCGAGGAGGTGCCGGACCGCGGCCAGTCCGCGACGCGCAGCGCGTTCGACACGCCGCACCAGTGGTGGGTGGGTGCTGTGGGGGTGGGCCGGTACCTGTCGTCGACGCAGGAGGCGGACAGCCCGGCGTGGGCGGACCTGCAGGGCGCGGCGCCCGGTGGCGGGTTGTCGGTGGTGGGGCGGTGGACGCCGGTGTCGGCGTTCGGGGTGGAGGTGTCGGGCTCGGTGCTGGGCCCCGTCGACCCCATCGCGGGCGGCGGCATCCAGCCGTCGGGGGCGCTGGTGCTGGTGGGCGGCGCGGGCACCTGGGTGGGCGACGTGCAGCCGCACGGCGGGGTGCGGGTGGGTGGGAGCCTGGACCGCCTCCGGGCGTGGCCGCAGGACGGCGGCGACCCCCCCGCGCCGCAGCCGGTGTCGGTGGGCTCGGCGGTGTTCGGGGTGGAGGGTGGGGTGCGTGCGGAGGGGTTCCGTGCCGCGCTGGCGGGCGACTTCCTCCTGGCGGCGTTCGCCAACCCGTACCAGGCGCGGGTGCGGGCGGACGGCGGCGGGCTGGTGGTGGGTCCCCTGGCGCTGGAGGGGGTGCTGGAGCTGCGGACGGGGGGCCTGGCGTTCACCGACGGGCCCCGGGACGCTGGCCGGCGGCGGGACACGGACGTGCGGGTGGGGCTCGGGGTCGCGCTCTGGCAGTGACCCGGATTCACAAGCTGGCTGGCCTGACGTGCGGACCGGAGGCCGCATCGCCTTTGCGTCCGCGGCGCCCTTCCTTTCTGCGGGACGCAGAGGTACGCAGAGGACGTCGCAGAGGTTCACAGAGTGAGTCAACTAACGATGAGAGGCCAGGGGAATCCTGTGGGGCTTGTCTCGAACCCTGGTCACGCGGGTCTGTCCCGACTCCGAACTCCGCTGACTGCTCGGCCCAGCAGCAACGCATGCATTGCCTTCTCTGCGAACCTCTGCGACGTCCTCTGCGAACCTCTGCGTCCCGCAGAAACAGCAGACGGAGCGGCCTGAGCGGATCGAACCCACCTCCGCCGGTCTTCCGCGACGTCGATTTCGAACTCCCCGACCGTCAGGTCCGCTCGGGCGTCCTCGCCACGACGGACGCGACTCCGAGTGGATGCGGGTTGGAGCCCCCTCCGCCCGCGTTGCCGTGATTGATTGATGGGGGTGATGTCATCGCTCACGCAACGTCTGGAGGCGGCAGGCAAGTCCAGGCGATAGCTCTCACGTCCTTCACAGGCGCCCTGCGACGAATCGAGGACCCACCGGCAGGACGCGGATCGAGCATCGCCCCGTCGCGCTCGGGAAGTGACGCGGGTCGGGCGGGGCGTGTCTGTTCGGTGACGGCCTCGCCACGTTCCTGCGCACCCCCTCCTGCGGGAGAGGGGACCGGACTACGCGGCTGGCGCGGAGGATCCATGCGCCCCACGTTGCCCCTGCTCGCCCTGCTCGCCGCCTGCACCGGGGGCGTCGTGCCCACCGACAAGTCCACGCCGACCGACCTCGACACGGACACCGACACGGACACGGACAGCGATTCGGACACGGACACCGATACGGACACCGACACGGACACCGATACGGACACGGACACCGATACGGACACGGACACCGATACGGACACGGACACCGACACCGACGCCACGGGTCACACCGGGCTCCCCGGGGGGTTCCCCGCGGACCTGCTCACCGTCGGTGACCTCGTGATCACCGAGATCCTGCAGAACCCCGACGCCGTCGCCGACGACGACGGGGAGTGGTTCGAGGTCTACAACGCGTCGGGTGGCGCCATCGACCTTGAGGGCCTGCGCATCGAGAACGTGGGCGCGACGCAGTCGTTCCAGGTCGCGGGACCGACGCCGGTCGCGGCGGGCGCCTACGTGGTGTTCTCGACCAACGCCGACCCGCTGACCAACGGCGGGGTCACCGTCGACGTGGCGTACTCCGTCTCCGACTTCCAGCTCGCGAACAGCGCCGACGAGCTCGTCCTCGTCAACGCTTCCGGGACGCTGGACGAGGTCGCGTGGGACGACGGGGCCACCTTCCCGGACCCCACGGGCGCCTCGATGAGCCTCGACCCCGCCCAGCGCAGCGTCGCCGCCAACGACGACGGCGGCAACTGGTGCGCAGGGGTGGCCGCGTACGGCGCGGGGGACCTCGGGACGCCCGGCGCCGCGAACCCGTCGTGTGTGGTGGGGCCCGTGGACGCCGACAGCGACGGGTTCAGCCCGCCGTCGGACTGCGACGACACCGACGCGAGCGTGTTCCCCGGGGCCACGGAGATCGCGAACGACGGGATCGACCAGGACTGCTCCGGCAGTGACCTCGTGACCGGTGGGCCGCTCGATGTGAGCCAGCTGGTGGTCGGGGACCTCGTGATCACCGAGATCCTGCAGAACTCGGAC
>JBIKWC010000431.1:0-4720 GCA_044356535.1 Myxococcota bacterium
GACAGCGTCCCTGCAGGCTGGACGGGCAGCGACTCCACCGACAGGGTCACCGACTGCGCGGTCCCGCTCTGGATCCGCACGCGGTCTACCCGATCGAGGGTGGAGAACGGACCCGCCGCTGCGTAGAAGTCGTACGTGCCGGGCGGCAGCAGGATGTCGGTCGGGCCGTCCACCAGCACCCGGTTGCAGGCCGGAGACGGGCCGAACGGCAGGCCGATCATGGGCGCGCAGGTGTCGAAGTTGCCGTACACGGTGGCGCCGTACGCCTCCTCGTCGGCTTCGTCGCTCGGGTGCACGAACACGAGGAGGTGGTCGCGGACGCCGTCCACGAGGCCGTCCAGCGTGACCGTGGCCACCCCGGGGACCCGGATCTCGCCCGCGTCCGTCGGGCCGTCCACGCGCAGCGGCCCGGTCTCGACGACGGTGTCGCCGTACGAGTCGACGGCGATGGTGTACGTGTGCCCCACCGGGAGCTCGACGGAGAACGCGCCCGTGAGGTCGGGGATCGTGTGGGTGACGGGGCCGTCCTCGTCGGAGACGAGGAGGCTCGCCTGCACGAAGTCCGACAACACGTGGCCCGACTCGGAGACGAGCATGCCGGTGAGCGGGGCGCTCTTCGCCTGGCCCATCCGCTCCTGCGCGTCGAACAACGCGTCGGTGGCGCCCGACACGGCATTGCCCGGCGCGACGACCACGAACCGCTCGTAGACCTCGGTGTCGCGCGGCATGAGCATGCGTGGGGTGGTGCCCGCGGTCGACAGCTCGTTCGACTGGAACCCGGCGATCGTGTGGTGGTCGCAGCTCGTGACGCCGTAGCTGGCTGCTTCCGCGCCGTGGGCGCCCGTGGCCATCCACTCGGTCTCGACGACGGCGTCGAGGATGGTCGTGAGCCCGAACGTGGGGTGTTGGAACCCCGCACCCGGGGTGAACGGGACGTGTTCGCGGCCCCCCCAGTAGAACGCGTCGACCAGGAACATCGAGTACGGGTCGGGCTCGAGGTTCACGACCTCGGTGCGGATGCGGATGCCGGGCTCGCAGGGGCGGAGCTCGTACCGCGTGGCCACGTGGATCCCCGGGTGGCCGTCGAGGGTGCCGCGGTACTGTACCGCCTTCGTCGCCCCCTCCTCGAGGATGCGGAACTCGGTGTAGTGCACGGCGTCACCGGGGAGGAGCCCCGTGGCCTGGAACACGTTGCGCAGGCCGTCATCGCCGTCGACGGGCGCGAGATCGAGCAACGCCCCGCCGGCGGGCGCGACGTAGTGGGGGTGGTCGAGCGCGTCGAGCACGGCGATCACGCGGTCGTTGCGGAGGACGACGTCACCGGGGGCAGCCAACACGTCGGGGCCCTGGGTGGGCGGGGTCTGCCCCTCGCCGAGGATCTGCACCTCGGACACTCCGTCGACGCAGGTGTAGACGAGGTCCTGGCACGGGCTCGGCACGACGCAGTCCGCGTTCGTGGGGTCGAGACAACCGATGTCACAACCAGCGAGGACGGACCACAGCGAGGGGATGATGTTGAACACGGGCGACATTCTACTCCTCGTCCTCCGGGACCCCAAGCGACGACGGGGAACCCTCGACCGGGAGCCCGAGGGATCGGCGGAGCTCGTCCGCGACCTCGGCGGGCGCGCGGAGCTGGTAGCGGACCCCTTCGTCTTCGTACTCCTCCCCCACCACCGTGGACTGGGCCCGGATCGCTCCGACCAGCCCCGACCGCGACCACGGCACGAACAGCTCGAACGCGACGTCCTGCTCGCCGAAGAACGCGACGATGCGGTCGCGCAGGCCGCGGGTGCGCGCGGGGTCCTTCGCGGAGGTGAACCAGGCGTGGGGGCGCTCCTCGGCGAGGGCCGCGACAGCAGCCTCGGAGACCCGGTCGCACTTGTTGAACAAGAGCACGCGGGTGACGCTCCCGGCGCCGATGTCGTCGAGGACCTGCGCCGTCACCGCCTCCTGCTCGCGCCAGGACGGATCGTTCGCGTCCACGACGTGCAGCAACAGCGACGCCTCGAGCGCCGCGTCGAGCGTGCTGCGGAACGACACGACGAGGCTGTGGGGCAGGTCCTTGATGAAGCCGACCGTGTCGGTGACGAGCACCGGCGGCACCACCTCGGGGTGGAGCTTGCGGACGGTGGTGTCGAGCGTGGCGAACAGCTGATCGGCGACGTAGGGCTCGGCACCGGTGAGCGCGCGCAGCAGCGAGGACTTCCCGGCGTTCGTGTACCCGACGAGGGCCACCTGGCGGACGTCGCGGCGACGGGCGCGCCGGACGCCGCTCGTGCCCTCGAGCTCCACCAGCTCGCGCCGGATCTCGGCCAGCCGGTCGCGGACCTTGCGCTTGTCGAGCTCGTGGGCGGTCTCACCCGCGCCTTTGCCGCCGATGCCGCCGCGCTGTCGCTCGGAGGGGCCGCCGAGCTCCCGGAGCCGCGGCGCGAGGTACTGGAGCCGCGCGAGCTCGACCTGCAGGCGCGCCTCGCGGGTGCGCGCGCGCTGGCTGAAGATCTCGATGATGACGCCCGTGCGGTCGAGGACCTCGCACCCCGCGGCCGACTTGAGGTTGCGCAGCTGCGACGGCGAGAGCTCGTGGTCGACGGCGACGATCGAAGCGCGGACGCCAGCGGGCACGACCGCCTCCGGGTCGTCGTCCGCGCCGTCTTCGACCACCGGGACCGGGTCCTCCTCGTCGTCGTCCTCCTCCGCGGCAGCGGCCTTCGATCGGGTCTTCTGGGGGCCGCGCTGGACCTCCCCGGGGCCTCCCGTCCAGGCCGCGAGCTCCCGGAGCTTGCCCTCGCCCAGGATCACCGCGGCGCCGGTGCCGGTGCGCCGCTGGATCAGCCGGCCCACCACGTCCATGCCGAGGGTGTCGCAGAGGCGAGCGAGCTCGTCGAGCGAGGCGTCGAGCGAGGCAGGTTCGCGACCCTGGACGAGGATGCCGACGAGCAGGACGGTGGGGCGTGACATGGGTCGGGGCTATCCCGGCCCCGGCGCGGTCGGTGGCCGTTCTTCACGGCCTCCGCGGGGCCGTGGCCACGAACCAGGACACGCCGCCCAGCGCGCGCTCCCGCCACCACACGTCGAAGGCCTTGCCCGTGTAGGTCGGCTCGAGGTGCAGGCCCAGCGTGCGCGCGTGCGCCAGCGCCCCGAGGACGCCGTCATCCCCCACGCCATAGCCACGCGGCAAACCCTGGACGACCCGCAACGTGGGGCCCACCACCGCGCCCCACCCGAGGGAAGCCGACGCCAGGGCGCGGATCTCGACGCTCCCCACGAGGCGCGTGGGGCTGACCCGGACGGCCACGACCTCGGTGTGGAGGCCTCCGGCCGCGAACCCCGCGAGGAGCCCGGCTGCGGTCCCTCCCGTCCCGGCGGCGACCACCACCCGCTCGGGGCGCGGCAGCTCGCCGGCGCGCACCCGGTGGGCCACGTCGCGCGCAGCGTCCCGCCAGCCGGCCAGGCCGGTGACGGAGGTGCCTCCGAGCGGGACCGCCACGACGCGTCGGCCGGCCGCGCGCCACCGGAGGACGCGGAGCTCGACGCGACCGAGCGCCTCCCCGAGACTATGGACGCGCCGCACGGAGGCACACGCTGCGGTGATCCGCTGGAGCTGGGCGTCCACGTCGGGGCGGGGCGGCTGCGCGAACAGGATGGCGTGGGTGGCCAGCCCCACCCGCGCGCCGTGCAGCGCGGTGGCCAGCACGTGGTGGGACCCGGTCGCGCCCAGCGTCACGAGCTCGGTGGCGCCGCGGGCGAGGGCCTCCGGCAACAACCCCGCGAGCTTGCGGACCTTGTTCCCGCCGTACCCTGCGTCCACGCCGCTCTCGTCCCACACCCAGGCCCCCGGTCCCACCTCGGTGAGGAGCGCGGGCGGGGGGGTCAGGGCGGGGTGCACGGGGTGCCCGGGCCCGGAGGCGCAGCGCAGACCACGCGCGCCGCGGCGTTCCCCCACGGGGTCGACGCGAGCACCCACCCGGTCGTGCCCTCCTGCGCGACCAACCGCACGAGGTGTTCCTGCGACGCGCGCGCGAACACCGCCGCCCCCTCGGGGGTCGCGAACTCGAGGCCCGGCGCGACGCGGATCCACGTGCCCGGGCCGTACCCGCCCCCGCGCCCGTATCCATGGAGGACACCGGTCTGCACCACGACGGCGCTCGGCAACCACCCTGTCGCGCGCAGGCCAGGCGCGGTCACCACCACCTCGGTGAAGCCCTCGGACGATCGGCCGGTCGGCGCGAAGCCGAAGTCGCCGTGGACGGACAACGTGGCCACCGCGGGCCCACCAGGCGCCTGCAACAGGTCGGCGTCCTTGGTGATCCAGCCGGTGGGCGGCGCCCGCGGCGGATCGGACACGGGCGTCCAGATCACGCCGAGCGCGTCGGCGGGGACCTCGCCGTGGGTGTGGATGCCGGCCTGATCGTACGCCACCGTCGAACCGGCGACAGAGACGATGGCCCCGGGCGCCAGGCGCACCCCGGGGCTCGGCGACACCGCGCGGGTGGGCGTGGGCGCGAGGTCCGCCCGCGACACCCGCGCCACCACCTCGAGCTCGTCGGTCTCGACGAGCAGCGTGACCTCGGCGGCGCCTTCCTTCACCACGCGCGCCTCGAGCTGCGACTCGGAGCCGTCGCCGGCGAGGGCGACGCCGCCAGCGAGCGTCACCGGGCCGAGCCGCGCGACGCGGGCCCGCTGGGGTCCTGGTCGGGGGAGCCCGGCGCTGGCCGGA
>JBIKWC010000155.1:0-16357 GCA_044356535.1 Myxococcota bacterium
ACCGTGCTGACCGTCCGCGACGGCGCAGCGGGCTCCCACTCCGCGCGCGGCTGGGAGCGGTTCACCGACCTCGTCCTGGACGCGTTGAACCAGCGTGCGGCGCCCTGTGTGTTCGTGTTGCTCGGGGGGCCCTCACGGAAGAAGCGCGGCCGCATCACCCAGCCTCAGCACCGCGTGTTCGAGGGGGTCCATCCCTCGCCCCTGTCCGCGAACACCGGCTTCTTCGGGTCGCGCGTGTTCTCGTCCGTCGACGCCCTCCTGCGCGAGGTCGGTGCGCCGCCGTTCGACTGGTCCCTGCCCGACGACCCGGGCGCCGTCGACGTCCTTCGCGACCGCGACCCGTCGCTCGACGCGCTGGCCCGGTTCCCGCCGCCCCCCGCCGCGCTGCGCAAGCTCCTCGACCTGCCCGTGTGGCGCGGCCTCACCGCCGCGGAAGCCGAAGAGGTCGGGCGGGCCGTGGAGCCCGTGGTGCCGGCGCCGTTCCGGTTCGAGCGGGTGGAGCCCGGCGAGCTCGGCCCACGGGTCTGGTTCGAGCGTGCAGGCCGCAGGTTCGTCCTCGTTCCCGGCGCCACCGTGGACCTGGGCTTCAAGGGGGTCAAGGCAAAGTTGTCCGTCCCCCGACGGCGCAGGTTCGAGGCCGAGCTCGGCGAGTCCCCCGAGGACTGGGTGTCGGCGCGCAGCACGCCGGCGCGCACCGTCACGCTCGACCCGTTCCTCGCCGCAGCGGAGGCGCTGCCCGTCACCGATTGGCTCGACGCGCCCCCGCGCGGACCCGACCCCGTGTCCGCGACGGACGCCGCGCTGCGTGCACAGGGACTGTGCCTGCCCGGCCCCGATGCGTGGGAGTATCTCCTGTCGGCGGGGGAGCGGACCTGGTTCTGGTGGGGCATGGAGTGGCCCGAAGACCACCCGGGCCCCCGAAGCGCGCCGTTCGGGACCAGCTACGCCCCCGACGCCGCGGCCCCCGAATGGACCTCCGATCCCTGGCGCTGGCGGGCGGGCGCGTTGCCGTCTCACCGACCCGGCATGGCCGACGAGCTCCTGTGGTCACCGGCCCTCGAGGGCAACGCGCTGCGCAGCCGCGAACCACGTCCGCCGGCCCTCCGCGACGCGCTGATCCGCCCCATCCGGCCGATCCTGCCCTACGCCGTCCGGTAGCGCGCCTCGATCCGGCTCAAGCTCGGCAGAGAGACGCCGAAGTGGGAGGGAACCCGGAGCGCACCCATGCAGACCCGTCAGCTCGTGATCGTCGATGCAGGCCCAGCCGACCTCACCACCCTCACCGCTCTCGCGCCGGACCTCGTCCTGGTCTTCGCGTCCGTCGCGCACGCCCGCGACGCGAGGTTCGTCTCGAGCCTCCGCGCGGCGTTCCCGGGCGCAACGGTCGCCGGATGCAGCACCGCGGGGGAGATCAGCGGCCACGGCGTGACGAACGGCGAGACCGTCATCACCGCGGTGAAGTTCGCAGGCACGGCCGTCCGCGAAGCAGCCACGGAGGTGGCGGGCATCGACGACTCGACCGACGCCGGCCGGCGCCTCGCGACCCACCTCCTCGGCGAGGGGCTCCGACACGCCCTGGTGTTCGGGCCCGGGGTGCAGGTCAATGGAAGCGGCCTGATCGCCGGCATGCGCGAGGTGCTGCCTGCAGGGGTGACGGTGTCGGGTGGCCTCGCCGCGGACGGTGGCCGCTTCGAAGAGACACTTACTTTTACGTCGGCGGGCGCCTCGCCACGTGCCGCCGTGGCCGTGGGGCTGTATGGAGACCGCGTGGTCCTGGGGCACGGCTCGTTCCACGGGTGGGTCCCGTTCGGCCCGCTCCGCCGGGTGACCCGCGCCGAAGGCAACCTGCTGCACGAGCTCGATGGAGAGCCGGCGCTCGCGGTCTACAAGAAGTACCTCGGCGAACACGCGCGCGACCTGCCCGCGTCCGGGCTCTTGTTCCCGTTCGAGATGGTGGGACCGGAGGGCCAGCGCGGCCTGATCCGGACCATCCTCGGCGTGGACGAGGCGCGAGGCGTGCTGACGCTCGCGGGCGACATCGGGCAGGGCGGGAACGTCCGGCTGATGCACGCCACCACCGACTCCCTCGTCGACGGCGCACAGGCCGCCGCCGAACGCGCGGGTGCAGCGTTCCCCGAGGTCTCCGGAGACCGACTGGCCGTGCTGGTGTCGTGTGTGGGGCGAAAGCTCGTCATGGGTGCGCGCGTCGACGAGGAGGTGGAGGCCGTCGCCGACGTGTTCGGCCGCGGGTGCGCGCTCACCGGGTACTACAGCAACGGCGAGATCAGCCCGCTGTTCGAGAGCCAGGACTGTCGTCTGCACAACCAGACGATGACCATCACCCAGCTGGCAGAGGTGGCGTGATGCTCCACGCGAACCGCGCGCTGCAGCGCCAGGTCCGGCGCTCGCTCGGGCTCGACTCCGAGGAGGCAGTCGCCGCGCTGCTCTCCGCGCTCGCCGACGCCGCGAGCCCGCTCCTGCGCGAGCTGTCGGCCCGGCTCCCCACCTTCCTCACCGTGGTGGGCGACACCTACACCCAGCTCGAGCGCGAGGTGGACCTCCGGACGCGGTCCCTCGAGGTCTCGAGCGAGGAATTGTTCTCTGCGAACGAACGGATCCGCCGGGAGTACGAGGCACAGAACCGGGCGCTCTCCGTGCTGCGGGAGACCACGAGGGAGCTGGCCGGCGACGACGCCGCCGACCCCGCCGACCCACAGGACCTCTTGGCCATCACCAACGTGGTGCGCCGCCTGTCGGCCGAACGGGAAGCAGCGACCCGCCGGACCGCCCTGGCGCAGCGCAGGCTCGTGGCCGCGATCGGCTCGGTCGACGCCGGCTTCGTGATGGTCGATCAGGGGGCGCTCGTGTGCTGCAACGAAGCCTGGCGGCGCCTGTTCCCCCAGGCCATGGGCTTGTCGGCCGGCGATCCGGTCCCCGACGGGGTCCTCTCCCAGAGCCCCTCCGGTGAGGAGCGCCAGATCGGCGACACCTGGCTCCGCGTCGACCGCTCGTGTACGGTCGACGGCCTCCTGGTCGAGCTCCACACCGACATCACGCACCTGCGGCGCGCGCGGGACGAGGCGACCGCGGCGAACCGGGCGAAGAGCGAGTTCCTCGCCAACATGTCGCACGAGATCCGCACGCCGATGAACGGCATCCTCGGCCTCACCGAGCTCACCCTGGGCAGCGACCTGTCGGACGAGCAGCGCGAGAACCTGGAGCTCGTGCGGGTCTCGGCCAACAACCTGCTGACCATCGTGAACGACATCCTCGACTTCTCCAAGATCGAGGCAGGCAAGATGGAGTTCGAGTCCGTACCGTTCTCGTTGCGGGGGATGTTGTCGGAGCTCCTGCGGACCTTCGCCCTCCGGGCGCAGACCAAGGGCCTCCGGCTCGACGCCGACGTGGCCTCCGACGTCGAGGACCGACTCGTCAGCGACCCGTCCCGCGTGCGGCAGGTGATCTCCAACCTGATCGGGAACGCGCTCAAGTTCACCTCGTCCGGCTCGGTCACCGTGGTGGTCCGGCTGCGCGAGAAGGTGGACGACCAGCGGATGATCCAGTTCGAGGTGCGCGACACCGGCCTCGGCATCGCCCCGGACAAGCAGGCCGCGGTGTTCGACGCGTTCGCCCAGGCGGACTCGTCCACCACCCGGCAGTTCGGCGGCACGGGGCTCGGCCTCACCATCTGCCGGCAGCTGGTGGGGATGTTGGGCGGCCAGCTGTGGCTGACCAGCGAGCTGGGCTGTGGGAGTACGTTTTACTTTACCATCCGGATGGCCGTCGCCCAGAGCGATCAGCGCTCCGGGTCGGTGCGCGCGCCGCTCGAGGGGCTGCGGGTCCTCGTGGTCGACGACAACGCACCAGACCGCCACTACCTGCAGGCCACGCTCCGTCAGTGGGGGCTCCGCCCCGAGCTCGCAGCCACGGTCGCCGAAGCGAAGGTCCTGCTCGCGAAGGAGCGGTGGGATCTGTGTGTCCTGGACCTGCAGCTCCCCGACGGAGACGGGTTCGAGCTGCTCGACGAGGCCCGCTCCGGCGACCGCGCTCCCGCCGTGATCATGGTGGCCGGAGCCGGGACCGTGTCCGACGTGTCCCGGAGCCAGAACCGCGGCGCCAACGCGTTCCTCCACAAGCCGCTGTCCCAGGCGGACCTGCTCGACACCCTGGGCATGGTGGTCCACGAACACCGCCAGGCCAGCCTGTCGGGCGCGCTGCCCCGGCTCCTGACCGAGCGCGACGTCACCGGCGCGCGGCGTCCGATGTCGGTGCTCCTGGTCGAGGACCACGAGGTGAACCAGAAGCTGATGACGCGGCTGCTCACGCAGCAGCACCACAAGGTGACGCTCGCCAGGGACGGGCTCGAGGCCCTGGAGCAGTGGGAGACCGGGACCTTCAACGTGGTGCTGATGGACGTCCACATGCCGCGGATGAACGGGCTCGAGGCGACGTCGGCCATCCGGCGGCGCGAGGCCCAGACCGGGCGCGCCCGGCAGCCGATCCTGGCACTCACCGCCAACGCGATGCGCGGAGCGCGCGAGGAGTGCCTGGCGGCGGGGATGGACGGCTACGTCAGCAAGCCGATCCAGTTCGGCGCGCTGAAGGCGGAGATGGAGCGCGTCACGGGCCTGTCGAGCCCTGGGGCGCCTCCGGCGGCGCCGAAGGTGGCGGCCCCCGTGGAGGAGAGCGCGTTCGACGCCACCACGTTGTTGTCCCACTGCGACGACGACCGCGGGTTCCTGGCGGAGCTGCTGGACGTGTTCCTGGCGGACTCGCGGCGCCGCGTGGACGACCTCCAGCGGGCCTTCGCCGCTGGCGAGCTGAGCGAGGCGATGCAGCTCGCCCACGCGCTGAAGGGCTCGGCGGGGTCCGTCGAGGCCCGTCGGCTGGCGTCGCTGGCGAAGACCCTGGAGACGAGCGCCCGGGAGCGGCGCGCCGAGGGCTGGCGGCTGGACTGGGAGCGTCTCGACGAGGAGCTCCAGCGGGTGGAGGCAGCGATGCGGACCCTGCTCGAAGCGGCGTAGGAGTCCCTGGCGCGTAGGCCGCGCAGCGGCCTCGCGCCAGGGCTCCTCCCCTGCCCGTGCCCCTGCCCGTGCCCCTGCCCGTCCCGGCCGTTGAGCAGGACGGGACATAGGTGACAGTTGTACCCGTCTGCGGGTGACACGGGGAGCACTCCGCCCCCGACACCCCGCGGAACCCCAGGACTCGGGCGAACAGCCCGGGTCCGCCTGCGTGGGCGAAAGCCCGCCCGGCGCCAAGCGCCGAGGTGGGACCGTACGGGACCAGTCCCCCGCACCCCCTGCCAGGGGGCGCTTCCCCCTGGGACCCCTCGCGTACCGAGGTCGATCGATTGCGCATCCGCTGCTGCGGGTCGCTGGCAGTCGAACCGAACGCTCCGTCCCATCTCCCTCCGCCCTCCCACGTACCCGCGTGAAACGCCATGAACCTGTCCCCATCGCCAGCCGTTCGGGGGCATGGGCACGGGCACGGGCACGGGCAGGGGAGGAGCCGCGGGGGGGGGGCCGCTGCGCGGCCTACGCCCCCCGGCTCCTTGCTCACTCGATCCGCACGTCCACGAAGTCGAGGAGCAGCTCGTCGACCTCGAGCCCCGAGGTCTCGAGGGTCCGGAGGTTCAGCACCACCAGCAGGTCCTCGGGCTGCAGCGCCGGCAACACCGCCGGGGCCGCGCCCTGCAGGATCTGGTCGACCAGGCCCACCGCCTGCCGCGCCATGCCCTCCGGATCCGGCACCATCGTGAAGGTGCCGCCCGCCTCCACCATCGAGGTCGTGTCGACCAGCAGCGGCAGGCTGCGGCGGCGCGCCTCCTCCGCGAGGGTGCGGTAGGAGTTCGTGGTCAACACGTCGCGGTCCGGGGGCACCCACAACGCGTCGATCCCGCGGTCCACGAGCGCGCCCAGGGCCCGCCGCACGTCCCGCGGGGACTCGACCGTCTCGACGAGCAGCTCCTTGCCGAGCTCTCCGGCCGCCGCCGCCATCGCGTCGCTGCGCTCGACGGAGGTGCTGGTGCCGTGGATGAGCCCGATCGTCTCCACCTGGGGGAAGAACCCCACGAACTGGGAGATGAAGGTGAGCGGGTCGACCGTCATCTCCACGCCGGTCACCTGCGCCCCGGGCAGGCCGTACCGCCGCGCGTCGCGGACGGCGACGTACACGAGCGGCGTGGAGGGCATGGCGGCCTTGACCGCATACGCCGCCTTGGCGCCGAAGCACACCACGACGTGTGGGCTCCACTGCTGGAGCTCGCGGGTGGCGACCGCAGCGTCCTGCGCGCGCCCGTGCAGGTTGTAGAGCCGCGGCTGCTCGGGGAGCTGGGCCAGGAAGGCGTCCGTGGCCTCGCGGTACACCTCGAGGTCGTCGCTCAGCACCACGCCCACCCGGTTGGGGGACGCGGACGCCGCCAGGAACCACACGCTACTTACAAGTGACACCGACCACCACGCTCTTGCGGATCGTGACCGCGCGCTGCGAGCACGTCAACCCGGGCACCTCGACGGTGTGGGGGCCCACCGTGACCTTGAACCGCTCGAGCGGCGTGCGGCCCACCTCCACCCCGTCCACCAGCACCACGACGCCCCGTGGATCGCTGTTCACGCTCAGCATCCCCACGTCGGCCGGGGGGAGCGCGGGCGCTGGCTCCGGCACCGGGTCGGGCACCACCACGGCGGGCGCCGGCGCGACCTCCACGACCGGGTCCGGCGGCGTGGGCTGCGGCGGCGTGGCCTCGGCAGGCACCGGGCGCACCGGCGCGGGCTGGGTGGGCGCAGGGAGGGGCGCCGCAGCGGTGGGCGCGACCTCCGGGGCGGGCGCAACGACGGCGGGCACGGGCGGTACCGGGTCGGGGAGCGGCTGGGGCGCGGCCACGAACGGTTCGGGAGGTGGGGGTGGCCCTTCGGGGCGCAGGTACAGGAAGCCGCCCACCAGCACGAGGCTCACGAACACCGCCGCGAACAGGGCGGACAACACGGACACGAGCAGGAACGAGCCCCCGAGCACGCCGATCCGGGTCACCGTGAGCGAGTCGGCCTCGAGCGGAGGCGCAGGTCCGAGCGTGCTGTTGGACTCCGGGAGCATCGCCTCCTGCAGCGTGCCGGGCTCGATCTGGATCGGCTGGCTCGTCTCGGCGCGGGCGTAGGCCTCCATCTTGAACTGCAGCCGCGCGGTGAGCTCGGGGTCCACGTTGGCGAGGAACGCCGCGAGCTGGTCGTTGCTGGGCAGGCCGCCGAGCTGCGTGACCGCGAAGGCCCGCAGGTCGTCGGCCATGGTGCCGGCGGAGGCGTACCGATCCGACACCGACTGCGCCATCGCCTTCGCCTGGATGCGCTCGAGCATGGCGGGGTCGGTCACCTCGGCCAGCGTGGGCAGGGGGGGTGGCTTGCCGCTCAGCATGCGGTGGAGGATCTGCACCTGGTTGAGGCCATAGAACGGGCTCGTCCCCGCCAGGAGCTCGTGGAGCATCAGCCCGGCGGCGTAGATGTCGGCGCGGTGGTCGGTCGACAGCCCGCTGATCTGTTCGGGCGCCATGTAGGAGAGCTTGCCCTTCACGTGGTCGGTGCGGGTGTGCTCGAGCCGGTCGGTGGCCTTGGCCACGCCGAAGTCGATGAGCTTCACCTCGCCACGGATCGAGATCATGACGTTGCGGGGGTTCACGTCGCGGTGGACGATGCCCATCCGCTTGCCCAACATGTCCTTCTTCGTGTGGGCGTACTCGAGGGCCTCGAGCACGTCGACCATGATGCGGAGCGCGACCTTCACGGGGACCCGCTGCCCGCGCTCCCGCAGCACGTTCACGAGGTAGCGCGCGTCCATCCCGGGCACGTATTCGAGGGCCAGGAAGTACTCGTCGCCGACCTTCCCGAAGTCGTACACCGTCCCGATCTTGGCGTGGTGCAGCTCGCTCGTGATGCGGGCCTCGTCCTTGAACATCCGGACGAAGCCTTCGTCCTGCGTCTTGTCGGCCTTGATCCGCTTGATGACGGTGAACCGGACGAACGAGCCGTCGTCCACCATCTTCCGCGCGAGGTCGACCTCGGACATCCCGCCCGCGCCGAGCCGCTCGAGCAGGACGTACTGGCCCCAGGTCCGCGGGTAGGTCTCCGACACGAGGCCCACGATATCCCGGCGGCCGGAGCCGGTCGGGGCGGGGGTCAGGGGACGAGCTCGGCCTCGGCGGCCTCCCACTCCTTCTTCAGGTGTTTGCGGATGGCCTTCGGGATCTCGAGCCCGCCGAGCGCGAGGGAGAAGGTCTGCACCTGCGGCTTGACCGTGAAGGTGGACAGGTAGAACTTGTAGGTCCCCTCGGGGAGGCGCCCGTCGAACACGCAGGTCTCGCGGATCTGCTGCTGGGCGTACCGGATCGCGCGCTGCGCCTCGGGATCGAAGGGCATCTGGTCGCAGCGGAGCTGGATGAGCGAGCCCGGCTCGCAGGACAACGACACCGTGCCGAACCGGTGGTCGATGTCGTACAGCCACTCGACGATCATGCGGTTGTCGGGCTCGAGCTTGCGGGCCTCGCGGACGCGCCGGTACATCTCGCCCACGTTCCCCACCGCCCGCGCCGACTCCGCGCCGCGCAGCCAGTCGGCGGCCGAGGGCGCGACCCCCGTGGCGAGGAGCTCGAGGAACGTGCGCTCCACCCCGGCCCAGGCGTTCTTGACGGCCAGCGACTCGAGCTCCTGCGCCAGGCGATCGTACTCGGCCGCGTCCGGCACGGTCGGAGCAACCTCGGGGACAGGCGCCGCCGCGATCGCGTTGGCCCACAGCCAGATCATCGCGCTCTTTCCACCCTCACGGGCCCAGCCCAGCGGCTCCGGTCGCTCAACATACGTCGCCGGCGGAGTCCCCGCACGCCTCGAGGAAGGACCACCGCAGCTCTGCCGCTGCCCGCCGCGCCGCGCGCAGGTACCAGGCGCCCCCGAGCAGCACGAACACCAACGCCACCGTTCCCATCAGCGGGCCCTCGCCGCGCACGACCCCGAGCAACGCGAGCCAGGTCGGGCCCAGCAGCAAGGTGAGCGGAGGGGCCCACCGCAGTTCGAGCTCGACGCCGCGGCGGCTCTCGCGCAGCACCACCACCCCGTGAAGGCCGAGCGGCGCGGTGCGATCGGCGGGATCGGCCCAGAACCGGACCACGTGTGGCTCGCCGAGCTCCCAGCGGACGGTCGGTGTCTTGCCCGCTCCCCGGGGCGGCCTCGGAACTGGGATCAGCACCTCCGGCAGCGGGACGGCGAGCTGGAACCACAGGTCGGAGCGCAGGCGGACGAGGACGCGGGACTCGACCCACAACCCCAGCGCGAGCACGACGCCCACGACCACCGCGAGGGCCCCCTCCATCAGGCGCGGCCGAACATGCGGAGGAAGGACTCCCGCGAGGGCGCCCGGAGCACGGGGTTCACGCGGTCGACCTCGGCGAGCGTGGGCCGCACGTCCTTGCCGGGGCCAACGCCGTAGTGGTGGCCGGGGAACAACACGAGGTCCCGCGGGAGCGCGCCGAGGCGCTCGCTCAGCGTGCGCCACATCTCCTCGACGTCGCCGCCGGGCAGATCGGTCCGGCCGCAGCCCTGGAAGAACAACGTGTCGCCGGAGACCAGCGCCGACCGGCACCGGAAACACTGCGAACCCGCCGTGTGTCCGGGGGTGTGCAGGCACTCGATCTCGACCTCGCCCACGCGCACCTTGTCGCCGTTCCCGCGGACCGCCAGGTCTCCGCGACCGACGCCCGTGAACATCGTGAGGAACTGTACGTCGGCCTCGTGGACGTGGATCGGCACCGGCCGCAGCGTGAGCAGCGCGGCGATGCCTTCGACGTCGTGGCCCATCAGGTCGCCGCCGGCGTGATCGGGGTGCCAATGCGTGATGAGGGCGCCGGTGAGGGTGAGCCCCGCAGCGTCGACGCGCTCGAGGATCCCGGCCACGTCCCACGCCGGATCCACGACCACACACTGCCGCGCGACCCGGTCGCCGAGCAGGTACACGAGGTTGCCCATCGACTCCGCCACGCGATCGCGCACCGCGAAGTCCCGACCCGCCTCCAGCCGCTCCACGAAGAACCGCTCGTCCACGGCGCCTCCGGTGGGACGCTAACGTCCGCGGCGCCCGGGCGGGTAGCGTTGCGTCCACCATGGCCACCCCGCTCCACGACCCCGACGCCCTCCGCGCCCTCGCCGACACCCCCGACGGGCCCGCCCGCGACTGGGCGTGCACCCTGCTCGCGACCCGCGGGATCGACGCAGGCCTCCCGAGCGACGTGGACGGCGCACGCATCGCGCTCGCCGCGGGCGCTGCACCCGGTCCCCTGCTCACTCGCGTGCTCTCGGCGACCACCCGCACCCAGCTGGGGCTCGCGGCGCAGCTGTGTGACGAGCTCTGCCGGTTCGGCGCGGTGCCGCTGGGAGAGGCCGAGCAGTGGATCCCCGCGCTCGTCGCCGCCGTCCGGGGCCGCGGCTGGGCCTCCGACGCCTCGTTCGCGCGTCTCCTCGCGGAGCTCGGTCACCACGACCCCGCCGTGGTCTCCGCTGCGGCCCGGGTCGAGGAGCGCGTCGCGGTGCCCCTCCTGCCGCGGATCGTGCTCGGCTTCGTGGCCACCCGCGGGCCCGTGACCGGAGTGGCCGCCGAGCTCGCTGCGCCCCTCGCCGCCCGCATGGCGCGCGACCCGGACCTGCTCCCCGACACGCTCGCGGCGCTCGGGGTCCCCCGCTCCCGCGCCGAACGCCCGATCGCCGATCTCGACACCGCGCTGTTCGTGGGCGGCTCCCTGGCCGGCATCGACGAGACGCCCCCCGTGAGCGTGGGCAAAGGTGCGGCGCGGCGGCGGATGCAGCAGGCGGCGCTCGAGCTCCTCGCCGAGGGCCCCGAGTCGCTGGCCACCGCGCTCGTGCGGGGCCTGCTGGAGCACGACGGGGTGGACGCGGGGCAGCTGCTGGTGGCGGCCACGTGGCTGCGGACGGTGCCCGAGGCGCCTCCGGTCGAGGCCGTGCTCGATCACGGCGCGGGGGAGGACCCGCGGGTGCTCACCCTCGCCGCCGTGGAGACGGCGGACGCCCCCACGCTCAACCTGTCGATCTCGGCGGCGTACCACCGCGACCCACCCTCCGCCGTGCTCGCCGCGCGCCGCCTCGTGCGCGAGACCCGCGGCCGGGACCTCGTAGAGGACGCGTTGTCCACCCGGGCCGCCACCGCCCTCGACGAGCCGCGCCTGCAGGCCGCCCTCGCTGTCGCCCTCGCCCGCGACCCCACGCCTGTGGTGCGCTGGCTGGCCGACGACCGGCTGCGGCCGCTGGCCCTGCACCACGCGCGGCACACGGCCCACGAGGAGATCCTGGCCGAGCTCCTGGCCTGGCGCCGTCCGGAGAGCCCGAACGAGCGGTCGATGCTGGCGAAGGCGCTGGCCGCCCAGGGCGACCCCGCCGCGCTGCGGGCCCTGGCGCAGCTGCGCGAGGAAACCGGCGACGAGGCCCTCGACCCCGAGCTCGCGCGCGCCCGCGCCATCGTCGCGGGCTGACCATGCACGCGCTGGCCACCGATCAGCTGTTCCGCTCGTTCGGCCGGGCCGCCGTCATCCGGGGCCTCGACCTGCGCGTGCCCGCGGGCGCCGTGTACGGCTTCCTCGGGCGCAACGGGGCTGGCAAGACCACCGCGATCCGCATGATCATGGGCATCCTCGACCCGGATCGGGGCACCCTCACTTTCGACGGCGCCGCGGTCCGCCGGACGACCCCGCGGATGCGCCGGCGCATCGGGTACGTGAGCCAGCAGCAGCACTTCTACCCGTGGATGCGGGTGCGCCGGCTGTCGAGGTTCGTGGGCGCGTTCTACCCCACCTGGGAGCAGGCCCGGTTCGAGTCGCTGTGCGACCGCCTGGCCGTGCCCCTCCAGCAGCGCGTGGGCGAGCTCTCCGGGGGCACCCGGATGAAGCTGGCGCTGGCCCTCGCCATGGCGCCGCGGCCGCCCCTGCTGGTCCTGGACGAGCCCACGGCCGGCGTCGACCCCGTCACGCGCCGCGAGATCCTGGACCTCCTCCGCGGCGTGGTCGACCAGGAGGGCGTCACGGTGTTCTTCAGCACCCACCAGATCTCCGAGGTCGAGGAGATCGGGGACCAGGTGGGCGTGCTGCACGAGGGACGCCTGTTCTTCCAGGGCCCGGTGGCCGGCGTGACGGAGCGTGTGCGGCGGGTCCCCGCGGGGGCGGCGCTCCCGGAGGGGGTGCGCCTGCTGCACGGAGACAGCCGGGGTGACCTCGTGTGGGGCGAGCCCGAGCGCGTCGGGGCGCTCGCCGGGGCGGAGGTCGTGTCGCTCGAGGCCGCGTTCGTGGCGATCGCGCGCCAGGACACGCAGGCGCCGTGAGGGTCCTCGCGCTGGTCGGCAAGGAGGTCGAACACCACGCGCTGGCGGTGCTGGGCGCGCTCGCGGTGGTGGCCTCGGCGGCGCTCATCGGCTGGGCCATCGCGCTCACCGAGAACTACGTGACCCTGATGAGCGTGGCCCACGGGCTGGCGTCCATGGGCTTCCCGCTCCTCGCGACGTACCTGGCGGGCCGCCTGGTGGTGCACGACCACACCGCCGGCACCGATGCGTTCCTGGCGGCGCTGCCGGTGTCCCCTGCCCTGCGCACCGCGGTCCGCTGGGTCCTCGGGCTCCTGGTGCTCGAGGGCGCGATGTTCGGCCTGCTCTCCGCCACGGCCCTGATCGCGTCGCGGCGCGAAGGGGTTCCGGCCTCGTTCCTGGCGGCGCTGGCCGTGCAGCTCGGCGCGTACCTGCTGGCTTGGCACGCGCTGGCCTTCGCGGTGGCCAGCACCGGCCGGTACCGGTGGCTGGTGTGGTGGGTGCTCGCCACGCTGGGGCTGGTGCGCTTCGGAGACGGCGGCGCCTGGGACCTGTGGTTCGGCCTGGTGCGCGAAGGCGCCGATCGGGTGCGGCTCGCTCCCCCGTGGGAGGCGCTCCCGTACACGCTCGTGTGGGCGGCCGCGGGCACCGTGTTCGCCTTCGCGGTGGCCTCGTGGCGCGGCGGAGCGCTGGTGGAGCGCTGGTTCGTCGCGGCGACCGCGGACCAGCAGGCCCGGCTCATCGGCGCCGGGATGGCGGTCACGTTGCTGGTCAGCGTGCTCGATGACGACGCGCCGACCGCCGGCGGGTGGGCGCTGTTGCCGGCGGTGGGCGGCACGTCCACGGTCGAGGTGCGGGCGGCGGCCAGCCCGGGCACCCCGCTGACCGCCATCGCCGAAGCCGTGGGCACCGAGCTCGACGCCCTCGGCGCCGCCATCGGCGTGGAGGCCTGGCCCGAGGTGGTGTTGTTGCGGAGCCGCCCGGGGGTGGCTGCGCCCCTGGTGGAGCTGCCGCGCGCGGCGCATGCCTCGGACCACACCCTGGTGGTGCTCGTGGACCCGGAGCAGCGCCAGCGCGACGCCGTCCAGGCCGTGTTGGCCTTCGCGATCGGGCACGAGATGGCGGGCAGCCCCGACGCCGACGCGGACACCCGCTGGCTCGCCGAGGGGCTGGCGCGCTGGTGGGTGGCGGCCGATCCCGAGCAGCTCGCAGCGCTGGCGGCGCTGGGCGCGGGCTCCGCGGGCCGCGACTTCCACGAGACCACGAACGACCTCGGTCCGGACGTGGCGGGCGCGGTGGCGTGGGCGGGGCTGGTGGCGCTCGAGGCGGAAGGCGGGCGCGAAGCCGTGTTGGCGCTGGGGCAGGCGCTGGTGGGCCTGGACCGGTGGCGGGGCGCGGGGTGGCCGGCGGTGGCGCCGAGCTGGCGGCGCACGGAGCCGGGGTGGGTGGGCCGCGCGACCGGTGTCGACGAGGACCGCTGGCGGGCCCGCTGGGCAGAGACCCTGACCCGCGCAGCGCCTCCGGATGTTCCAGCGCTCCCGCCCGTGCGGGTGTCGAGCGGGGCGGGTGACGTGGAGGTCACCTGGGACGGGCCCTGGCCCGACGGCGCCGCCATCGAGTGGCTGGTGCTGGACGCGCTGCAACGGGCGCCGGTGCCCTCCGACGTGGTGGAGCGCGTGGTCCCCGAGCCGGGCGCCCCGAGCGTGGGGCTGGCGGCGGATCCACGCGAGGTGGTGGTGGCGCGCGTGGTGCTCCCGGTCCCGGGGCTGGGGCGCCTCGCGGGCCCGTGGACGGTGCGGCCGTGATCGCGCTGCTCAAGAAGGAGGCGGAGGCCCTGCTGCCGTACGCCGCCGCGTTCGGCGTGTTGGTCGCGGTCAACGTGCTGCGCGTGTTGTGGGACGCCGATCTGCTCCACGACGGCTTCGGCCTCCAGCGCTCGGACGGCAGCTCCCAGTCGGCGACGATGTGGTTCCTGGGGTTCCTGGTGGGCCACGGCGTGGTGGCGCACGAGCTGCGGGACGGCCACGTCGAGTTCCTGGACGGGCTGCCCACCAGCCGCTGGACCGTGTTCTCCGCGAAGGTCGCGACCTCGTTCGGGCTGATGACGGCGCTGGCAGCGGCGTCGCTCGCGATGGACCTGGGCTTCGCGTGGCTCGCGCCCCCGCCCCAGGCGATGGACCCGGCGCCGTCCGTCCTGCTCACGAACCTGCTGATGTTGCTCGCCGGGTGGGCGGGGCTCGGCGTCGGGATGTTGTTGTCGTGGGTGGGCTCGCTCGCGTGGGGCATCCTGGCGCTCGGCGGCATGGTGGCGGCCTGCGCTGGGCTCGCGATGCCCCCCGTGCAGGCGTGGATCCCGGTGACGGGCTCGATCGGGACCCTCGAGTGGGACGGGGCCAGCGCGACGCACCCCGTGGGCCCTCCGCTCCTGCACCTGGTCCTGGGCGGGTTGCTGGTGCTGGTCTCCGGCGTGTTGTTCTCGGGGCCCGGGCGGTTCCTGACCACCGCGGGCGCGGGCGGGTTGTCGGTGGTCCGCGGGGGTCTGGTGGGCTGCGCGGGCCTGCTCGCGGCGCCGATCGTGGCGCTGTTCGGGGGGATCCTGGCGTTCCAGGCGGGGCCGGAGCTGTGGGCGGGCAAGCGCGCGCTGCCGGCGGGTTCGTTCCGCATCCTGTACCGCCCCGGAGACGAGGCCCGGGCCGAAGCCCTCGCCGCCGAGGTGGAGGACCTGTCGCGCCAGGTGGGCGACTGGGTGGGGGCCACGGAGCCGTTGGCGCTCGACCTCGAGCTGCTCGGCGCGCCCACCCACCACCTGGGCGTGTTCACGGGGGGCAAGATCCGCCTGGCCCAGAGCGCGGAGCGCGGCGTCCTCGCCCACGAGCTCACCCACGCCCACGCCTTCCAGCTGGCGGGCCGGGCCACGTGGGACCAGGGCGCCCACACCCACTTCTTCGAGGAGGGTCTGGCGGACTGGGTGCGCGCCCGGATCCTGGGCCACGACCCGGTTCCGCCCGTGGCCGGCGCCGTGTACGCGACCGGGCAGGCGCGGTTCGAGGAGTTGGTGGACAGCAACACCCACCTGGCCCGCCACGACATCGCCCAGAGCTACCTCCTGGGCCAGGTGTTCGCGGTGGCCCTGGTGGACGTGGCCGGACCCGACGCCCCGGGGTGCCTGCTCCGCACCCTGGGCGACACTCCGCCCGCCACCGACGCCCCCGGGCTGGCGCTCTGGTACGGGCTCGCGGCGCGCTGCGACTTCGATCTGGACGCGGTCCAGGACCGGTGGATCACGCTCCTGGAGGAGGCCCGGACGCGCATCCCGGGGCCGTTGCCCGAGCTGCGGGCGCACCTGGTGCCGGAAACACCCGCGCTGGTGGTCACCGACACGCAGGCCCGCGGGTGGGCGCTGCACTGCGGGTTCCGCGACGAAGACGACCTGGCGGCCGAGCACTGGGTCTACCTTGAAGCGGACGACGACGGCGCCTGCTCCATCCCGACGAAGGTGTTGTCGGGGCACTCGTTCCAGTACCAGGTGGGCTACGCCGTGCCGGACGAGCTGGACCGGCCGGTGGTGTTCCTGCCGTGGACGGACGCACGCACACCGTGACGGCCGTAGCGCTGTCCTCTGCTACAGTGAACCGGTGGGCTGGCTGTTCTTCGCTGTCGCTTCTGCTCAGGAGGAGGCCTGCTCCCCCGTCGCGCCAGCTGTGCTCGAAGGTCACCTGACCGAGGCCGAGCAGGCGCTCGGCTCGGGGTCCGACGCGCGCGCCCCGGCCGCCGCCGCTCACCACGACGCGCGGTGCCTCGCGACCCCGGTCCTGCCCGCGACGCTCGGGCGCCTCGCGTGGATCGAGGCGGAGCTCGCCGCGGCGGACCTCGACGAGGGCAGGACCTGGGAGTGGCTCCGCCTCGCCAGGAGCGTCGGGGCGGGGACTCCACCCGCGCGCATCCCCGCAGGCGCGCCCGTACACGAGGTCCTCGCCGCCGGCGCCTCCGAGCCGGGCCACGGGGGCCCCACCGGGAT
>JBIKWC010000156.1:0-16330 GCA_044356535.1 Myxococcota bacterium
CTCCCCGCACAACCTGATGCTGGACCTGCAGGCCCACGTCACCCTGCTCGACTTCGGCATCGCCAAGGACAACCGCACCGAGGCTGCGTCCGACGCCACCCGGCAGGGCCTCCTCAAGGGCAAGATCGCGTACATGTCGCCCGAGCAGGCGCGCCAGGAGCCGCTCGACCGCCGCTCGGACGTGTTCGCGCTCGGCATCGTGGCGTACGAGCTGTTCACCCTCCGCCGGCCGTTCCGCGGCAGCTCGGACCTCGCTCTGCTCCACGCCATGGTCCATGGCGAGCGCGCGCCGCTGGCCACCCTCCGGCCGGACGTGCCGAAGGGGATCGTCGAGGTCGTCGACCGGGCCCTCGCGGTGAAGAAGGCCGACCGGTGGCCCACCTCCGAGGCCATGCGGGTCGCGTTGTGGGAGGCCGCGCGGTCCATGGGGGTCGATGTCGATCGCGGCGACATCGCTGCGGCCCTGGGGGGCTACGTGTCGGCGGGCACCCAGGGCGCGCGCGACTCGGGGGAGGAGGTGCTCGATCGCACCGAGGTGTCCGTCCCGAGCAAGGGGCGCGACCTGAGCTCGCCGGGCCGCCGATCGGCCGGAGGGGAGTCCACGACCTCGGTCACCGCCGTCACCGGGCTCGCGATCGGGCTCGGTGGGGTCGGGATGGTGTTCGGGGGCCTGGGGGTCGGCGCGCTGGTCCTGGGCGGGGTGGCGGTGCTGACGGTGCTCGGCGCGGCGGGCGCCGGGTGGTGGTGGTGGTCGGCGACGCCGGTGCCGGTGGTCCCGGTGACCCCTGCCGCCGACGTGACGACCGTGATCGTCGCGCCGGTGCTCGAGCCCGCGATCCTGACGCGCGAGCTCGAACCGCTGGACGCGTTCCTCGAACCGCGGCTCGGTCGCTCCCTCGAGTTCCGCGTGGCGGCGGACTACGAAGCTGCGGCGCGCGAGCTCCTCGACGGCACCGTGCCCTTCGCGATGTTGCCGGAGGCGACCACGCGCGTGGCGCTGGCCCAGGAGCCGCGGCTCCGCCTGCTGGCCGTCAAGGAGATCGACGGGCGGTCCGGGGTGGATGCCGTGTTGGTCGCGCGGCCCGGCGTGCCCGTCTCCAGCGACGCCCCCGAGGGGTTCCGCGACCGAACCGTCTGCTTCACCGATCCCCGCTCGAGCAGCGGGCACCGCTACCCGACGAAGTGGTTCGTGGAGCGGGGCCTGGACCCGGACACCGCGCTGCACCTGCACGTCTCCGGCAGTCACGAGCAGGTGGTGCGCGACCTGGCGGCTGGCGTGTGCGAGGTGGGGGCCACTCATGCGGGCAACCTCGAGAAGGCGCTCGCCGACGGGATCCTCGACGCCGGCTACCGGGTGGTGGCGGTCACCGGGGTCACCCGCCACGACGTGGTGGTGGCGGGCGTCGCCACGGACGTGGTGCTCGCGGATCGGCTCCTGGAGCTCCTCCTGAAGTACGACCCGGCGCGCGACGCAGTCGGGGGCGACGGCTCGATCACGGGCTTCTCGCCCGCGCCGCCGGAGTATGCTGCGCCAGAGTGAGGCGCCCCCTGACGTCGGGTCGCGGGGTCGGCCATGAGCTGTGCTGGAGTACACATGGCGCGCATCGCAGGGTGGCTGCTGGTCGTCGGTCTGGTCGGGTGCGCTGCGCCGGCGGACGGGGATCCCCGCGACGATGGGGAAGTCGACGCCGACGGCGACGGCCTCCTCGACGCGGAGGAGCGCGACCTCGGCACCGATCCGACGCTGTTCGACACCGACGGCGACACGTACGGGGACGGCCTCGAGGTGGAGGAGGGGCGCGATCCGCTCGATCGTCGAGATCGGTTCTACGAGGGGTTCTGGCCGTACAACCCAGACAAGGACGCGTTGCCCGACGCTGGCTTCGACGGGCGACCGCTGGAGGTGGGCGATCGGTTCGGGCGGATCGTCGGCACCGACCAGTACGGCGAGCAGGTGGACCTCTACGACTTCGCGGGCACCGACGGCTACGTGATCATCGACGCGTCGGCCACGTGGTGCGTGTCGTGTCGCAAGACCTCCTCGTGGCTCGCCGGGGGGCCGGACGACTACGAGTTCGAGTACTTCTACGCCGACGTGCGGGTGGCGCTGGCGGACCGCCGCGTGCACTGGGTCTCGTTCCTGACCGACAACGGCTCCGGACCCGCGGACGAGGGCGACGTGGAGGCGTGGCACAACCAGTACCCGAACCGGAACGTCGCGGTGCTGACGGATCAGGACGAGCAGGTGTTGTACGGGCTCAACTGGGGCGAGACGTACTCGGGTGTCCCGTACGCCTACTTCCCGTCGTTCGCGGTCGTGGACGCCGACATGAACATCGTGGCGCGCGGCTTCGTGTGGGACGCGCTCGACTACATCGCGGCGAACCTCGAACCTTGATCGTCACGCCACGACGTTCCGCCGACGGTATCCTGGGTCATCGGGAGGGCCCGTGAACCGTGCGTGGTGGCTGCTGGTATCGGTGGGCTGTGGCGGGAAGAGCGGCGCGGGGCCGGGGCCGGACCCAGCAGGCGAAGCAGACACCGACACGGACACGGACACCGACACCGACACGGACACCGACACCGACACCGACGCGGACACCGATACGGACACCGTGCCACCCGATCCCTGTGCGGCCGATCCGTCCCTCGCGCTCACCGTCTCCGCAGCCCAGGGGCCGCTCGAGAACGCGCTCCTCCTGACCGTCGACGCGTCTGCGGCCGCGTCGGTCGCGGCGCTGTGTGTGTCCGACGTGGACCCGGCCGACGCCCACCTCGTCGAGGGGGGCACCGCCACCCACCACGAGCTGCACTTCCTGGGGCTCCTGTCCCGCACGGCCTACACCTGCCAGGTCGTCGCCACCTGTCCCTCGCTCGTGGGACCCGCGGTCGAGGTCCACCACGAGACCGACGCCCCCGCGGCGCGCCTCCCCATCCTCGACATCGACGTCGACCCGGCGCTCGGCGCTTCGGGCTCGTGGATGCTGGCTCCGTGGAAGCCCAACGTCTTCTCGGCCACCTGGCTCGTCGTGTGGGGTCCGGACGGGCGGGCGCGGTGGTGGCGAGAGCTCGACAGCGCCTTGCAGATCGACGTGGAGGCGCTGCTCGACCCCGGGACCACCCAGCTCGTGTGGGGTGGAGGAGACGCGGCATCCGGCACGCCGACGGTCGTGGACCTGTGGGAAGGCGACCTGTACCGCGCATCCCTGCCCGATTGGGGGACCAACCAGTACAGCCACGACACCAAGCGCCTGGCGGACGGCCGGATCCTGTCCCTCCAGTACGTCCCCAACACGCTGGGCAACCGCGACTTCCTGGGGTTCGGCATCCGGATCCATGACCCCGCGACGGGTGTGATCGACTTCGAGTTCGACAGCCAGCGGTACATCGACGACGGCACGCTCCCGCCGGCGCCGTTCACGAACGACCCGTTCCACGCCAACTGGGTCGATCACGCGGAGACCCCCGACGGCCCGCGCGTGTACGTCAGCCTGTACGCCCACCAGCAGATCCTGGCGATCGACGGCGTCACCGGCGATCTCGTGTGGCAGCTCGGCGAGGACCTCGGGTGGTCGGTCCTCGACGAGCTCGGCGAGCCGTTGCCGCAAGGCGCGCTGCCCCAGGGCCAACACGGCCTCGAGGTCGACGGCGACGAGCTCCTGATCTACGACAACGGCGTGAACCGGCTGCAGTCCCGCGCGGGCCGGTGGCGCATCGATCCCGTGGCGCGCACGGCCACCCGCCTGTGGTCGTGGACCGAGCAGGGCTGGTTCGAACCCATCCTGGGCGACATCGACGACCTGGGGAACGATCGCGTGCTGGTGACCCAGGCGACGATCGGGTGTTGTTTCCACCCCACGGACTTCGTGGAGGTCGACACGGTCACGGGCGCGGTGGCAGCGCGGTGGACGTTGCCTGCGGACGCGCACGTGGGGTACCGCAGCGAGCTGTACGAAGGCTGCGCCCTGTTCTCGAACGTCGCGGAATGCGAAGCCCTCGCCACCCGGCGGTCGGAGCTGACGCCGCTGTTCGATCGCGAGTAGCTACGCACCACCTGCAGGGGCGCCGCGCCGCGCAGCGTCCCGCGCCCGCCAGTCGAGAAGGGGCTCCCGGGGGTGCAGCGGGCCGTCGAACACCTGGCGGTGGAAGTAGTCGAGGTCGGTGATGCCCTGGGTGCGTACGTACAGGCTCATCCGGTTCCACGGCAGGTAGTACAGCCGAAACGGGAACAGCGACTTCACCACGATGACGTCGGCCTTCCACAGGTCGAGCCCCACGTCCGTGAAGAAGTCGGGCCGGTGGTTGAGCGGCGCATCCTCCGTGAGGACCAGCGATACGTGGTCCACCTGCAGGACCAGCATCCGACCGAAGGCGCTCTCGCGGTGCCGGCGGATCACGCGGCCGCGCACGGGGAGCGCGGGGCAGTTGAACGGGTCGAGCTTCCCGCCCAGGACCACGTCGACGACCTCGCCGATCGGCCGGTCCCACAGCGCGTCGACGACGGCAGCGTCGCGCAGGGGGGCGTACACCACCAGGTCCTTCGCGTCCTCGAGCAGCGCCTTGACGAGGCGGGTGTTCTCGCCGGTGGAGCCGCAGCCCACGATGTCGGAGGCGTCGCACACGCAGGCGGCGCCGAAGCGGCGGCGGAGCGTGGCGGCACGGATCTGCGCGATGGCCTCGGCGGGTGTCGGGAAGGCGGGCGGCGGAACGTCGCGGACGGACCACGCCTGGTCGGAGAGCGTGTCCACCAGCGTGTCGGCGAGGGCCTGGTCGCCGTCGGTCACCACGACCGTGGCCCAACCCATCTCGCTGGTGTCGTTCCACAGGTGGCACATCCACAGGCTCGCGTCGAGCACGCGGGGATCACGGCCCGCGCGGGTCATCCAGCGGAACACCGGGCGCATGGTGGGGAACAGGTCGATCGTGGTGCCCCCCATGCCGGCCATGGGCAGCGATCGCCACGCCATCTTCGGGCGCACCTCGCCGAGGACCGTGCGCACCAGGATGCGTCCGGCCCGGTACCCGGTGTCGGCGTGGTCGCGGTGCGGGTTGGTGCGGTACGCCACGGCGGCAGTGACGACCTCCATCTTGGCGCGCGTCATCTGGCCGTGCAGGTCGTAGGAGACCACGAACGGCACGTCGGGGCCGAGCTCGGCGCGGACCGCCGCCAGGAGCACGGCCTCGGGGTCGGCCACCCCATCGCAGCCGAGCGCGCCGTGGAGGGCCAGGAACACGCCGTCGACGGGGCCGGCGGCCTTGAGCGAGGCCAGCAGCCGCTCGACGAAGGTGTGGAGCGCGTCGACCGTCAGGGGGCCGCCGGGGATGGCCCAGGCGGAGATCAGCGGGACGGCCTCGACCCGACCCTTGCCGAGCTCGTCGACGGCGCGCACGAACCCCGACAGCTCGGCGTCGTTCAGCCACTTCTCGACCTCGACCCCGCCCTTCGCGCACCGCGCCAGGAGCTCGGGCCCCTCGACGAAGTGCGTCTTGCGGAAGTCGTCGAGCGTGGACCGCACGGGCGAGAACGAGTTCGACTCCTGGTTGAAGCGCCCGAAGGCGACGCGCTTGCGGGTGGTCATGCGCGCTCCCCCACCAGGCGTTCCCAGCGGCGCAGGAGGCCGGGCAGCACCTCGTAGACCCGCGCGAGCCGGCCGGACGGGGGCTTCGTGAGGTCGTCGTCCACGGCGGCGGGGTCGTAGCTGCGGGCGATGGCGTCGACCACCGCGGACTTCACGAGGCCGCGGGCGGGGAGGCGGGCCATGGTGCCGTAGGTGGCCGCCTCTCCGGAGGTCGCCGACGCGGGGTTCGCCAGCGCTTCGTCGACGCTGGCGCGCAGGTCCGCGAGGTACTGGTCCACCACCGGCAGGTTGGCGGCGTTGACGGTGAGGTGCACGCTCGCGGGGTGCTGCTGGCGGTCCACGTGCCAGCCGCGGCGGGTCAGGCCGTCCGCCACCGCGTACACGTCCACCGCGCCCTCCCGCGCGGCCCAGGCGACGGCGGTGGAGTGCGGGGCCCCGAGCAGGCGGAGCTGCGGGAGCTGGTTGATCCCCGCGCGCAGGCGCTCGGTCGCGGACCACGCGCTGCGTGCGAGCTCGAGGAACCCGTCCTCCCCCAGGGCGTGGACGCTGGCCCACGCGGCGGCCATCGGGCCCCCGGGCCGGGACCCGAGCAGCCCGGGCGAGGCGTAGATCCCGCCGGGGAAGTCCGTGGCGACGAAGATCTGGGCCTTCATCAGCTCGACGTCGCGGTACAACAGCAGCGAGATGCCCTTGGGGGCGTAGCCGTACTTGTGCAGGTCGGCGGAGATGCTGGTGACGCCCGGCACGCGGAAGTCCCACACGGGGAGCGGCACGCCCAGGCGCTCGAGGAACGGCGACATCCAGCCACCGAAACACGCGTCCACGTGGAGCCGCAGGCCGCGCTGCTGGGCGAGGGCGCCGAGCTCTGCGATGGGGTCGATGGTGCCGTGGGCGTACTGCGGCGCCGAGCCCACGAGCATGATGGTGTTGCGGTCGATGGCCTTGCGGAACGCGCGCACGTCGACGGCGCCGTCGGGGCCGACCTTGACCTTCTTGAGCCGGACGCCGAACAGGTGCGCGGCCTTGTCGAACGCGACGTGCGCGGTCACCGGCAACACGATGTTGGGGCGGCGGATCCAGGGCCAGCGGCGCCGGGCGTCGTCGCGGGCGGCGAGCACGGGGAGGAGCAGCGACTCGGTGCCACCGCTGGTGGCGCAGCCGGTCGCGGTGGCGGGGCCGTGGAACAGGCCGACGGCCACGTCCACGAGCTCGCGCTCGATGCGCTTGAGGCTCTTGAACGCCATGGGGTTGAGGAAGTTGGTCTCGAGGAACGACTCCGTGGCCTGCGCCATCAGCTCCTCGTGGGAGCCGCCCACGTGGTACACGAGGCTCCAGGTGCGGCCCTCGCGGTAGTTCACGTCGTGCGCGCGGTAGCTGCCCAGGGTCTCGAGGAGCTCGGCGGCGGGGAGCCCGTGCGCGGGGAGGATCCTGCGGGTCATGTGTACCTCGGTCGTGCTCAGGTAACCCCGCGCCCGCAGACTTCAAACGATTGTTTGAAGTTGAACCGGGAGTGAACGGACGCGGCCAGCGCAGGTCACGACCGGGGGACGGAGCGGTGGGTACGAAGTAGCCTCGGAGGCTGCATGTCGCGGTGGTTGCTGGGCCTGGTGATGGGGGTGGGCGCCGGGTGGGGCGCGGGTCGCGTCGGCCACCCGCCTGCGTCGACCGTCGTGCGGGTCGCGGGACCCGTGGGTCCGATCCGCTGGCGCACGCCGCTCGCAGCCCCCCCGACGGAGCTCCCCGTCGCTGCGTGTCCTGCGCCGGAACCGGACCGCGCCGAGGCCCTGCGGCTCCCCTGGCCCGAGGGCGACCTCGGGGACGGTGAGCCGGATCGCTTCGAGCAGCTGGCGGCGGAGGCGATGGAGGCGTGCGGCGGGCAGGTGGTGATGACGGACTGCGTCGAGTACCCGTGCTTCGCCATCGTGGAGGGCGACGTCGCCGGCTGCGGCGCGACCGAAGGCCTCGAGGGGGTGGTGACCTCGTGGGTCCCGTGCCCGGACGGGGAGGACGTCGCCATCCAGGTGTTGCTCGGGGACCTCCAGAGCGCCGTCGTCCACGCCCAGCCGGAGGGCGGGATGTTCGAGTTCCTCCCCGACCTGGCGCGGATCGGCGGTCGCCGCCTGGACGACGCGGTCTACGCCAGCCTCGACCGGTGCCGGTGATCGGACCCCGACCGAGGTGGTAGCATGGCGCCGTGGTCCTGCTATTCCAGTCTGCGTTCGCGCTCGACTGCGCCGTCCCGGACGAGGACGGCGACGGCCGCGACGCCGTGGCGTGTGGGGGAGACGACTGCCACGATCTCGACCCGCTCGTCCAGCCCAGTGCGCCGGAGCGCTGCAACGGCGTCGACGACGACTGCGACGGCGCGATCGACCAGGGCCTCGGCGACGCCGACCGCGACGGCTTCGGGCTGCCCGGCGCGTGCGGCGCCGACCCGTTGCGCCCCGACTGCGACGACACCGATGCTGCGGTGTACCCGTCCTTCAACCGGGAGGACCCACGGACGCCGGCCGACGACGACTGCGACGGCGTGACGAACGAGGTCGACGCGTACCAGGACGACGACGGCGACGGCTTCCCCGAGGCCCAGGACCCCGAGGGACCGGCCGGCCCGTTCGAGTCCGTGGGCGTGTGTGGGCCCGACCCCGACGGGGACCCCTCCCGCAGCCCCGCGCGCACCCCGTTCGAGCTCGCGCCCGACGGCGTCGAGAACGACTGTGACGACCGCACGAACCCCGAGGGGGCCCTCGACCACGACGGGGACGGCGCGAGCCCCGACGGCGGCGACTGCGACGACCGCGACCCCGACCGCCACCCCGGCGCGGACGAGCGCTCGAACGGCTTCGACGACGACTGCGACGGCCTGCTGCCGGTCGAAGAATGGCCGCTGGCGCACCCCGAGCTCGCCCCTGCCGCCACGAACTGCGCGGTCGAGGTGTGCAACGGCCTCGACGACGACTGCGACGGCGCGGTCGACGAGGACTTCGACCTCGACCGCGACGGCGTCAGCACCTGCGCCACCGTGCCGGACTGCGACGACACCACCGCGCACGTGCACCCGGGGCACGTCGAGTGGTGCGGAGACGGCCTCGACAGCGACTGCCGCGGGGACTCGGACGGCGCCGAGAACGACGTCGACGCGGACGGCGACGGCTGGACCGTGTGCGGCGGGGACGCGGCCGACGACGACGCCACCCGGCACCCCTCCGCCGCCGAGCGGTGCGACGGCACCGACGACGACCTCGACGGGCAGGTGGACGAGGACCTCGACCGCGACGGGGACGGCTGGCTCCCCTGTGCGGGCGACTGCGACGACGCCGATCCCCTCGTCTCGCCGGACGCTGCGGAGGTCTGCAATGGGGTCGACGACGACTGCGATGGCCAGGTCGACGCCGACGACGACGGGGCGGTGAGCGAGCCCGAGGTCTGCGCCGGCGGCCTGGACGAGGACTGCGACGGCCGGGTCGACGAGGAAGACGACGACTGCGCCGCGCCCACCACCGACTCGGACCCGACCGAGCCGACCGGGCCCCCTTCGCCCAGCGCGCTTCCGCGGGCCTGGTTCTGCGACACGTCCACCCCCGCTGCGGCCCCGTGGGCGTGGCTCCTCGCGCTCGTCGCCTGGTACCGCCGGAGAAGCTCATGATCCTCCTGTTGTCGACCGCCGAGGCCCGCACCTGGACCGTCTCCGCCACCGGAGGTGGCGACTTCGGCTCCGTGCAGCATGCGGTCGACGCTGCTCAGAACGGGGACGTCATCGAGATCGACGAGGGGTCGTGGGACGAGGACGTCGTGCTCGACTCGAAGGGCACGCTCACCCTCCGCGGTCGCGGGCGGGACACGCGGATCCACGGGAAGGGGAACCCCTACGCGATCCAGGTGATCGCCTCGACCCTCGTCCTCGAGGACCTCGTGGTGGACCCCCGCGACCGGGCCGGTGGGCTGTTGCTGGTGTCCGCCAGCACCCTGTCGGCGCTGCGGGTGGGCGTGGTGCGCGGCTACTCCCCCGACGTCGGGGGCGGCCTCCGCGTCGAGGAGTCGTCGCGCGCGTCCATCGAACACTCGGTGTTCGTCGGGAACTTCGCCGAGACCGAGGGGGGCGGCCTCTACGTGCGCGACAGCGCGGTCGAGCTCCGGTCGACCGACTTCCACCACAACGACACCAAGCTCCTCGGCGGGGCGGTGGACCTGGTGGACAGCCAGCTCGCGAGCCGCGGCGGCGCGTGGATCGGCAACGGGCACACGGCGGTGTTCGCAGCCGACGCCACGTCGACGGTGTCGTTCGACCAGGACCTGTTCGTGGACAACACGGCGGACCTGGGGCTCCCGGCCGACGTCCTCGCGGACGCCTTCTCCGTCTCGCTCCTGGGGACCCACCACCAGGGCACCGGGTTCCCCCTCGACCTCAAGTCGTCCACCAGCGTCACGCTGGCCCAGGTCTACGCGGAGGGGGAGTCCGCGGTCCGGGGGAAGACCTGCTCGATCGACCAGTCGTACCTCGTCGACAACGGCCGCGACGGCATCGACGGCACGAACGAGCGCGGCACGGTCTACTCCGAGTGCGACGACTTCTCCCTCCGCGACTCCTTCGTCTGCGGGGGCGACGTCGTCGGCGGCCTCGAGCTGTCCGCGGGCGGCAGCGTGTCGCAGTCGACGTTCGCGGGGAGCTCGCGGTACGGCGTGCAGCACCTCGACGGCGCCCTCTCGCTCGACAAGAGCCTGCTGTTCGACAACGACGCGGGCCTGGCGCTGGTCGGGAGCGCCGTCGGGACCGGTACCGACAACAACTTCTTCGGGGCGCGCCAATCCACCCCCGTGGACGACCCCAACAAGGGGTACGTGGGGTCGAGCGATCTTGCGGTGGACCCTGGGATCTCCGCCTTCACCACCTGTGACGCCGTGCCCGTGTTCCCCCCGTCGGCGGCGTTCGCGGGCGGCGTGCAGGTCGGCCAGCGGGACAACGACGGCGACACCTTCTGCGGTGGCTACGCCTGCGAGGACCTGACCGATCGGCTCGATTGCGACGACGGGGACGCCGACCGCAACCCGGGGAAGTCGGAGCAGGGTGTCGACGGCGTCGACCAGGACTGCGACGGCCTCGACCTCTGCTTCGTGGACGCCGACGAAGACGGCTGGGGCGAGGGGTCGCTCGTCCCAGGGGACCTCCTGTGCGCCGCGCCCGGGCTCGCGGTCCGCTCCGGCGACTGCGACGACGGAAACCCTAGCGCGTACCCGGGGGCCCCCGAGGTCGTGGGCGACGGCGTCGATCAGAGCTGCGACACCACCGAGACCTGCTTCGTGGACGCCGACGACGACGGGTACCGCACCTCCGCCACGGTGGTGTCCGCCGACCTCGACTGCCTCGACGGGGTGGAAGCGGCGTCCTCCCTGCCGTCGGGGGACTGCAACGACGGCCTCGTCGCCATCAACCCGGGCGCGGTCGAGCTCGTGGGGGACGGAGTCGATCAGAACTGCAACGGCTCGGAGACGTGCTTCCTCGACGACGACGACGACGGCGCGCGCACGAACAACACGCTCGCGTCCACCGACAGCGACTGCGCCGACGCCCGCGAGGGGCTCACGTCCGACCTGATCGACTGCAACGACGCCGTCGTCTCCATCCGGCCCGGCGCCCCGGAGTTCGTGGGCGACAGCGTCGACCAGAACTGCGACGGCTCGGAGACCTGCTTCGTCGACTCCGACGACGACGGCGCGCGCACCCTCGCCACGGTCGCTTCCGCGGACGCCGACTGCAGCGACCCCCAGGAGGGTGCTGCGGGCGATGTCCTGGACTGCCTCGACACCGACGCCACCGTGTTCCCCGCAGCCACCGAGGGCATCGGGGACGGCGTCGACCAGAACTGCAATGGCGGCGAGATCTGCTTCCGCGACGCGGACGACGACGGGTACCGCACCACCGCGACCGTGGTGTCCGCGGACCTCGACTGCGTCGACGGGGTCGAGGCGGCGTCCTCCTTGCCGTCGGGCGACTGCGACGACGCGGTGGCGGCGATCCGCCCGCTGGTGGCGGAGCTCGTGGGGGACGGCGTCGACCAGAACTGCGACGGCGCCGAGACGTGTTTCCTCGACGACGACGACGACGGGGCGCGGACGACGTCGACGCTGGCGTCCGTGGACGCCGATTGCTCCGACGCGCGCGAAGGCGTGACGGCCGATCTGCTCGACTGCAACGACGCCGCCCCCGCGATCCGGCCCAGCGTGCCGGAGTTGGCGGGCGACGGCGTCGACCAGAACTGCGACGGCGCCGAGACGTGTTTCCTGGACGACGACGACGACGGGGCGCGGACGACGTCGACGCTGGCGTCCGCGGACGCCGACTGCGCTGACGCGCGCGAAGCTCTGACCGCCGAGGTGCTCGACTGCGACGACGCGGCCGCCACGATCCGGCCGGGGGTCGCCGAGCTCGTTGGCGACGGCGTCGACCAGAACTGCGACGGCGCCGAGACGTGTTTCCTCGACGACGACGACGACGGGGCGCGAACGACGGCGACGCTGGCGTCTGCGGACGCAGACTGCGCCGACGCTCGGGAGGGGGTCGCGACGGATGCGCTCGACTGCGACGACGCCGACGCCGCGATCCGGCCCGGAGTCGCAGAGGTGGCGGGCGACGGCGTCGACCAGAACTGCGACGGCGGTGAGTCCTGCTTCCTCGATGACGACGACGATGGCGCCCGGACGAGCTCGACGCTCGCGTCCACCGACGCAGACTGCGCCGACGCGCGCGAAGGCGTCGCGGCGGACCTCGTCGACTGCGACGATGGCGCGGCGAACGTGTACCCGGGGGCGCCCGAAGTGGTGGCCGACGGGGTGGACCAGGATTGCGACGGGGCAGAGTCCTGCTTCGTCGACAGCGACGGGGACGGCGCCCGGACCGCGGTGATCGCGGCGTCGACCGACGCGGACTGCGCGGACAGCGGGGAGGCCCTGGCGAGCGCGCTCCTCGACTGTCTGGACACCGACGACGCGGTGTCGCCGGGCGCGGTCGAAATCGTGGCCGACGGGGTGGATCAGGACTGCGATGGCGGTGAGTCGTGCCACGTCGACGCCGATGGAGACGGCGCGCGGACGGGCGCGACGGTCCTCTCGGGCGACACGGACTGCGCGGACAGCGGGGAAGCTCTGGCGAGCGCGCCCCTCGACTGCCTGGACACGGACGGCACGGTGTTCCCGGCCGCCGTCGAGGTCGTCGGTGACGGCGAAGACCAGGACTGCGACGGCGGGGATCGCTGCTTCCAGGACCAGGACGGGGACGGGGCGCGAGGCGGGGGGACGGTGGGCTCGGGCGACCTCGACTGTGCGGACGTCGGGGAGGCCCCCGCCGGAGCGCCCGGGGACTGCGACGACCTGGACGCCGACCGGTTCCCCACCAACCCCGAGGTAGTCGGGGACGGCTCGGACCAGAACTGCGACGGCGCCGAGTCCTGCTACACGGACAGCGACGGAGACGGCGCCCGCTCGTTCGTCGTCGCCACCTCGACCGACCAGGACTGCGGGGACGCCGGAGAGGCGCTGGCGAGCGCCGCGTTCGACTGCCTCGACACCGACGCCGACGTGCGGCCGGGCGCGCCCGAGGTCGTGGCCGACGAGGTCGATCAGGACTGCGACGGAGGGGAGGTCTGCTTCGTGGACGGCGACGGCGACGGCGCCCGCGGGACCACCACCGCGGTCTCGGCCGACGTCGATTGTGCAGACGCCGGTGAGGCCCTCGCGGCCGACCTGCTCGACTGCGACGACGCTGCAGGGGACGTCTTTCCCGGCGCCACGGAGGTGTGCGACGGCGGCACCGACGAGGACTGCGACAGCCTGGCCGACGACGCCGACCCGGGGGTCCTGGGGCGGACCGTGTTCGGGCGCGATCTGGACGGCGACGGCCACGGAGATCCGGGCGACACCCTGTCCGCCTGTGTCGCACCGTCCGGGTACGTCGCGCTCGTCGACGACTGCGACGACGCCGAGGCCCTCGCCTTCCCCGGCGCGCCCGAGACGTGCACCGACTCCGTCGACTACAACTGCGACGGCTCCACCGGGGGCACCGTGGACGCCGACGGCGACGGTGTGGTGGCCTGCCTCGACTGCAATGACGCGCGCGCGGACGTGCGGCCGGGCGGCATCGAGGTCTGTGACGCCTCCGATGTGGACGAGGACTGCGACGGAAGCGTCGACGACGCCGATCCGAGCGCGGTCGGCCAGACCAGCTGGCGCCCGGACGTCGACGGGGACGGCCACGGGGACCCCGTGGGCGCGGCGATCGCCTGCGAGGCGCCTCCGGGCTTCGTGGCAGACGCCGACGACTGCGACGACACCGACCCCCTGGCCTACCCGGGCGCTGCGGAGAACTGCGCCGACGTCATCGACTTCAACTGCGACGGGTCGGTGGGCGGCGTGGTCGATGCGGACGGCGACGGCGTGGTGGCCTGCCTCGACTGCGACGACGCCCGCGCGGACGTGTTCCCGGGCGCGGTGGAGCGCTGCGACGTGGCCCAGCGGGACGAGGACTGCGACGGCCTGTCCGACGACGCCGACGGCGACGTGGTGGGCCAGCGGGCCTGGTTCGGGGACGGGGACGGGGACGGCTACGGCGACCCCGGGTCCGTCCTGGTGGCGTGTGAAGCGCCGGTCGGGTTCGAAGACGACGCCGATGACTGCGACGACACCGACTCGGCGACCTTCCCGTTCGCGCCGGAGCCGTGCTCCGGAGATCCGGTCGACCGCAACTGCGACGGCTCGACCCAGAACGAGGACCTCGACGGTGACGGCTACGTGGCCTGCGCGGACTGCGACGACGGCTCGGCGGCCATCCGCCCCGACGCCGCCGAGGTCTGCGACGACGCCGACGCCGACGAGGACTGCGACACGCTCGCCGACGACGCCGACGGCAGCGTCACGGGCGCCACCTTGTGGTACCTGGACGCGGATGGCGACGGCTACGGGGACCTCGCCAGCAGCTTCGTCGCGTGTTCGGCGCCTGCGGGCCACGTGGCGACCGGGGGCGACTGCGACGACACCGACCCCGACTTCTACCCGAACGCGCCGGAGGACGACTGCAACCCGGGCGCGCTCGACTTCAACTGCGACGGCTCGGTCGCCATCGACGACGCCGATGCGGACGGCTGGATCGCGTGCCAGGACTGCGACGATCAGTCGCCGCTGGTCAACCCGAGCGCGGTGGAGCGCTGCGACGTCGCCGACCTCGACGAAGACTGCGATGGCCTCGCGGAGGACGCGGACCTCGGCGCGATCGGCCAGACGGCCTGGTTCGGCGACGGCGATTCGGACGGCTTCGCCTCGGGCCTGGCGCGGCTCGCGTGCGACCCACTCCCCGGCGAGGCCTCGGCATCGACGGACTGCGACGACGCAGACCCCACCGTGTTCCCCGGGGCCCCGGAGTCCTGCGGCGCCCTCGCCGATCAGAACTGCGACGGCTCGTTCGGCCCCGTCGACGCAGACGGCGACGGCGTCTCCGCCTGTACGGACTGCGACGACTCCGATCCGCTCGTGCTCCCCGGGAGCCAGGAGCGGTGCGCCCCCGCCGGCGTCGACGACGACTGCGACGGGTTCGTGGACGACGCCGACGTGTCGGTGGTGGGCCTGACGGCGTGGTACCTCGACGCCGACGGAGACAGCTGGGGAGGGTCGGGCGCGGTGCTGGCGTGTGCACCTCCGGCCGGCACCGTCGCCGTGGGTGGCGACTGCGACGATCTCGATGTCCGGTTCCACCCCACCGCGACCGAGGACGACTGTGGCGACGCGAACGACTACAACTGCGATGGCTCTGCAGGCGGCGCCACCGACTTCGACGGTGACGGCGCCGCTGCCTGTCGGGACTGCGACGACACCGATCCGGCCGCGGCGGTCCTGGTGTCGTTCTGGGACGATCTCGACGGTGACGGCTTCGGCGGCGGGTTCCCGGCGGGCCTGACCTGCGTACCTGCGGCTGGCCAGTCGCTCGTCGACGCCGACTGCGACGACGCCGACGCCCTCCGCTTCCCGAGCGCCCCGGAGCGCTGCAACGGCGTCGTGGACGATTGTGGAGCGCCCCTGCCGGCCGAGGAGCTGGATGCCGACGGCGACCGGTACACGGTGTGTGACCCCGAGCAGTGGAGCGGCCCACGGCCCCCGATCAGCGGCGGCGACTGCGACGACGGCGACGCTGCGGTCGAGCCCGGCGCGTTCGAGGACCCCGCGGAGGACGGGATCGACCAGGATTGCGACGGCTTCGAGCTCTGCCTCGCCGACGCCGACGGGGACGGGTTCGGCGGCACCCTCCTGCCGAGCGCGGATCTGACCTGCGCCGGCGGTACGGTGCCCGGCGACTGCGACGACAGCGACCCCGACCGCGCGCCGGGGCAGCCCGAGGTGCCGCTGGACGGGGTCGACCAGGACTGCGACGGGGCCGACGCCTGCTGGGCGGATCAGGACGGTGACGGCGCGGGCGGCGGCGCCCTCGTGCCCTGCAACGACGCCACCGCGGTCGGGAACGACGACGACTGCGACGACGCCGACGACGCGGTCTCGCCCACGCGCGACGAAGCCTGCAACGGCGTCGACGACGACTGCGACGGGTTCGTGGACGATGGGTTCGCGACGGTCACGGTGTACGTGGACGGAGACGGCGACGGGTTCGGCGACGACGCCGTCGACCCCCTCGAGACCTGCCTTCCCCCGGTCGGGTACACCTTGGTGCCCGGGGACTGCGACGACAGCGATCCGGACACGCTCCCCGGCGGGCT
>JBIKWC010000157.1:0-16324 GCA_044356535.1 Myxococcota bacterium
CGACCGCCTGCGGGTCGAGGGGGGGGGGGGTCGTCGAGGCCACCTGGACCCCGGAGGTCGGCTGGACGATGTGGATCAACGACGAGATCTGGACGGTCGGGCCGCAGCCGTGATGGGGGGGACGATGTTCGCTACCGCCGCGCTGGCTGCCCCCGCCGTGCTCCACACCGTGGTGGGCGACAACCCCAGGTTCCTGCACGACCAGCCCGTGTCGGACGTCCACGTCGACGGAGACGAGCTGCTGGTCCTCTCGGGCTGCTCGGTGACCCGGTGGACGCGGAGCGGTGAACGGCAGTCCACGGCAGCCCTCGAAGGGTGCTCGGAGGGCTTGAACCACGGGTTCTTCTCGCACGACGGACAGTGGGTCGCGAACGCGGGGCTGATGGTCGGCGACAGCGGCGTCTGGCGCGTCACCGGGGGGGCGCGGGTGCTGGCGGCGGACGGTGTCCAGTGGGGCACATTGTGTGGCGGCGCGTGGTGGGACCTCCCCGCCGACGGCGGGCTGCGTCGCGCGGACCTCGCGACCGGCGCCGTCACCCACCCCTTGGGCGACGGTCGCGCGGGCACCACCTGCATCGACGACCAGTGGCTCCTGACGTCGACCGGCCACCACCTGTCGCTCGACGGCACGAGCCGGGAGCTGACGCGGTCTCCCTCCGTGAAGGGCACCACCGGCGACGGCCGGGCGCTGCTGTGGGGCGACGACCAGGTGCACCTCCTCGGCCCCGACGGCCCCGGCGAGGTGGTGTTGTGGCTCGACGACCCGCCGGAGTTCGTGGCGCCGTCCGCTGCGGGCGGGTTCGTGGTGGGCGGCACCTCCGACGACGCCTGGCGGTTCGACGCCACCGGACGGCCCGCGGCGGGGCCGTTCCGCGTGGACGACCAGGGCCTGTCCGGGCGCAACGGCGAAGGCGGCGCGTTCCGCTGGGCGGGCGAGGACTGGGCGTGGACCGGGCGGCGGGTGTTCCCGATGGTCGCGGGGGTGGGCCCGGTGGACGACAGCGGCGAGCGCTTCTTCTTCGGCGGGGAGGGGTTGTGGCTCTGCGACGGGCTCGTCTGTGAGCGACACGACCTCGTCGACCGCGCAGCGCCCGTGCGTACGGTCACCCTCCCGACCGGCCTCGGCTCGGAGGACGGCGTGTCGCCATCGGGGCGGTTCGTCGCGCAGTCCGGGGTGGACCTCCTCGTCCGGACCGATCTCGAGACCGGCGAGATCGGGGAGCTCCAGCTCGCCGACCAGTGGCCCGACGACGTGGTCGTCGACGACGGAGGCCACGTCCGCTACCTCGTCGCCGACGACTCGGACGACGACGGGCGGTACCGCCACGACGTCTTCATCGTGGAGGGCACGGCCCCCCGGGCCGTCGCGGGCTGGACGTCGCGGGAGCTCGCGGAGCTCGGCCTCCGCGTGGATGGCCTGGACGTGCGCCGGATCCGGTGGCCAGCCGCCTCCCGCGAGCTCGAGGACGCGGACGCCTGGTCCGAGCTCGCGGGCGGGCTCGTCGCGGCGTCGGTCCGCTACGGGGAGGCGCTGGTGGTGTTCGGACCAGACGGCGCCACGAGGGCCTCGGTGCCCGGCCCGGTCGAGGGCTTCGGCCCCTGGGGGGACGGCCTGTGGGTGGGGCGGGGGCAGCGGGTCACGTTCCTGGGCCCCGACGGCCAGCCGAGGTCCCACCTCGAGGTCCCCTGGCCGCTCGGCGACGAGGTCGTGGACGGCGTGGGATCGGGAGACGGCCGGTGGTTCGGCGCCCGCCGCCCCGATGGCGCCCTCGCGGTCTGGCAGACCGGCCCCGCGATCCCCGCCGCCCCGACGACACCGGCGGCGCCGTGGCCTCCGGTGGCGCCCCGGCTGGTCGTCGGGCAGCAGCTCGGCGCGCCCGAGCTCCCGGCGCCGTCCCGGCTCGACGTGGACTGGGACTCGGCCGACAACGACGTGGTGTTCACGGTCGCGCTGGAGGCGTGGTTCCGGGCGCCGGACGACGAGCTCCGCCGCGAGCTCGAGGGCGTGATCGCCGCGAACCCGCCTTCCGACGACGCGGCGTACCTGAGCCGCCAGCGGTTCCTGGACGCGCTCCCCGCGGTGCGTCCGGGCGACACGCGACCGACGGCGCCGGGGCTCCAGGCCCTGCCTCGACCTTCGCCCCGCGAGACCCGGAACCGGTATGGGGTGCTCGAGCTGCCGCCGCGGGCGCCGGGGCCCCTGTTCGGGGTGGCCGCGTGCCCCGACACGTTCCCGGCCACGCCGCCCACCCCCAACCCGTCCGGCCCGCTTCCGGCCCGCGAAGGGGAGCGGCTGGTGACGCTGCTGGTGGCGGTCTCGGCCGACGGCACCCCGACCTGGGTGGCGACGGAGCCTGACGACGGCGTCGGCGCCACCGGGGCCTGCTGGCGTCACGCGGCGTCGGGGACGTGGTCACCGGCGCAGGACGCCTCGGGCGCCCCGGTGGCGGCCTGTGTGCGCCATCGCTGCCGGTTCGGCTCGGAACGAAATTGATCCAGGTTCGATCAACCTCGGTACGCGGGGGGTCCAGGGGGGAGCGCCCCCTGGCAGGGGGTGCGGGGGACTGGTCCCGTACGGTCCCACCTCGACGCTTCGCGCCGGGCGGGCTTTCGCCCACGCAGGCGGACCCGGGCGGTTCGCCCGAGTCCTGGCGTTCCGAGCGGGTGTCGGGGGCGGCGCCCCTGACCCACGAGACAGACACGAGATTGATCCTCGCTTGTGCGAAGCGCGAGCGAGGCGCAATCGACTGATCGGCCCTGCGCCGCCGGGCGGTACACTCCGCGCGTGCGACCCACCCCGCCCGACACCGAGCGCCGCATCGGCCGCTACCTCCTCGTGCGCACCCTCGGCCGGGGCGGCGCCGGCGAGGTGTGGGAGGCCGTGCTCCAGGGGCCCCACGGGTTCCGCAAGGACGTCGCCGTCAAGGTCCTCCACGCGGGCCCCGCCGACGCCGACGGGCGCGCCGGGCTCGTCCGCGAGGCCCGCCTCGGCGGGTTGTTGTCCCACCCCAACGTCGTCGCCACGCTGGAGCTCGGGGAGGACGGCGGCGTCTGGTTCGTCGCCATGGAGCTCGTCCACGGCGCGTCCGTGCTCGAGCTCGCCCGACGCGGGCCCCTGTCTGCGCCCGCGCTCGTCGACCTCGGGCTCCAGGCCTGCGCAGCGTTGTCCCACGTCCATGCCCTGCGCGCCGACGGCGCCGGCGCCGGGCTCATCCACCGCGACGTCAAGCCGCAGAACCTGCTCGTCGACCGGAACGGCCTCGTCAAGCTCGCCGACCTCGGCATCGCGCGCTTCGCGGGCGCCTCGGGCGGCACCTCCGGCACCCCGGGCTACATGGCGCCCGAGCAGGCCGCCGGCCGCGAAGACACCCGCGCCGACCTGTTCGCCCTCGGCGCCACGTTGTTCGTCGCCGCCACCGGCCTCCGCCCGTTCGGGACCGGTGTGCAGGCCGTCCACCGCGTCGCGCACGTCGAGGACCTCCTCGTCGACCCCGCGTTCCTCGCGCCCGCCGACCGGCGCCTCCCGGGCCTCGGTGAGGTGCTGCGCAGCTGTCTCCGGCGCGACCCCGACGCCCGGTTCCAGCGGGCGGCCGACCTCGCCTCCGCGCTGCGGGCGCTGCGGGTCGGACCCGGTCCGTCGCTCGTCGAGCTCCTCGTCCAGGCTCGCCCCGAGCTCGCCCCCGAGGCGTCCCGGGCCTGGACGCCGCCGGTGGGGGAGGCGACCGTGCTCCGCGCGCCGCGTGGAAACCTCCCGCCTGCGCGCGATCGGTTCGTGGGCCGCGGGGAGGTGGTCGCGGGCCTCGCCGGTGAGGTCGCTGCGGGCAGGGTCCACACCGTCGTGGGCGCGGGTGGCATGGGGAAGACGCGGGTCGCGCTGGAGGTCGCCCGCACGCTCGAAGCCCGGTTCCCCGGTGGCGCTTGGTTCTGCGACCTGTCCGAGGCGCGGACGCCCGCCGGCGTCGCCGCGGCCGTGGCCCAGGTGTTCGGGATCCCGCTCGTCACGGCGGAGCCCGGAGCCACCGTCGGGCACGCGCTCGCCAGCCGCGGCGCTGCGCTGGTGGTCCTCGACAACTTCGAGCAGGTCGCCCACCACGCGCTGGCCACCGTCGGCGCCTGGCGGACCGCAGCGCCCGACCTCGCCTGGCTCGTGACCAGCCAGCGGCCGCTCCAGCTCGCCGGCGAGGTCCTCGTCCCGCTGGAGCCCCTCGCGCTGGCCCCCGCCGTCGAGCTGTTCCAGGCGCGCGCCGTCCGCCCGCCGACCCCCGCCGAGCGCCCCCAGGTCGAGGCCCTCGTGGCCCGGCTGGACGGCATGCCCCTCGCGATCGAGCTCGCCGCCGCCCGGACGCGCCTGTTGACCGTGGACCGCATCCACGAGCGCCTCCTCGACCGCTTCCGCCTGCTCGCCGGCGGCGGCCCCGAGCGACCCGCGCGCCACCGCAGCCTCCGCGCCTCGCTCGACGGCTCCTGGGAGCTCCTCGCGCCGCACGCCCAGCGCGGCCTCGCGCGGCTGTCGGTGTTCGCCGGCGGGTTCGCGCTCGAGGCAGCGGAGGCCGTGCTCGACGGTGACGCGGACGCGCCCTGGGCCCTCGACGTCTTGACCGAGCTCGCCGAGGCGTCGCTCTTGCTGGTGGAGGGAGAGCACTTCCGGATGCTCGTCGGCATCCAGCAGTACGCGGAGGGCCACCTGACCGGCGCCGAACGGGCCGAGGCGGAGCGCAGGCACGGCGCCCACTTCGCGCGACAGACCTCGCCGCCGGGGCCCGACGACCTCGAGAACCTCGTCCTCGCCTGCCGCCGGGCCGTCGTGCGCGGAGACGTCGCGGTCGCCGCTGCCACCGCGATCGCTGCGTGCCGTCGGCTGGAGGACGTGGGGCCCTTCGCCGTGGCGCTGGGGCTGGCGGACGCAGCGCTCACCCTCGACCTGTCGTCCGCGGACGCTGCGGTGTTGTTGCGTCTCCGCGCGCGGCTCCTCGGCTTCACCGGCCGGACGCTCGAGGCCCTGGCGGCCGCGGAGCAGGGGCTGACGTCGGCCCGCGCGGTCGGGGAGGCGGAGGGCGTGGCGCAGTCGGCGCTGGAGGTCGCCGACCACCTCCGCGTGCTCGGGCGGTCCGGAGAGGCGCTGGCCCTGGCCGAGGAGGCGGTGCAGCTCGGGCGCGCGGGCCCGGTGACGCTGGCGTCGGCGCTGCTCTCGTGCGGCACGATCGCGATGCACCTGGGGCGGTACCCCGAGGCCGCGACCGCGTTCGACGAGGCGCTGGCGACCTCCCGGTCCGTCGGGGACCTGGTGGGGGAGGGCGCGGCGCTCGCCTGCCACGCGTCGCTCCACACGGACCAGGGCCGGTACCGCGAGGCCCAACAGATCTGCGAGGCGGCCGTGGCGCTGCAGCGGCGCACGGGCAACCGCCGCCGGGAGGCCTCCGCGCTCGCCAACCTGGGCCTCGCCGAATCCCACCTCGGCCACACCGAGGCCGCCCGCGAGGCCCTCGAGCAGGCACGTGCCCTCCACGCCGCGCTCGGAGACCGAAGGGGGGAGGCCACCGACCTGTCGCACCTCGCCCGGGTCCACCTCACGGATGGACGGACCGAGGAGGCGCGCGCCGCGCTCCAGGCCAGCATCACGTACAGCCGGGCGGCCCAGGACGCCCCGCGGCTCGGTCCGACCCTCATCCAGCTGGCGGTGCTCGAGCACATCGCCGGCTGCGTTCCCGAAGCCCGCGCCACGTACGAAGAGGCCCTGGCCGTGGCGGAGGGGGCGCAGGAGGCCCGGTTCGCAGCGCAGGCCGCGATGAACTACGGCGTGTTGCTGGTCGACAACGGGGAGCTCGCGCGCGGCGCGGCGCTGCTCGATCGGGCGCAGCAGGCGTATGCGCGCCTGGGTCTGGTGGCAGGGCGGGCGCTCACGCTCGCGAACCTGGGCGCGGCGCTCGTCGAGGCCGGTCGACCGGAGGAGGGTCGCCAGCGCCTCGAGGAGGCCCTGACCGTCGGTCGCGGGTGCACCTCGGCCTGGGCGCTGGGGAACGCGCTCGTGGGGCTCGGGGACTTCCTCCTCGACCACGCGGGTCCCGAGGCCGCGCTCCCGGTGCTCGAGGAGGGGGCGCAGGTCCTCGCCACGCTGGGGCGGGCCTCGGCGGGGCGGGCGCGTGCGCTGCTGGCGCGGTGCCACCGGGAGCGGGGCGACCTCGTTCGCGCGCAGGAGGTGCTGGCGTTCTCGGACGGCGAGACCACGTACCAGGACACCACGGTGCCGGCCTGGACGGAGCTCGCGCGGCTGCAGCTCGCCCAGGGCCGCGCGGCCGACGCCGTGGACGCAGCCTCCCGCGCGATCGAGCTCGCCACGTCGTTCCCGCCGCTCGGGGCGCAGGCGAACTGCGTGCTGGCGCTCGCCCGGTCGGCGTGTGGTGACCTCGCCGGCGCCCAGGCGGCGGTCCTGGAGGCGGCGCGGCTGGTGGAGCGGTCGGGGTCGGCGCCGGGGACCCCGCTGCAGCGGGAGCTGGCCCGTACGCGCGCCGCGCTGGTGGAGCGGTCGTCGGGCGGGTAGGGGAGGCGCATGAAGCGTGAGTCTCCTGCCTTCCCCCGGAACCGCGATCCGATCCTCGCCGTGCTCCGCGAGACCCTGCCCCCGACGGGCCTGGTGCTCGAGATCGCCGCGGGGTCGGGGCAACACGCGGTGGCCTTCGCGACCGCGTTCCCGGGCTGCACCTGGCAGCCCACGGACCGCGACGACGGCGCGCTGGCCTCCATCGCCGCCTGGGCCACCGAGGGCCCCCCGAACCTCCGCACCCCGCTCCGGCTGGACGCGGCCGAGGAGGAGTGGCCGGTCGACCGGGTCGACGCCATCGTCGCGATCAACGTGCTCCACGCGTCCCCCTGGGAGACGACGCCCGGCTTGATGGCGGGCGCGGCCCGCCGCCTCGCGCCCGGCGCGCCGCTGGTGGTGTACGGGGCCTGGCGGCGCCACGGCACGGCGGAGCCCTCCAACCTGGCGTTCGACGAGGACCTGCGCGGCCGTGACCCGCGGTTCGGGATCCGCGACGTGGACGAGGTCATCGCCGTCGCCACCGCTGCGGGCCTGCGGTGGGAGCGGCTGGTGGAGATGCCGGCGAACAACCGCACGCTGGTGTTCCGCGCAGGCGCCGTGGCGGGGTGATCAGCGCTGCTTGCGCCCCGCCAACACCGCCCGGTACGCCGCCTTGTTCTTCGCGCCGCGGCGCGTCAGCACGGGTCGCAACACCCGCTGCAGGCCCGGAACCAGGTAGCCCAGCGTCGTCAACAGCCCCGACGAGGCCGGCAGCGCCACCTCCGTCGACGGGTGGTCCAGGCACCAGAGCACCGCGTCCGCCACCTCGTCCGCCGTCGACATCGGCTGCGAGAACGTGATGTCCGCCACGCCGTCCAGGTCCTCGCCGAAGAACCCCGTGTCCACCGGGCCCGGGCTCACCGTCGACAACACCAGCTCCGGGTGCTCCAGCGCCAACGCCCGCGTGAAGAAGCGAAGCCCCGCCTTCGTCGCCGAGTACGTCGAGGCCTCCGGCAGCGGCACCCGCCCCGCCAGGCTCGCCACCTGCACCACTGCGCCGCCCGGCCGCAGGTGGTCGAGGGCAGCGCGCGTCGCCACGATCGGCGCCGCCAGGTTCACGGTCACCATCTCCGCCAGCTCCGCCGGGGTGCGCCGCAGCGCCGGTCCGCGGTGGTGGGTCCCCGCGTTGTTCACCCACACGTCCAGCCGACCGAAGCGCGCCGCCACCTCCCCCGGCAAGCGCGCTGTCGTCGCCAGGTCCCCCACGTCCGCCACCCACGGCGCCGCTCCGATCGCCGCCGCCTCGCGCTCCACCGTCGCCCGCGTGCGGGCCACCATCACCACCACGAAGCCCCGCGCGCGCAGCTTCCGGCACACCGCAAGCCCGATCCCCGCCGACCCTCCGGTCACCACCGCCACCTTCTCGTCCCCCACTCGACCACCCCCGCGGGGTGCATGGTAGCGTCCGGTCCCTCGTTGGAGCAGCCCATGGCCGACGTTCGACCCTTCCGTGCCCTCCGCCCCCGCGACGAGCTCGCCGGCGCCGTCATCGCCCCGCCGTACGACGTCCTCACCGAGGACGAGGCCCGCGCCATCGCCACCGAGCGGCGGAGCTTCGTGCGCATCACCCGGTCCGAGGTCGACCTGCCCGTCGGCGCCGACGCCCACGGCGACGCCGCCTACCGCAAGGCCCGCGAGAACCTCGACGCCTTCGTCCGCGACGGCATCCTCGTCGAAGACGCAGCGCCCACGTACTACTTCTACGGCCAGACCATGACGAGCCCCATCTGGGGCACCCACACCCAGGTCGGGGTCGTCGCAGCGTGCTCCGTCGCCGAGTACGACGACGGCCGCATCGCCAAACACGAGTTCACGCGACCCGACAAGGAGGACGACCGCACCCACCACATGGACGTGCTCGACGCCCAGGTGGGCCTCGTGTTCCTGGCGCACCGCCCCACCGCCGCGCTCGACGCCCTCACCACCGAGATCACCGCCCGGCCCCCCGCCTGGGAGGTCACCACCGAAGACGGCGTGGTGCACCGCCTGTGGCCCGCGCCGCTCGACCGCGTCGACGCCGTCCGGCAGGCCTTCGCCGCCCTGCCCACCCTGTACATCGCCGACGGTCACCACCGGTCCGCCGCCGCGAGCCGCATCCACGCGCTCCGCAAGGACGACGCCTCTGCCTGGTTCGTCGCGGGCCTGTACCCCGCCGACCGCCTCCAGGTCCTGCCGTACCACCGGGTGGTCGCCGACCTCCACGGCCACACGCCCGACAGCTTCGTCGCCGCCGTCCGCGCCGCCGGGTTCGAGGTGCTCGACGAGCGCCGCGATCGCCCCGCACGCCGCGGCGAGGTGTGTGTGTTCCTCACCGAGCGCTGGTGGGTCCTGCGGGCCACTGCCGCGATCACCACGGCCGATCCCGTGCGCGGCCTCGACGTGTCGCTCCTCCAGGACCACGTGCTCGGGCCGATCCTCGGCATCGACGACCCCCGCCGCAGCGAGCGCATCTCGTTCGTCGGCGGCATCCGCGGCACCGGGTACCTCGAGGATCGCGTCCGCGCGGGCGCCGCCGTGGCGTTCAGCCTGTTCCCCACCTCGCTCGACGAGCTGTTCGCCGTGGCCGACGCCGGCGAGGTGATGCCGCCCAAGTCCACGTGGTTCGAGCCCAAGCTCCGCGAGGGCGTGGTCGTGCGGCGCCTGTGATGTTCGCCTGGGCCCTGGCCTGCAGCGCGCCACCCCCCGCGCCCCCCGCCGACGTGCTTGCGCGGGCCTGGGGCGGCGGTGACGGTGTCCACCTCGTGCTCACCGGGGACCTCGTGGCCGAGCTCACCGCCCCGGGCGCAACCGCCGAGGCCCTGGCCGCCATCACCCGCACGCCGGACCGCGATCCGTGCCCCGGCGATGCGGTCCGGTTTCGCCGGGGCGCCGAGGCGAAGCCCTCGGTGCGCGCGTGTGGGAGCCCGCGGGGCGCAGCGTGGAAGGGCGCCGTCGTCGAGGAGGTCTCCGTCGACCTGTCGGACGGCGCGATGTGGGTCGACGCGTACCTCGCCGACGCGCCCAGGCACCTGCGCGCCGAGATCCCGTTCGACCGCAAGGTGGGCCTGTCGGGCACGCAGCGCGCCGCGCTCGACTGGACCTGCCTCGGCTGTGGCGCGGACCGACCCGCTCTGGGGCATGGCGAACTCGACCTGTCGTGGGGCTTCGACGCGGCCTCGGCGCGCAGCTGGAGCTTCCCCGAAGACCCGTGAGCACCCCATTCGGTGGCGGCGCGCGATAGGGTGGGCGTCGGAGGCGACGATGCGCGCAGCGTGGATGGCCGGGCTCGTGGTGCTGGTCGGTTGTGGTGGCGACGACGAGGAGACCACCGACGAGGGGTGCCTCCAGGCGACGGTGGCGATCGCGGTCGCCGATCAGGAAGGGAACCCCGTCGAAGGCGCCACGGTCGAGCTCGACGACCTCCCCTGCACCGACGACGGCGGCGGCGCCTACAGCTGCGTCGCGCCGCCGGGGACGTACGTGGCGGCGGTCCTCAAGACGCCCGACTTCAACCCGTACGCCGAGACCATCGTCATCGAGGAGGGCGCCTGCGACCTGTCCCTCGACGTGGTCCTCCCGCCGCCGCTCGTGTACTGAGCGCGCCGAGATAGGGGCCGGGCCTGGAGCCCGCCTTGTCTTCGTTCGCGTCCTTCGGCCTGCTGCCCTCCCTCGAGACCACGCTCGCGGCGCGTGGCCTCACCGTGCCCACCCCGATCCAGGCCCAGGCCCTCCCGCTCTTGATGGCCGGCCGCTCGGTCGTCGGCGTCGCCGAGACGGGGAGCGGCAAGACCCTCACGTACGTCCTGCCCGTCCTGCACCAGCTCAAGCAGGCCGAGGACGCAGGCTCCGCGGTCGACGCCCCGGGGCGGCCACGCGCCCTCGTGCTCGTGCCCACCCGCGAGCTCGGGGACCAGGTGTGCCGCGTGTTCAAGCAGTACACCCACGACACGCGCCTGCGGGTGCGGTCCGCGCTCGGTGGGTCGGCCCGCGAGCAGGCCGTGCGCAACGTGAGCGCGCCGTTCGAGATCCTCGTGGCCACCCCCGGGCGCCTGATCCAGCTCCTCGACACCACCACCCTGAAGCTCGACGACGTGCGGACGCTCGTGTTCGACGAGGCCGACCAGATGCTCGACGCGGGCTTCCTGCCCGACGCCACCCGCATCGTGCAGGCGTGCCCCGACCACCACCAGCTCGCGTTGTTCTCGGCGACCCTGCCCGGCGCGCTCCGGGAGCTCGTGGGCGCGCTGTTCCGCAGCCCGCCGCAGGTCCTCCAGACCGAGGGCAGCCACCGCGTCGTCCCCACGCTCACCACGCGCAACCGCAAGGTGATCGACGGCAAGCGCTTCGACCTGCTCAAGACCGTGCTCGCCGAGGAGCCCGGCGGGCGCACGCTCCTGTTCGTCAACACCCACGAGCAGGCGGACAAGCTCGTACGCGACCTCACCGAGGCCGGCATCGCCCACCTCGTGTACCGCGGCGAGATGGAGCGCCAGCAGCGCAAGGTCAACCTCGAGGCGTTCCGCGACGGCTCCGTCACCCTGCTGATCGCGACGGACCTCGCCTCGCGCGGGCTGGACGTGGAGTCGGTGTCCCGGGTGATCAACTACCACCTGCCCCACCAGGTCGAGAACTACCTGCACCGGGTCGGGCGCACGGCCCGCGCGGGCCGCGACGGGCTCGTGGTCAACTTCGTCACCGAGCGCGACGCGAAGCTCGTCGAGCGCCTCGACAAGCTCCAGCCCCGACGCGGGTGACACCCGGGTGACGCCCCCCTCGCGACCCGCCGGGGACGTGACTATGATTCGATCGCTGTCGACATGAATCGACGGCCCGGAGTCGTCATGTCCGAGCCCCTGCTCTCGTTCTTCAAGGCCCTCGCCGACGCCAACCGCCTGCGCATCGTGGGCCTCCTCGCCCACCGGCCGCACAGCGTGGAGGCGTTGTCGGCCGCGCTCGGGCTGCGGTCGTCCACGGTGTCCCACCACCTGGCGCGCCTGGCGGACGCCGGCCTCGTGTCGTCCACGTCCGAGGGGCACTTCCACGTGTACGCCCTGGACATCGAGGCGCTGGAGTCCCGCGCGAAGCAGCTGCTGGCGCGCGACACGCTCCCGGGTCTGGCGGGGGACACCGCCGACCTCGACGCCTGGGATCGCAAGGTCCTGGAGACCTTCACCGGGCCGGACGGCCGCTTCACGCAGCTCCCGATGCAGCGGAAGAAGTTCGAGGTGTTGTTGCGGCACGCGGCGCGTTCCCTCGAGCGCGGGGTCGAGTACCACGAGCGGGAGCTGAACGAGATCCTGCGCAGGTTCTCGGACGACACCGCCAGCCTGCGGCGCGGGCTGGTGGACCACCGGATCGTGGACCGCGAGCCCGGCGGCGCGCGCTACTGGCTGCGGTAGCGGTCACGGCGCGGTGAACACCGCCAGCGCCTCGACGTGGTTGTCGTGGAACGGGTCTCCGCCGTTCACGCTGTCGAGCTGGTGGCGTTCGCCGTTGCAGTAGGTGCCGACGACCGCGCTGTAGACCTCGCCCGGGACCAGAGGCGCGGGGCGCCGTTCCACGATGGCGCGCGGCGAGCCCCGGTCGCCGTATGTCACCGGGGACTCGATACACGCGCGCAGGTCCTGGTCCAACCTGTCCTTGCACCCCACCTCGCCGCTGCCGTCGGTGCAGGTGCAGTCGAGCCGCCAGCGGGCGCGTTCGCCGGTGTACCAGTCGAACGAGCTCTCCACGGAGTCGGTGACGTCGCCTTCGAACACGACGAGGTAGTTGGGCTGGTCGCCGTCGAACGTGAAGACCGGGACCTCGCCCGACGTGTCGGCGGAGAACGCGCGGGTATCGACCTCCTCGCAGGGGGGGCCCTGGTACCCTCCGCAGCCCAGGACCCCCAGCACCCACCCCAGCCGTAGCCCTCGCGTCATCTCCCCTCCCGCTCTGGGTGGTGGGTGTCGCGACCCACGGATCCCTTCACCACTCCACCGCTTCGGTGCCCGGTGGTACCCTCCCCGGCGTGGACGACGCCGACCTCGAGACCCGCCTGGCCCTGGCCCTCGGCCTGGACGCCGACGGCCGCCGAGTGCTCGCCAGCGTCCTGCTCGAGGTCGCGCTCGACGACTCCGCCACCTTCGACGCGAACGGACCGCGAGTCGCCGCCCCTCCCGATCGGTACCGCGTGCGGGCGCTCCTCGGCGCCGGTGGCATGGGCCAGGTCTGGTCCGTCGAGGACACCCACCTCGGGCGCGTCGTCGCCCGCAAGGAGCTCCAGCGCGAGCTCGCCGGGCACGGCCGGGCGCGGGCCCTGTTCCTCGACGAGGCCCGGATCGCCGCCCAGCTCCAGCACCCCGGCATCCCGCCCGTCCACGAGCTCGGCACGTTCCCCGACGGGCGGCCGTGGTTCACCATGGAGGAGGTGCGCGGCCGCACGCTCGCCGAGGCCATCGAGGCCCTGCACGCCCACCCCGACGCCCCCGCGTTCCCGTTCACCCGCCTCGTCGACGCCCTGGCTCGCGTCGCCGACGCCGTGGGGTACGCCCACGCCCGAGGCGTCGTCCATCGCGACCTCAAGCCGTCCAACGTCATGCTCGGCGAACACGGCGAGGTGCTGGTCCTCGACTGGGGCATCGCCAAGGTCGTCGGCACCCCGGAGGGCGAGACCCCGGTCCACAGCCGCCGCGGCGACGACCCGGCCCACCGCACCCGCGTCGGCAGCGTCACCGGGACCCCGGCGTACATGGCGCCCGAGCAGGCCGAGGGCGAGGTCGACGCCGTGGGCCCCGCCGCCGACGTGTATGCCCTCGGCGCCATTCTTCGGGACCTGCTGGTGGGGCCGCCGAAGGTGCAGCTCGGGGGGCCCGTCCCCGAGGTCCTCCCCGACGTGCCCGCCGACGCCCCCGACGAGCTCGTGGCCCTGTGCCGACGCGCCATGGCCTGGGCCTCCGAGCACCGGATCCCGGACGGCGCCGCGTTCGCCCGCGAGGTGCGGGCCTGGCTCGAGGGCGCTCGCCGCCGCGAACAGGCCGAGGGGCTCGTGGCGCAGGCCCGCGCGCTGCTGTCCCGCGCCGACGAGGCCGAGCGGGGTGCGACGCCGGCGGCTGCGGAGGGCGCCGACCTGCTGGCGCGGACGCCCGCGTGGGCAGGGGAAGACGCGAAGGCGGCGGGGTGGCGCGCGCTCGAGCGAGCGGACACCCTGCGCCGCGAGGCCCGCCGCCACCGGCTCGAGGCCGAGGTCCTCCTGGATGGCGCGCTCACCCACGCCCCCGGCTGGGAGGTGCTCCACGCCGAGCTCGCCGGGCTCCACCTCGCCGAGCACCAGGACGCCGAGGCCCGCGGCGACGTCGACACCACCGAGCGCGCCGCGCTGCGCCTCCGCCGGCACGCCGACGCCCTCGCGACAGGGCACCCCACGCGCCGCCGCGCCGAGGCCTGGCTGGCCGGGACCGGCGCCGTGTCCCTCACCACCGACCCACCCGGCGCCGAGGTGACCGCCTGGCGCTACGTCCCACACGGCCGCCGGCTGGTGCTCGTCCGCGAGGGCGTCCTGGGCGCCACGCCGTTGGTGGCGGCGGCGCTGCCGATGGGGCGGTGGCTGCTGGTGGTGTCGCACCCGGCCTGCGACGAGGTCCGGTACCCGGTCGAGCTGGGGCGCGGCGCGCACTGGGACGGGGTTCCCCCCGAAGGAGGTCCCGCCCCCGCCCTCGGGTTGCCGCCGCGCGGGAGCCTCGGCCCCGACGACGTCCTCGTCCCCGCCGGCTGGTTCCGGGTGGGTGGTGACGCGCTCGCGTCCGCGTCGGTGCCCGGCCGGCGCGTGTGGTGCGACGCGTTCGTGGTGCGCCGGCACCCGCTCACGAACCGGGACGCCCGCGCGCTGGGCTGGCCTGCGGAGGGGCCCGACGACCACCCGCTGCTGCACGTGGACTGGCGGGAGGCCACCGAGCTGGCGGCCCGCGAAGCGGCGCGGACGGGGCAGCCGTGGCGTCTCCCCGCGGAGCACGAGTGGGAGAAGGCCGGGCGCGGCGTCGACGGGCGGGTGTTTCCCTGGGGCGACGGGTTCGATCCCTCGTACGCGTGCCTCGGCGACAGCCACGCCGGGCCGCCCACCGTGGAGCCGATCGGGGCGTTCCCCCTCGACGAGAGCCCCTATGGCGTGCGCGGCCTCGCGGGCAACGTCCGCGACTGGTGCGCCGACCCGTGGCGCCCGGAGGGTCCGCCGACGCCCGGGGACCGCGTGCGCCCTGCCGAGGCCGGCGATCCCACCGCGTGGCGCGTCCGGCGCGGCGGCAGCTGGGGCGACGCACCGACCCGCGGCCGGCTCGCGGACCGCGACTGGTACTACCCGCACTCGCGCTACGACTACGTCGGGGTGAGGCTCGTCCGCGCCTGGAGCAGGCCGCGGCCGTAACGGCGTGGTAACCCCGGGACGCCGTCAGCAGGACAGGAACGCCACCGATGCCACGCCTCTCCCCGTCGCTCCTGCTGCTCCTGGTCCTCCCGGCCTGCGGCTACGGGTCGTACTTCCCTGTCCACACCGATGTCGGCGGCTTCGACACCGGCGGCGGCGGCGGGTGCGGGGAGCGCGGGTCCATCGGCACCCTCACCGTCAGCGTCGACCCGGGCCGGCCGGCCGAGGTGTTGTTGTACCAGCTCGACCCCGACACCTGCGCGGAGCTGTACCTGACCGCCATCGCTCCCGGCGGCCTCTGGACCTCGACCATCTCGACCGGCACGTCGTACGTCGTCCGCGACCCGTACGGCGCCCTCGTCTCCGCGTTCGACGTCCCCCTGGGTGCCCCCACCTGGGACGTGGTGATCCCGTGATCCGCGCCCTCCTCTTCACCGCGGCCGCCGGCTGCGCCCACCAGCTGCCGTCCGACCAGGCGTGCCTCGAGGTGGGGTACGCCATCGGCTCGCGCAGCGAAGCCTGCGGCCTCGACCAGAAGCTCGCCACCGAGCGGATCGCCACGTTCGAGGAGCGGTACGCCTGCACCATCCCCGAGGACGTCACGCTCGAGGAGGAGAGCCCGCTCTACGAGTGCGCGCTCGTCACCCGCAACCTCGCGTGCGAGCTCGTCGTCGAGTACGGCGACGACTTCGACCGCTGGCTCGCCTCCTCCTCGGCGTGCCCGGTCATCCTGGAGCCCCGGTGATCGCGCTCCTGCAGGTCGCTGCCGCGGGCACCCTCACGCCGTGCGACACCTTCCGCCCCATCGCCGGGACCGCGGGCTTCTCGAACGCCCTCTCCGCCGTGCGGACCAACAGCCAGACCTACGGCGCCGCCACGTTCGCGCGCGAGCGGCTGACCTGGGACACCCTCATCGCGATGGACTTCCACATCATCGCCAACGCCGCGTCGGTGCCCACCTCGTGCGCCGACACCGAGGGGAAGTACGCGGGCGACATCTTCGCCCAGCCGCTCGACCTCGGCGCCACCAACCTCGGCTTCGCGCTCCCGTTCGTGGAGGACGGCCCGCTCAACAGCAAGTTCCGCGCGTACTACGCCTCGAGCGTCACCCAGAGCCTCATCGGACAGCGCGCGGCGAGCTGGTCGCTGCCGCTGTTCAACCTCTACCCCGCCGCGTTCGCCCCAGTCGTCGGGCGCAGCAACGCCGGGCGCAGCGTGCAGCGCTACGCCGTCGACTACGTCGCGGGCGCGTACTTCGGCAGCGACGTGGTCTCGGTGCAGGCCGGCTACACCGGCACCCGCGGGCTGTACCTCGACGTGCGCCAGGAGCAGACCGCGCTGTTCTTCGACACGGTGTTCGGCGACGGCGA
>JBIKWC010000159.1:0-16252 GCA_044356535.1 Myxococcota bacterium
ACACCGGCGAACCCGCCACCAGCACGAGCGAACCCACCACCGGCACCACACCTCCGCACCTTGTGACGGTCGTCGATTCGCTGGTGCTGGTCACCACTTCGCCGGTGCCGGTCGCCGGTTCGCTGGTGACGGCCACCCGTTCGCGCGTGACGGTGTCGGATTCGCTCGCGACGGCTACCGCTTCGCCCGTGCCGAACACCGATTCGTTCGCGCCGCCTCGGGATCTGCTCCTCCTGAACCAAGGCCCCGGCCCCGAGGACCCCGAATGCCCCTGACCCTCGGCGCCGCCCTCGACCTCGCGTCCCTCACCCCCACCGGCGCTGCCGCCACGCTCGAGCCCCGCGAGCTCACCCGCCACGCCGTGTGTGTGGGGATGACGGGCTCCGGCAAGACCGGGCTGTGTGTGGGGCTCCTCGAGTCGCTCGCGATGGCCGGCGTCCCGCTGCTGGCGATCGACCCCAAGGGCGACCTCGCGAACCTCGCGCTCGCCCTCGACCCCGCCCGGCCGGAGGACTTCGTCCCGTGGGTCGACCCCGCCGAGGCCGCACGCCAGGGCTGTACGGTCGAAGCGCTCGCCGCGGCCACCGCAGCTGCGTGGGGCCAGGCGCTCGCCGCCGACGGCATCGGCCCCGAGGTCCTCGCAGCCCGCAAGGCCACCGTCGAGGTGATCGTCCACACGCCCGGCAGCGAGTCCGGCGTCCCGGTGGACGTGCTCACCGCGCTGACCCGCGCCCCGGAGGGCCTCACCGCCGACCCCGAGGGCCTGCGCGAGTACGTGACGGGCGCCGTCTCCGCGCTCCTCTCCCTCATCGGCCTGTCGGTCGACCCCCTCACCGATCCACGCGCCATCCTGCTGTCGCGCGTGCTCGGCGACGGATTCGCGGCGGGGGAGTCCCTGCCGTTCGACGTGCTCCTGCCGCGGGTGGTCGACCCCCCGTTCACCGCGCTCGGGTACTTCCCGGTCGACGAGGTGCTGCCGCGCGAGGCGCGAACGGCGCTGGCGTTGGCGCTCAACAACCTGGCGGCGAGCCCGGCGTTCCGGTCGTGGCTCACCGGGGTGCCGCTCGACATCGCGGCCTGGCTCGCGCCCACGCCGACCGGGCGCACCCCGCTGCGGGTGCTGTCGCTCGCGCACCTGGACGACCGCCAGCGCCAGTTCTTCGTGACGCTGGCGCTGCACGCCGTGGTCGCGTGGACGCGGCGCCTGCCCGGGACGGGGGCGCTGCGGGCGCTGCTCTACTTCGACGAGGTCACGGGCTACCTGCCGCCCCACCCGAAGGACCCGCCCACCAAGGGCCCCGTGCTCACGCTGTTGAAGCAGGCGCGGGCCGTGGGCGTGGGCGTGGTGCTCTGCACGCAGAACCCGGTGGACGTGGACTACAAGGCGCTGTCCAACGCCGGGACCTGGTTCGTGGGCCGCTTGCAGACCAAACAGGACCGCCAACGGCTGGTGGACGGGCTGGTGGCGGCGGTGGGCGGGGCGGACGCCGGCGAGGTGGACGCGCTGGTGGCCCGGTTGCCGCCGCGGGCCTTCGTGTGGAGGTCGGCCGAGCAGCCGGCGGCGCGGGTGCTCCGCACGCGGCAGGTGACCTCGTGGCTGCGGGGTCCGCTGACGCGCCCGGAGATCGGGCGGCTGGGCCAGGTGTGGGAGCGGGCGGCGCCGTCGGACGGCCGCCTGGCGTCGCCCCCGCCGCTGCCGCCGGAGGTCCCGGTGCGCTGGCTGTCGTCCGACGGCCACGCGGCGCTGGGGCTGGAGGCGGGCCCGGGCTGGGCGCCGACGTTGTACGCGCGGCTGCGTGTCACGCTGGTGGTGGACGGGGCGCGCGCGGAGCGGGTGGTGCACCGGTGGCTGCGGGGGGACACGCCCGATGCGGTGGCGCTCGACGACGCCTGGCTGGAGCGGCGCCCGCCGGAGGGGGGGCGCTACGCGGTGGTCCCGCCCGACCTGTGGGCCACGCGGGTGCGCCGGGCGTGGGTGGAGGACGCGCTGGGCACGGAGGTCGCGACGGGCGCCGACGGGCAGGTGGTGCGGCCGGAGCGGCGCGATGTGGAGGTGCTGGGGTGGGCGGTGGTGTGGGTCGGCGCCAGCTGACCCCGCGCGCGGCGCAACCTCAGAAGAAGTAGTAGCAGTCGAGATCCTGGCCGCGGACCGTCCAGGTGAACTCCAGGCCGGCCTTCAGGTTCCCTCCCGTGTCGTTGTAGGAAGTACAGCCGTCTTCGTCCTCGACGTACAGGTCGTAGCACCCGGGCCGCAGCGAACGGCTGGACACGGGGTCGCCGTTGGCGACGTACTCGTCGGCCCCAATGACCTCGACCCAATCCTCTGCGCCACAGGGCGAGTACTGGAAGTACCAGAGCTGCCCACCGGTGTCGTTGACGACGGTCAGCAGGATGGTCTCCTCGATCCGCCGCTGCTCCGAGGAGGTGCAGGCGGTGAGCAGCAGCGCGAACAACGACAAACGCAGCGACATGAAGTCCTCCGATCCCCCTGACGGTCGGGACCGACGGATCGGACGACGCCGGTCGCAGTTTTCTCGTGCGGGTCGACTGCCGCGGGTCCTTTCCCGGATTTCTTTTCCAGCAGGTGTCCGATCCGCGACCCCTCGCGCGTCGCCTCCCCAGAACGAGGGAACCCATGCACCTCCTCCTGTGGTCCGTCGGGCCTGTCCAGGAATTCATCGCCACAGCGCGCCGCACCCTCGACCTCTGGTACGGGAGCCACCTGTTGTCGGAGGTGAGCCGCGCCGCTGTCCGGGCGGCCCACAGGGCAGGCGCCGCACTGCTTCTCCCGTCCGCAGCGTCGGCCTCCAACTCCGGTATCGGCATCGCGAACAAGGTTCTGGTCGAGCTCCCCGACGACGCCGATCCCCTGGAGGTCGCGGCTGCCATGGATCGCGCGGCCAGGGACCGGCTCCGCGAAGACGCCAGGGCCGTGTTCGACGAGGTCGAGGCCCTGGTGGGGCTCGATCGCGACGGCGCGTGCAGGCAGCTCGACGACCTCCTCGAGCTCCAGTGGGCAGCGACCCCGCGCACGGCGGACTTCCAGGCCGATCGGCGCCGGGTCGAACACCTCCTGGCTGCGACCAAGGCGCACCGCGCGTTCCAGCCGCCGTCGTGGGCCAGCGACCGCCCGAAGTCCTCGCTCGACGGCGCCCGGGAGGCGGTCCTCGACCTGCGGAAGCAAGCAGGTGCGCGCCGGTCGCTGGGTGTGCTCGACCAGGAGGTCCTCGACGCGGTGGGCCTCCTCAAGCGGGTCAGGCCGCGCACGATGCACGACCGCATCCCCACAGTCTCTGCGACGGCGGCGATGCCGTTCCTGAGGCGGGCGGAGGCCCTCCCCGAGGCTCCCAGCGCCTGGCAGCGGTACCTCGCCGCGCTGGCGCCCCTCGGCGCGGACCTGCCTCGCGACCCTGTCGCGCTGCCCCTCGTGGGCCACCAGCCCGTGCACATCTTGTACGCGTCTCGGTTGCACGAGTTCTATGAGGACGACCGGGACCGACGGGTCGCCGAGGGGGCGCTTCGCGAGCTCCTGCGGACCCTGGGCGTTGGCGAGCCGCAGCCCTACTACGCCCTGGTCCAAGCCGACGGCGACAAGATGGGGAAGGTCCTCGGCGCCGCCACCTCGGCGAAGACGCTCGAGGGCGTGGGTGAGGCGCTGGCGCGGTTCTCGGGGAGGGTGCGGGAGATCGTCAGTCACCACGACGGGTTCACGATCTACGCGGGCGGCGACGACGTTCTCGCGTTCGTGCCCGTCGCGGAGGCGCTTGACCTCGCGGCTCGGCTCCGAGACGCGTACGACGCCGACGTCGGGGCGCCGGCGAAGGCCCTGGTGGACGCCGAGCCCACCACGCTCTCAGTGGGCATCGCCATCGTCCACCACCTGGAGCCGCTGGCGAACGCCAGAGAACACGCCCAAGCCGCAGAGCGGGCGGCCAAGGACGCAGGGCGGAACGCCTGGTGTGTCCGGCGGGTGGCGCGCTCGGGGGACGCGGTCCAGGTGGCCGCGAGGTGGGGGGACGCCGACCACCCGTATGGCGTGCTCGGAAGCGCGATCGCTCGCTACCGCGACGGCCTGCCTCGAGGCCTGCCCTACGACCTGCGCGCGACCGCGGACAGGCTGCTCGGACCGGACGGGGAGGGGGGCGAGGAAACCGCGACCCTCGCGCTGGCCGTGGCGAAAGCCGTGTTCGCGCAGAAGAACGTGCAGGCCGACGACCTGCTGTGCGAGGTCCAGAGCCTCGCTGGGCTGCGGCGCCTCGCCGACGTCCTGGTCCTGGCTCGCGCGCTCACTGCCGAGGTGACCCCATGACCCTGCACACCTGGCTGTTCGACCCGGCGGAGCCGCTGGTGTTCGGCGATGGGCGACCCGCCACCGCGATCCGGGGCCATGTCCAGCGCAGCCGCGAACTCCCCCCGCCGACCCAGGTCGCGGGCGTGGTCCGCACCCGCGCGGGGACGGCCGCTAACGGCCTGTTCGAACCCGCCCGGATCGATGAGCTCCGTGGATGCAGCGTCCTGGGCCCGCACCTCGTTCGGGTCTGCGGGGACGTCGCGGAGTGGCTGTTCCCGGGCCCGGCCGACGTGACGTTCACGGACACCAGGGCGCCGGTCCCCCTCGTTCCCCTCCGGCGCCGCGACGGCGAGCGAACGTCAGGCTCCGTCGAGCCGGTCGGGCCGGTCTTGCGGGTCGAGGGCAAGCCGCCGAAGGACCTGCCCCGCTGGTGGACCGGCGTTGAGATGCTCGCCTGGCTGGCCGGAGCCAGCTCGTCGACTGCCCTCGTGGGGGATCCGGGCCCGAAGAAGGCACCCCGCACCCACGTGGTGATCGACCCGCACACGGGGACTGCGGAAGATGGCGCGTTGTTCGGCACCGAAGGCCGGGTGTTCGCCGACCGCCATCGGACCTTGTGCCTGGCGGTACGCACCGATGCAGCGCTCGCGCCGGGGCTCGGCGCGTTCGCGGGAGAGCGCCGCCTCGGGGTGTGGCGCGAGGGCAGCCTCGCCTTCCCGGCGCTCCCCGCCGCGGTCCTGGCCAGCGCCCGCGAGGGCGCCGTGCGGGTCCTCTGGGTCACCCCGGCGCACTTCGCGGGCGGCGCCAGCCCTGCCCACCTGGTGGCCAGCGCCCCTCCAGGCAGCCGCGTGGTCGCCCAGGTGAACGGGCGGCCCGAGGTCGTGAGCGGCTACGACCTCCAGACCGCGAGGCGAAAGCCCACCCGGCGGTTGCTGCCTGCTGGGTCGGTCACCTGGCTCGAGCTCGGCGGGGGCCCCGACGAGCGGGAGCGCTGGGTGCGCCAGACCTGGGGGGCAGCCATGTCCGACACCGACCAGGACCGCCGGGACGGCCTCGGAGTGGTCCTGCTCGGCACGTGGGACGGCACGCTCTCCGACTTCGACTCCGAACTCTGCCACACAAGCGAGGTCATGCCATGATCACCTGGCGGTACGTGCTCCACGCGCTCACCCCGCTCCACGTCGGCACCGGCGAGGGCGCGGGGCTCATCGACCAGCCGATCCAGCGCGACCCGGCGACCCGCCACCCGCTGGTCGCCGGATCGTCCATGAAGGGGGTCCTGCGGGATGCCGGGCGGGGGCACGACCTCGACGTTACCGCGGTCTTCGGTCCGGACACCCGAAGCGCCAAGGAGCACGCGGGCGCGCTCCGCGTCAGCGACGCGCGGATCCTGCTGTTCCCGGTCCGGAGCGACAGCGGCACCTTCGCGTGGGTGACCTGCCCGTGGGTCCTGGCCCGCCTGTTCCGCGAGCTCGGGTTGGTCGGGTTCCAGATCCCCGCGCCAGGCACGCGGGTGCCGAAGCGGACCGCGCTCCGGGAGGGCGCCGGACCGCTGGTCCTGGGCGGGCGCCGCCTCGCCGTGGACGGTGTGCTGGACGACGCGGTGGTGGACGGGATCGCCGGGTGGGTGTTCCCCGACGAACCCTGGTGGGCGAACGCCCTGCAGGAGCGGATGGTGGTGGTCCCCGACGCCGAGTTCACGTTCCTCGTCGAGCACGCGACCGACGTGCGCGCGCACATCCGAATCGACGATGCGACGGGCACTGTCGCCGACGGGGGCCTGTGGTACGAGGAGTCGCTGCCCGCCGAGACGGTCCTGGCTGGGTTCCTCCAGGCGGCCCCCACCCGCCAGGCATCGGGCGCGACCGTCAGCTCGGCGGTGGAGGCGTTCTCCGGCGGCCGGCTACAGGTCGGCGCCAACGCCTCGACCGGCATGGGCCTGTGTCGGTTCCTGGCCCACCGGGTGTCCGGATGACCCCCGGAGCGAAGGGGCCCCAGGACGAGCTCGGCCTCGCGCAACGCGCTCTCGCGCACGTCACCTCCGTGCCGGATGCTGGGTTCAAGAAGTACAGGTCGATCGTTCTCAAGCTGCCAGTGCTGGTCCACCGGGAGGGCCTCGCCGTCGCGCTCCACTTCGTCGCGGCCCGCGGAGAGGCTGGTCAGAAGCCGATCCTCGACCACCTCGCCGAACAGCTCGAACAAGTGGACCGCGCAACGCTCCTGGCGTGGTCCATCGGGCTCGGCGAGACCGACCGCCGTCGGGCGACCGAGGAGGTCCTGCGGACATTGGCCTGGTACAAGCGCCTGGTCCAGGCCCGGAGCGCGCCATGAGGCGGACCGATGCCGCCCCCCCGCCGGTCCCGGAGCGGTCCGACGCGGTCTGGCGCTGGTCCGCGGATGTTCGCTCGATCACCCCGATCGTCAACGGCGGCAGCGAGAGCAAGCGGATCGACGAGGGCCGCCCGATCCGCGTCCCGTCGGTCCGCGGAGGGCTCCGGAGCTGGTGGCGCGCCACCCAGGACACCACCGACCTGCAGGCGCTCCGCACCCAGGAGTCGGCGCTGTTCGGCGCGGTCCACGGCGAGAAGACCCTCGCCAGCGCGGTGCGGGTCGCGGTTCGGCAGGCCACCTCGACACCCAGGCCCGGTCCCGAGCAGGACTACGCGCTGTGGACGCTCCGCGGCGCGGTGGGCCCCCAGCTCCATGCGGACGTTCGCGCCCGACTGGACGTTGAGGCGCCCTCCGAGCACGGCGCGGCGCTCCAGCGGGCGGTCGACGCGTGGCTCCTCTGTGGGGGCTTGGGGAGCCGGACCACGCGCGGGTACGGGATTCTGACCGCTCGGGCGCCGTTCGGAACCATCGAGGCCTGGGCGTCCGAGATCACCCGGCTGGCGCCGTCCGCCGGTGCGCGTCCCTGGCCGTCGCTTGCGGGCGCCACCCTGCTGACCTGGGCAGCGCAAGGGAGCGAACGCAAAGCGCTCGAGCTCGCGCTGCAGCGGTTTCGCGAGGCGCGCGGCATGAAGGCCCTCTCCCGGGACGAGTACGACGGCAGCCTGCGGATGCCGGCCATCCAACAGAACGACTGGGGCACCATCCGCGAGGGGCGCGGCCAGCTCGACGTGTGGCCGTCCCTCGGCCTGCCGATCCAGGTGCGTTCGTCGCACGGCCATTTCAAGGGGACGCGCGAGATCAAGCCCGCGCAGAGCTTGCGTCTGCCGAGCCCGATCCTGATCCGGGTGGTCCCGGTCGGGAGCCAGTTCGTCCCCGCGTTGATCGTGCTCCGCTTGTGGGCCACCCCCAAGGTCGTGGTGAAGGGGGCGCCCGGCGTGACGGGCCAGGTGCGGCAAGACGGGCTCGACGCGTTCGTCGCGTTCCTGCAATCCAAGGGCGCCCGCCGGGTCGGAGGTGTCCAGTGAGGCCGTGGGTGATCGAAGCGGTGACCTCGGTGCGGGTAGGCGACGGGCACGCGGTGGGCGCGGTCGATCTGCCGGTGTCGCGGGAGGCGCTGACCGGCTGGCCGGTCCTGCCCGGGTCATCGCTTAAGGGAGCCCTCCGCGGTGATGCCGTGTGGAGCGGGCGCGACCTGTCCGCGTTCGGGACCCCGGACCAGCGCGGCCCGTTGGAGGTTGGGGATGGGGTCCTGCTGGCGCTGCCAGTCCGGAGCGCCGCCGGCGGGTGCGGCCTCCTCACCACGCCGTTGGCGCTCGCCCGCCTGGCGCGGGCGTGGGAAGGCTCGCCCGGGGTCCCAGTTGCGAAACAGGACGGCGTGCTCGGTCCCCGCGCCCTGCGGGCCGCCGCCCGTACCAGCGTGGGCGCGCCGACCACGGGCACCGCGTTCCTGGAGGACCTGGACCTGGTCTGGCATGACGAGTCCGACTCGACCCTTCCTGCGTGGCGGGCGCGGCTGGCCGAGCGCCTCAGCGGCCCTTCGGTCGCTGCCCTCTGTGTGGTCCACGAGGACCTGTTCTCCCATGCAGTCGCGGCCTGGACCGAGCTCCAGCACCGCAACGCGGTCGGCGAGGACGGCGTCGTGGAGGATCACAAGTTGTTCACCGTCGAGAGGTGCCCGCCAGGCACGTTGTGGTGGACCTGGTCGGCGGGACCGCCGGACGCGATCCCACGGCACGTCGTGCGGATCGGCGGGCATCGGGGCGGTGGCTCGGGGCGTGTCGTGTTCCATCCCCTCACCGAGGTGTCCCCATGAGCCCCGACCACCTCCGGCGCGCCGGCGCCATCGTCTCCGGCAAGGACGCCAAGACGCTCACCGGACAGGTTCGGGCGCTCGGCCTGGTCCGCGGCCTCGAGTTGGCCGATCCCGAGGTCGCGCGCCGGTTCGCCGCCCAGCTCGGGCTCGGCGACAACGTGCAGGGCGCGGTCCAGCGCCTCCTGCAGCTCCCCCGGGCACAGCGCCTGGCCGTCGATCGAGACGCGATCCACCTCGCGGATGCCGTCCAGCTGCTCTCCGGAGACGACGCGGTCCGCCGCGCGGTCGCGCCCCCGCCGGCGCTCACCGGTCAGGATCCCTCCCGCTCCAGCCTCTCCGAGTTTCCGATTGGCCACGTCGGGCTCGCCTCCACGAAGCTCCTCGGAGGCGGCGACGGCGAGGCGCGCGCCACGGAGCTCCGTCGGATGCTGGAGGTGGCCCGGCCCCCTCCCGGCTACCGGCCCGCCTACGAGCGCTGGCGGGAGTTCACGCCCCCGACCTCGGGGCGCTCCGTCGCGGTGGTCAAGAGCGAGGACCTCGTGTTGTGTGGGCTCGGGAACCCATCGCCGACCGAGAACGGCCTCGCCCTGCACCCGGTGTGGGGGACCCCGTGGCTCCCCGGGACGAGCTTGAAGGGGATCACCCGCGCGTGGATGCGCGACCGGGGTGTCGCGTCCGACGCTCTGCGCGACTGGTTCGGCTGGGCGCCCGAGTCCACCGACGACGGGGGTGCCGCGGGCGCCGTCGACTTCCTGGACGCCTGGTGGGTGCCCGACTCCGTGCTTCCGTGGAAGGCCGAGGTCGTGACGCCGCACCACAGCGGGTACTACCAGGGCAAGGGTGCCCCGAGCGGGGAAGAGAGCCCTGTTCCCAACACCTTCCTCGCCGCTCGTGGCAGCTTCCGGGTCGTGGTGGAGGGTCCCGAGGCGTGGGCGGCAGAGGGGCTCCGACACCTCCTCACGGCGCTCGCCGAGCGCGGGGTCGGGGCCAAGACCCGCGCGGGGTACGGTCGGATGTCGCGGGCCGCGGACGATCCCCGGGATCGGGACGCCCAGGAGCGCGCTGAACGCGAGGCCGCGGCGGAGCTGGAGCGACGCAGGAAGGAGGATGCAGCGGAGGCTGCGGACCGGGTCGAGGCCGCCCGCGAATCCGCGCGCCGCGTGCGTCGAGGAGCCCTCGACCCAGCCGGGAGGGTCGCCGACGTCGTCGCCGACGAAGGCGCTGCGGTGCTGACGTCGTGGTTCAAGGGCGGCGGTCGACTGGTCGTCGTCGGGCTTTCGGACGAGGACGCAGACGTGCGCGCCGCCTTCCACCTGATGTATCGCGCCAAGGTCGCGCTCCTCGAGCAGGCCCCCGGCCGGTTCGGTGCCATCGCAAAGGCCGAACGAGCCGCCTTGGCAGCGGCCTACAAGTCCAAGGGGAAGAAGTGATGCGCCCGTTGCTGGTGATCTCGACCGTGGGAACCAGCAGTCTCACGAACGATGCCGACCCGAAGCTCCAGCTCGTCCACCACACGAACGCGACCCGGCTCCCGGACGTTCCCGCGCTCCATGCGCACCTCGAGGCGCGGCGTGCGCGGTTCCCGAGCCTCACCGCGCCGGAGGCCGCCCGGCTGTCGGCGGAGCTCGCGGGGCTTCAGGTCCTCGCGTTCGAGCGCCCCGCCCCGAGCGTGCACCACCTCCTCGTCGCCTCCGACACGGCGCTGGGGAAGGAGGCCGCGCTCCTGGTGGAGACGCGGTTGCGGGGGGAAGGACACTCGGTGGAGCGCCTCGTGCCGCATGGATTGCGCAGCGACGATCCGGACGCCTTCCGACGGGCCACTGGAGAGCTCACCGATGGAGTCGCTGCCTCGGTCGAAGACTATCGGAGCTCCCACGACGTGGTGTTCCACCTCACGGGCGGCTTCAAGGCGCTCAACGGCTACTTGCAGGCAGTGGGCCTCGCGCTCGGCGCTACGTGCGTGTACCTGTTCGAGCGGTCCACGCGGCTGATCGTGTTGCCCCCGCTGCCCATGCGCCTCGACCTCGCGGGCAGCGCCGCCGGGCACGAACACACGCTGTTCCGCCTCGCGCAGAACCTCCCTGTCGACCAGGGGGACGTGGACACCCTTCCCGCTGGGCTCGTCCTCCAGTTCGGAGAGATGCGCGAGCTGACGGTCTGGGGGACCCTGGCGTGGAAGGCCGCATCGGGACCGTGGCATCGCGCGCTCCGTGGACCGTTCTCGCCGAAGGTCGTGTACGACCAGAAGTTCTGCAAGGCCGCAGCGGCGCTGTCCGTCGAGGATCGCGCCGAGCTCCACGCGCACGTCGGGGCGCTCGGACACCACCTCGATGATGCGAGGGTGCCGCTCCCCAAGGCAGCCACGTTCAAGGCGTTGGCGGGGAACGCGGTCCCTGGGGCGACGCACGAGCTGTACGTCACCTCCCGCTCCCCCGCCCGGCGCGCGTTCGGTCGGTTCGAGAACGGTGTCTTCCGCTTGCTCGACATCGACACGCACCTGTAGGGCGCAGTCAGGTGGTCCGGCGCGTGGGCTCCGCCAGCCGCTCGCGCAGCCAGGCCAGCACCCGATTGCGCCGCTTGTAGAGACTGTCGCGGGCGCGCGCGAACGCCGCGTCTCCCGACTCCCCGCGCCGGGCGAGCTCCGCGCGGGCCAGGTCCCCCAGATCCAGATCGTCCACGAAGTGCCGCAGGATCAGCTCTCGGTACCCAGGCGGCGCCTCCCGCAGCGCCCCCAGCACGCGCGAGGTGTCCAGGGACACCTCCGCCCGCGACCATCCGTCTTCGCCGTCGTCGACGCGCTCCGACCACGCTGCGGCCCGCTTCGCCGCGCGCAACCAGTCAATGGCCAAGCGCACCGCCACCCGGTGCGCGAACGCCGTCGGGCAGCGGACCGAGCGCGCCGTGAACACGCGGAGCGCCGCGTCCTGGCACAGCTCGTCCAGCACCGCGCCCGGGATCTGCCGACGGAACCGCCCCAGGGCGCGCGCCGTCTGGTGGTGGAGCGACCGGTAGTCCGACGAGAGGGCCTGTTCCACGTGGCATCCCAGGGTGAACGAGTACCTACGTCGATCCCCACCGCCGCAGCACCCGACCGACTTTTCAACCCGAGAAGCGGTGGGACCCACCACCGGTTTCGCCGCGAGACGGCCTGCGCCTCGCCCACCGCGCCGCGCGCGGGTAGTGTGCGCCATGCCCCACCCCGTCCTCGACACCACCGACTACCGAACGGCCCTCCAGGTCGCGCTGGCCCACCGCGGCGCCCTCCAGCGGGACCTCGCGCGAGCGGTCGGTCGGTCCGAGGGGTGGCTCAGCAACATCCTCTCCGGCAAGCGCAAGCTGGACCCAGCCCAGGTCCCGGCGCTTTCGGCGGCGTTGGGGTTGGACGACGAGGTGGGCGCGTACCTGTCCGCGCTCGTCGACCTCGAGAGCTCCTCGGAGCGGGTCCGCGCGTCGGGCTGGGCGACCGTCCAGGCTTCCCAGCGCCAGCGCGCGGCCGGGCACCTCTCGGAGGACGTGGCCCAGGCGTTCGGCCAGTGGCACGTCGGCGCCATCGCGGAGCTGGCGCGCTGCGAGGGCTTCCGCGCCGAGCCCGCCTGGATCGCCGCCACGCTGGACCCACCCATCTCCGTCGCCGAAGCCGAAGCGGCGTTGACCCTGCTGGTGCGGCTGGAGCTGTTGGTCCCAGACGGCGCGGGGGGGCTGCGCGCGGGCGCTCCGACGTGGTCGCCCTCGGACCTCCCACCCGGCCCCATCTCGGAGGCCGCCGCGACCCTGCACCGCGACGCCCTGCAGCTGGCGGCGGGCGCGCTCCGCGGGTCGCGGCACAACGAGCGCCACCACTCCACCACCACGCTGGCCGTTCCCGAGGCCCGCCTGGCGGCGTTCCTGTCCCGGCTGCGGGAGCTCGAGCGGGAGCTGCTGGCGGCGGAGGGACCGGCGTCGGGGGAGGTCCCGAACCGGGTGTACCTGCTGGGGATCCAGCTGTTCCCGGTCAGTCGCTACACCGACGCCGATCCGCTGGGGTGATCAGCCCCTGCGGCTGGCGCAGTCAGCTTCAGTCGACCTCGACCAGGAGCCAGGGCCCGCCCCCGTTCATCGTGCCGGAGACCACCTCGTAGGGGGTCAGCGCCACGGGCGCGATCTCGCTGCCCAGGGTCACGGTGGTGGTGGCGTCGTCCACCTCCAGCGTGTACGCCGGCCCCTCGATCTCGAGGACCGACCCCCAGTAGAAGGTGGCGAAGCACAGGTCACCGGCGCCGATGGGCACCGAGCCGCCCGCCACGGGGTCCACGGTGGCGCCCACGGGGTAGTCGATGTACCCACCCCCGCACTTGTGGACCCGCACCTTGGTGAGGACCGCGCTCCCGGAGACGTAGTCTCCTGCAGGGCGATCGACGCGGAACCCGAGGTTCGGGTTGCCGATGTAGATAAACGCGTGCGCGGTGGTGGACCCGAGGGCGGCCACCGCCACGCACGAGAGAACGAGGAGCCCGCCGAGGGCGGACTTCGAGAGCGGTCGATTCATGATTGCCTCCGCCGAGCACCTAGCGGAAGCAACCTTTGAAGCCTATTTTAGTCCGTTGGACCGAATTGGCCGCCGGACTCGGTCCGACGGAACGAAGGTGACGAGGGGAGCGTCACCCGGTTCGCTGCGGGCACGTGGGCGCCCTCCATCTCGCCTTCCACCGCGAAGGGCAGGAGGCCGCGGAGCCGGAGCGCGCTCATCTCGGCGGCGAGCTTGCGAATCCGCTTTCCGAGCGCGTCATCATCCGGACCGACCTCGGAGTCGCGTTGCCGCCCAAGCGGGTGTTTCAGGATGTAGTTCGACCAGTCCGTGAGGCGCCTCTTCCGCCCCTGGGAAACACACGGCCCTGCGACGATCGCTGCGTAGACCTCGGCGCTGCCCGCGGTCGCGAACCGATAGGTCCACCTCGGCTCCCCGCCGACGAAGAACTGCAGACACCACCGCCTTTCCGACTTACTCATCACGGCCGTGACCTGCTCGGCGTCGATGAAGTTGCGGCGGAACTGGCTCCACAGCGTGATTGGGTCCTCGTCGTCGAACACCGCGCTCGCCTCGGGGAACAGCGCGCGCATTGGCGGGAACGGGACGTCGAACACGGTGACCTGTTGGTCGAGGGGCACACCCCACCCAGGTTCAGGAACAACGAAGCCGGAGCGCGCCGCCGAGGCTTCGATGCTCGGGTGGACCAGCACGTGCACGAGGCGATCGGTCACCCGCGCGTGCAGCTCGAACGCTCCCTGGAGCGTCGAGCCGAAGTTCTTCCGCCCGCCAGCGATGGACCCGACCAACACCGTGTCACCCAGGGTCGCGCACAGGTGCCGGACGCGCGCGTGGAGCTGCCGACCGATGGCCTCGGCTTCCCCCGCGCCGCGGTTGTCGGACAACGAAACGTCGCCGTGCTCGAACGCGAACACCGTGAGGCTCTCGGACAGCGCGCTGTCCGGTTCTCGATGTCGGACGGGCAACCGTTCCGGCAGTTCGGGCAGGAGCGTCTGGTGTTCGCCAGCCGCATCCCGGAGTCGCTGCCACAGTGTCTTCCCCTCCTTCCGTTCCTTCACCCAGTCCCAGAGCGTGTCCGTCGCTGCCCGTCCCCCGTCGTCCGCCTTGGTGACCCACAGCTCCACGCCCACCACTCGGCGTTGTTCGCGGACGACGAGCCACCACAGGGCCTCGGTGACGATGGCGGGGGAGAGCCCCAGAGGCGCCATCAGGTACACGTCGCCGGACGACATCGCTGCTCCATCCACGGATGGTGACCATGGTGAACGAGACCCACCGCCGCGTCCAGGCGCCCCGCGACGCCGCCACGTTGCGCGACGCCAACGCCACGTTCCGCGAACAGCCGGGGGAGGTGCGCCGCGCGGACGAGCCGCACCGGAAGGGCTGATGGGTGGCGCGCTCCCTCGCTCGACGCCCTCCCGGCCCGGATGGATTTCCTCCTTCCTACCTCCTTCCTACCTCCCTCCTCCTCGTCCTCAGTGCCCTCCGTGTTCTCCGTGCCTCCGTGTTCGGTCGGCAAGCCTCCCGCGGCGGCGAGACGGTCACGTCGCCACGACCGATGGGTCAAGGGTTGCCTCGCGAGACGAACCCCAACTACGGAGCCTGAGCAGCCCGCAGCGCACCCCGCAGCGCCTCCGGCGTCCTGGCAGGCGCCTGGCACACCCCCAGCGTACACACGTAGGCCGTCGGCCCGTCCACCTCGCCTTTGCCCTCCAGCAGCGGCAGCGACGGCGCCAGCGCACGCAGCTGGGCCTGCGACACCACCAGCTCCACCGCGTTCACCGCGGGGGACGCGAACAGCGCCTCGCGCATCGGCCCCACGTCCGCGCCCGGGGGCCACGTCAACACCACCTCCGGCGGTGGGTACGCCAGCTCGTCGGCGACGCGGAGCCAGGCCGTGTGCGAGGCCGGCCGCGTGGTGATCGCTGTCGCCGTCGCCGTGAGGTCCTCCGTGACGCGGTTCCGCGCGAGGTCGTCGCCCCGCAAGGCCCCGATGCGCAGGCGCGTCCGGGCCAGCGTCGCGGCGGCCGAGGGCTCCGAGCCGTCTTCGTCCGCCACCGGTCGCACCGGCAGCGGTGGATCCGTTTGGACCCCGCGCCAGTGGCCGCCGTCCGGCTTCCGCAGGCGCTCGTCCGCCCAGCGCACGCAGCTCTCCGCGCGCAAAAGCCACCGCTCGTCGTTCGTGGCCAGGAACAGCTCCAGCATCCCCTCCGCCAGGAACGCGAAGTCGTCGAGCGTGGCGGGCGCGCTCCCGCCGAGGGTCCGGCTCGGGACCCCCGCCTTCAGGTGTTCGTCCAGCACCGTGCCCAGCCGCACCGCCAGCTTCGCCGCCAGCGGATCCGGGAGCTCGCGTCCGGCCCGCGCCAGGAACGAGAGCGCCAGGCCCTGCCACCCCAACACCACCTTGTCGTCGCGGAGCGGCGCCGGACGCGACTGCCGCAGCTGCACCAGCGCCAGACGGGCCTCCTCCGGCAGCGGATGCACCCAGCCGGGCGCGCCAGCTGCCTCACCGGCGAGGCCCAGGGCCACCGCAGCCTCCTCCCCCGGCCCAGCCCCGAGCGCCGCAGCGAGCCCGCGGCGGTCGAACACGTAGTACGCGCCCTCCACCAGGGTCCCGTCCGGTCCCGCGCTGTCGGCGTCGAGCGCGGAGGCCAGCCCCCGGGACGCCCAGAACGAGCCCAGGAACCGGGCGAGCTCCGCGGCGGTCGCGGGGAACAACGGGTCCGGGTCCGCGCGGCGCGCGTCCAGGTACGAGCGCCCCAGCTGGGCGTTGTCCGTCAGCGTCTTCTCGAAGTGCGGCTCCCGCCACGCGGCGTCGGTGGCGTACCGGTGGAACCCGCCGTCGATCGGGTCGTGGAGCGGGCGCGTCGCCAGCGTGCGGAGCGTGAACAACACGTGGTCCCGGCCCCCCGGGCGCCCGTGGCGGAGCGACCACGAAAGCCACGCGTCCCAGGTGACGGAGCGCGGGAACTTGGGGGCGCCGGTGAACCCGCCGTCCACGCGGTCGGCTCGGGACGCGAGCCGCTCGTCGACCTCCCGCCACAGCGCGGGCCAGTCCGCCATGGACGAGAGCCCGCCCTGCGGCGCAGCGAGATCGGCGGCGAGGGCGCGCCCGCGGTCGAGGAGCACCTGCCGGTCCGTCGACCAGCGCCCCGACAGGTCGTTCAACACCGTCTGCAGGCCCACCTTGACCCCGCGGTCGCCGTCGTGGGGGGGCAGGTAGCTGGTGGCG
>JBIKWC010000432.1:0-4643 GCA_044356535.1 Myxococcota bacterium
GGGGCTCGCCGTGGTCGCAGCCAGGCGCAGGAGCGGGAACACCTCGAACCGCGTGCCCTTGCGCGACAACACGCCCCGCTCGACGAGGGCCACCACCCGATCGGTGGCCTCGGTCTCCGACACCGCCCACACCGCTGCCGCGCCGGCGATCGGGAACGGCCCCCGGAACGCGAGCAGCTGGGTGACCGACGCGCGCTCCTCGGACGACAACACCGCCCACGCCCAGGTGAGGGTCCGGGCGGCCAGCGCCTCGCCGAGCCCGGCGCCGCGACCCTCGGGGAGCTGTCGCGCGAGGACGGCGGGGTCGATCACCACCGACCGGCGCGCGAAGTACACGATGGCGTCCGGGTGGCCGCCGAGCGCTTCGACGATCGCGTGGACGCGCGGGTGCGGCTCGACCCCGCGGGCGCGGCGGACCGCGTCGGCCAGGGCGCGCGCGTCGGCGGGGGCCAGCCCGGGGAGCGCCACCGACTGCGCAGCCCCCGGTCGGCGGGTGGTGGTGAGCACGCGGGCCTCGGCCTGGACGAGCAGGGCCACCACCTCGGCGGTGCCCTCGGCGCGGTCGGCGTCGTCGAACACCACGAGCTCGTGCCGCAACCGGCGCACCGCGGCCCCGAGCGCGCCCCCTGCCCCGCCCAGCGCCCGACCGACCGCCTCGGCTGCAGGGCCGCCCTCGAACCGGACCACGAGCGCCGCGCCCGCGCGCCGCGCGAGCTCGGTCGCCACGGTGCTGAGCCCCACGCCGGGGGGACCGTGCAGCTCCACGTGGCCCGGTGACGCCGTGAGGTGCCGCAACGTCGCCAACACCCCCTCGCGTCCCACCACCGCCCCCGGCGCGGGCGACGCAGCCGGCGCGGTGGCGGAGGCGTCCAGGATCAGGCGGTACCCCACGCCGTAGACGGTCTGCAGGTGCTCGGGGGTGTCCGGTCGCGGCTCGAGCTTCTGGCGCAGCCGCGACATCGCGGCGTCCACCGCCCGGGTGCTCACGACGGGCGAGTACCCGAGCCCCCGCACCTGCAGCTCGTCGCGCGACACCGCCTCGCCCGCGCGCTCGGCCAGGCACGCCAGCAGCGCGGCTTCGTTGAGGGACAAGGTGAACGGCCCCCGAGGCCCGGTCCCCGTGGCGGCCTCGAGGTCGATGGTGCCACCCGCGACCCGCAACAGCCTTCGCTCACTCACGCGGCGCCTCGTGAACGGGGTGGAAGCGACGGCTCCCTGTACCGAACGGATCGTACCGCAGCTGTGACAAGTGCACGGCGGACTTGCGCCACCACCCTGCTAGAGACCGCGACGAGACCACCGGAGAGGCGGTCTGTCGGTACAACGAACGAGTCCTCATCCCCTGGGCACCGATGGCACCGCTCGTCGTCCTGGAACCCAACCGGCTCGCCGCGCAGCGCATCGCGCGGGTGTTGTCCGCGGCTGCGGGCATGGCCTCCGTGCTCGTCTGCGAAGCCGCGTCCGAGCTGCCTGCCGCGCCCGCCCCCGCGCTCGTCGTGTGTGGACCGGAGGCCTACGACGCGCTGGTGCCCCGCCTGGCCGCCTGGCCCCACACCCGCGTGATCCTGTGTGTCCCCTCCGACGTCCCCGGGGTCCTCGCCCGGATCCGCGGCGATCGGCGCGCGCGCAACGTCGTCGCCTGGCCGTCGTTCCTCTCCACGCCGCGGCCGTGGGAGCTGCTCCTCGCGGCCCGGCGGCTCGTGGACCCGCTGTTCGCCCTCCCCAAGCTGCAGGACCTGCTCGCCTTCGGGGCGCACGTCCAGCGGTGGATGCCCGCCACCACCACCGATCGGGACCGGGTCGTCGAGGAGGGCGGCGCGCTCGTGTCGCGCGCGGGCATCGGCGGGCGCACCGCCGATCGGGTCTCCGAGGTCCTCCACGAGCTCGTGATGAACGCGATGTACGACGCCCCCGTCGACGGGTGGGGCCAACCCCGCTACGCCGCCGACCGGCGCCAGGACCTGACCCTCGAGCCCGCCGAGGTCCCGACGGTGCGCCTGGCGTTCGACGGCACCCTCCTGGCCATCGAGGCCGCGGACCCGTTCGGCCGCCTGCGCGACGAACACGTCATCGACGGGATCCTGCGCGGTGCCGCAAACCAGTCCGCCGACGCGCCCGTCCTCGACACCAGCCACGGAGGTGCGGGCCTCGGCATGTGGCGCGTCCACGCGGGCGCCTCGGCGCTGTTCGTCGACGTGCGCCCGCTCGAGAGCACGCGGGTGTTGTGGTTCTTCGACGTGGACCTCAACGCCCGCGACGCCCGCGGCATGCCGTCGTCCCTCCACCTGTTCCGAACCGAGTCACCCGACCCTGGGGCGTGGCCATGAGCGCCGACCTCGATCCCGTGCTGGCCCGCCAGCTCAAGCGCCTCGCCCTCGATCAGCCGGGCGCGGCGCCCGACGGCGAGAAGTTCAAGACGTTCGTCAAGCAGGTGAGCGACACCTACCGACGGGCGAACGAGGACCGCGATCTGATGTCGCGCTCGCTCGAGCTGTCGACGCAGGAGATGACGAAGCTCCACGGGAAGCTCTCGACGCAGCGCGACAAGATGGAGCAGGTGGTCATCGCGGTCAGCGACGCGTTGTCCGTGTTCCGCGACGTGGCCCGCGAGAAGACCGGGAACAGCGACTCCCGCGCCGACGTCACCGGGATGCTCACCCTCGCCAAGCGGAGGTTCGCAGGCCGGATGTCGGAGCTGTTCGGGGCCGAGGCGCCCCAGGGCTGGGACACGGGGGTGACCGGCTCGCACCTGAGCATCGACGGCATCCGCCGCAGCTTCCTGGGCCTCGCCGACCAGCTGGCGGGGCTGCTCCAGCAGACCGCGCAGGTGGCCGCGATCCGCAAGGAGCTCGAGGTGGCGGGCGCCGTGCAGCAGATGCTCCTGCCGCCGGAGGACACCGTCGAGCGCCGCGGGTGCAGCTTCGCGGCCGCGTTCGTGCCGGCAGCCGAGTGCGGCGGCGACTGGTGGACCCTGCACGACCTGCCCGATGGGCGCGTGCTGGTCCTCGTCGGCGACGTGACGGGCCACGGCGCCAGCTCCGCCATCGTCACGGGCGTGGCCAAGGGTGCCACCGACGTGGCGCGCCGGCTCCTCGGGTCCTCGCTGCAGCCGGACACCCTGCTCGAGGCCCTCCACGTCGCGATCTCCGAGGCGGGCAAGCAGCGGTACATGATGTCGGCGCTCTGCCTGATCTTCGAGCCCGGCGGCCGCCGCGTGACCCTGGCGAACGCCGGGCACGCCCTCCCGCTGCTCATCCGGCGCCGCGAGCCCCGGGCCCTGCTCGTGCGGGGCAGCCCGCTCGGCGCTGCTGGTCCCGCCGAGTTCCCGGTGCTCACCGTCGACCTCGAGCGCGACGACACCCTGGTCCTGTTCACCGACGGTCTCACCGAATGCGAGGCGCCCGACGGCGAGCAGTACTCCGAGCGCCGCCTCCGCGCGCTGCTCGCGGAGCTGTCCCACCTCGATCCGCGCGACCTCCGGACCGAGATCCTCCGCTCGCTGCAGCGGTTCCGGGGAGACCGGCCCGCGCAGGACGACCTCACCTTCGTGGTCGGCCGCACCACCTGAACCGCTCCGGGAGGCACCATGCTGCTCGAGACCCTGTCCTGTCACCTCCCGACGCGGGCGTGGTCCCGCCCGATGCCCGCCCTCGACTCGGACCGCACGTTGGTGCTGGCGTTCGGAGCACCTGCCGCGAACGCGTCTCCGGAGGTGTTCGACCAGCTCCGGGCGGCCTTCCCGAAGGCCGTGCTCGTCGGCTGCAGCGGCGCCGGCGAGATCCATGGCGCCGAGATCCGCGACCGGTCCCTGTCGGTGGCGGTCGCGCGGTTCCAGCACACGCAGCTCCGCTCGGCGTCGGTGCGCGTCGAGGCCCCCGCGAGCAGCTTCGCCGCCGGCGCCGCGCTGGCCCGCAAGCTGGCCGCTCCCGATCTGCGCGCCGTGTTCGTGTTGTCCGAGGGCCTCAAGGTCAACGGCAGCGAGCTCGTCCGGGGCTTCAACGAGACGTTGCCGGGGGGCGTGGTGGTGACCGGCGGCCTCGCGGGCGACGGCACGGCGTTCGGCCACACCTGGGTGGTGCACGGGCGGGAGCTCGCCGAAGGCGTGGTCGCTGCGGTCGGCTTCTACGGGGACCGCATCCGGGTGGGGCACGCGAGCAAGGGGGGCTGGGATCGCTTCGGACCCGAGCGCACCGTCACCCACGCCGACGGCAACGTGTTGTACGCGCTCGACGACCAGCCGGCGCTCGCCCTCTACAAGCAGTACCTGGGGCCCCGCGCGGCGGAGCTCCCGGCGTCGGGCCTGCTGTTCCCGCTGGCCATGCGTGCCTCGGACACCGACGAGAAGGTGCTGGTGCGCACGCTCCTCGCGGTCGACGAGGCCCGGCAGTCGATGACGTTCGCGGGGGACCTCCCCGTGGGGTCCAGGGTCCAGCTCATGAAGGCGGACTTCGAGCGGCTCATCCACGGCGCGGAAGGCGCAGGCGCAGGCGCGCGGGTCGGGGTCGACGAGGAGACGCCGGTCCTGGCGCTGGCGGTGTCGTGTGTCGGGCGGCGCCTGGTGTTGGGCGAACGCACCGAGGAGGAGGTGGAGGCCGTGCGCGACGCGCTGCCCCCGGGGAGCAGCCTCGTGGGGTTCTACTCGT
>JBIKWC010000185.1:0-14898 GCA_044356535.1 Myxococcota bacterium
ACGTGCCACGCAGCTGCAGATCGGCTACGTTGCGCCGCGTTCGTGGAGGCGTCCGTGACGAGCACCCAGGCACAGATCGACGTGAGCTACAGCGTCGACAACGACTTCTTCCGGCTGTGGCTCGACGAGAACATGCACTACACCTCGGCGGCGTTCGACCGCGAGGGCATGACGCTCGAGGAGGCCCAGGAGCACAAGGCCCGGGTGCTGTACGACTTCGCCGAGCTCGGCCCCGATCGCACCACCTGCGACATCGGCTGCGGCTGGGGCTCCGCGATCGACTGCATCGTGCGGTTCGGCATCCGCGAAGCCCACGGCATCACGCTCTCGACCGAGCAGGTGAAGTTCTGCGAGGACCGCGGACTCCCCGCCGACAAGGCGAAGTTCTGGCTCGAGGACTACGCCAAGTTCGACCCGCCTGCCTCGGTCACGAACCGCAAAGGGGTCCCGGGCAAGTACGACGGCCTCGTCTCCATCGAGATGATCGACCACCTGTGTTCCCCCGCGCAGGCGCGCGAAGGCCTCGCGGTGCAGCTGTACCGCGCGTACTTCGATCGCCTCGCCCAGTGGGTCGATCGCGGCGACTGCTTCGGCTTCCAGGCCATCCTGCGCAACCGGATCCCGCGCGCCCGCAAGGACCTCGACGACCTCGCGTTCACCGCCGACATCATCTTCCCGGGCGGCCTCAACCCCCGCATCGAGGAGCTCGTGGTCGCGGTGGCTCCGTCGTGGGAGATCGAAGAGCTGATCATGCGCCGCACGGACTACGGCAAGACGACCGCCGAGTGGTACCGCCGCCTCCAGCTGCACGAAGGCGAGATCCGGCAGCGCTGGGGCGACCAGGTGTACGTGGACTACGCGCGGTACCTGTCCACCTGCGTGAAGGCGTTCGACCTGCACTGGTCCGGCGACGTGCAGATGAAGCTCCGCCGCATCTGAGCGGCGGACGCTGCCTCGGCCGCGCTCGGCGGCCGTGGCGACCAGCGCGACTACAGCATCTTCATCTTGAGGGCGCCGACCACTTCGCAGGTGGCGGGCGCGCCCTCGCCGTTCGGGCAGATGTTGATCTTGAACTTGCTCTCGAACTCGGTGCCGTCGTCGTTGAGCACGATCTCGGTGACGACGCCGGGGCCCTGGCCCAGGTCCGGGTACAGGTCGATCGAGGCCGACTCCTTGTCGGAGGCCGCGCCGTTCACGTAGTAGGCGTAGCCGTCGAAGTCGACGACGCCGTCGAAGACCTCCTCCTCGTCGTCCCACGTGAAGGACGCCGTGGTGGGGAGGGAGGTGGCGCCCGACACCGCGGTGCCGGACCAGTCACCGTCGAGCGCCTCGATGTAGGTGTACTTCTTGCAGCCGGCGGCGAGCAGGAGCGGGAGGAACAGGAAGGCGGCGGTTCGCATGGGGAGTTCTCCAGGGCCGGGAGTCTAGCACCGCCGCCGGGTTCCGGCAGCAAGCACCGTCAGAAACGCGAGCCAGCCCGCTCCGCCCGCGTTCGTGGTGGAGGAGCACCCCGAACACGCGGTGATGGACACCACTTCCGTCGGGGCCGGGTCGCACTCGAGGCGCGTGTGCACGACCCCGTCGCAGTCGTGGTCGATGCCGTCGCAGGCCTCGGGCGCACCGGGGAACGTGGTGGGGTCGGCCGACGCGCAGTCGAGGCAGTCCACGAAGCCGTCACCGTCGAAGTCGCCTTCGCCCCCGGCGAGCCCGTCGCAGTCGTTGTCGATGCCGTCGCAGACCTCCTCGTTGCCTGGGGTCCGCCGCGGGTCGGTGTCGTCGCAGTCGGTGTCGTCGGAGACGTAGCCGTCGGGCTGGACCTCGCACCAGACCAGGGGCGCGGCAGGGTCACCTGCGCCGTCGAGGTCGAGGTCGCGCCAGAAGACCGTGGTGGGGAGGCCGTCGTCGACCACCTCGTCGCAGTCCTGGTCCCGGCCGTCACACACCTCGAGCGCGGCAGGGAACGTGTCGGCTGCGGTGTCGTCGCAGTCGAAGGGGAGATCGACGATCTCTTCGGGCTGCTCCCGGGTACACCACGTCACGGGTGCGCCGCCGAAGCCGTCGCCGTCGAGGTCCTCGAAGCCCTGGCCGGTCACCGGGTCGTCGTCGGCGACGCCGGAGCAGTCGTCGTCGACGCCGTCGCAGTATTCGGGGACGCCGGGGTGCACGTCGCCGTTGGTGTCGTCGCAGTCGCCGCCCACGCGGAGGTGGTCGGCCGGGGGCACCGGGTCGCAGCTGGAGACGACGTTGGCGTCGTCGCCGAAGCCGTCCCCGTCGACGTCCGGCCAGTACTGGACGTAGTCCACGTTGTCGTCGACCGAGCCGGTGCAGTCGTTGTCGATCCCGTCGCAGTACTCCGGAGACCCAGGAAACCGCGCTGCGTCGAGGTCGTCGCAGTCCGTGTCCTCGGTGACGCCGTCACCGTCGACGTCGATGACCTCGACCGTGAGCTCCATCCAGTAGCCCAGGTCCGACGGGGTCTGGTTGGTGATGCGGCTCGGAAACGTGTTGATGCCGTTCTCGCCAACGTAGATGGCGCCCACGTGCCGCGCCCAGCCGAACCCGGTGACGCCGGGGCCCGACTCGTAGCGGTAGTCGTAGTTGCCCTCCTCGAACACCATCCCGATCGCGTAGCGGCGGCCCGCCTCGAGCACGATGCCGGGATCCTGACCGAAGAACAGCCCCGTCCGCCCCACGGGCCCCACGAGCCCGCTGTCCCACACGAGGTCCCAGTCGTCGGTGGTGTCCTCCTGGTAGACGGCGAGGTGGAGCTCGTCCCCCCCCTGGCCGCCCTGGGCGTACTCCAGCCAGGGCGCCATCGTGACCAGGATCGAGGTGCGCTCGATGTCGAGGATGTCGAGCTTGTACGCCCAGTCGGCGGTTCCACCCGTCTGGTCGCCAGGGACCGTGTCGACCCGGATGGGGCCTCCCAGCGCGACCGACGACCACCCCCAGGACAGCAACGTGGTGACCATCCGGCCCTCCGGGGCGCATGATATCCCGGGATCGGCTACGCTCGGCCGCGGAGGTGGAGCCTGCTCACCGCCTGGGCCCTGCTGTCGGGCTGCTGCTGGTTGCCGATGGACTCGTGCACGACCTGGTCGTCGCCCGAAGGACCGTACACGGGCCCCCTCATCCCGAACTTCAAGTTCGGGGTCCGCGAGCGGCAGTACATCCTGCCCGGCACGGACACGAGCCCGCCTCCACCGGAGCGGGTGATCACGTCGTCGAACTGCGAGGACCTGCAGGACGGAGGCCCCGTGGGTGGGCCCGGCTGCATCACGTCCGACATCTCCTGCGGCGAGACCATCATCGGCCACACGGTGGGCGGCGTGCGCCGCTTCGACAGCAAGTTCTACGAGAAGAAGTTCTGCTGGCCGTACATCCTCAACCACGACGGCGGCGAGGAGCGCATCTACCGCCTCGTGATGCCCGAAGGCGAGTGGAAGGCGTTCGTCACGCTCGAATCCCCCTGCGCCAACCTCGACCTGATCGCCATGAAGTGGTCGGGCGACGAGTGCCCGACGATGGGCTCGAACGTCCCGCAGTGCGAGGCGAACATCGACGTCAAGAGCGACCGCGAGGTCGTGGAGCTCGTGCACCAGGGGCAGGCCACCTGGTTCATCGCGGTCGAGGGGCAACGCGAGGAGGAGGGCGCCTTCGCGCTCCACGTGCAGTGCAGGCCGGGGCTGCAATGAGTGCAGTGACGTTCCTCCGGGAGTTCGTGCGCGACCCGGTCCAGCTCGGGGCCGTGGCGCCGTCGGGTGCAGACCTCGCTCGCCTGATGGTCGAGGCCGCCGAGCTGCGCGCTGGCGACGTCGTCGTGGAGCTCGGCGCGGGGACGGGCCCCATGACCGCCGAGATCCTGCGGGTGCGCCCGGACGGGCCGTTCGTGGCCCTCGAGCCGAGCCCGCCGCTCGCGGAGGGGCTGCGTGTGCGGTTCCCCGGCGCGCGGATCGAGCAGCGGTACGCCCAGGAGCTCCGCGCCATCCTCACCGAGATGGGGCAGGACCACGCCGACCGCGTGGTGAGCAGCCTGCCGTGGGCCATCTGGTCGGAGGAGCTGCAGGCCGCGGTGTTCTCGGCCATCCTCGACGTGTTGACGGACGAGGGCCGGATGGTCACGTTCGCGTACGTCCACGCCCTGATGTTGCCTGCCGCACGCCGGCTCCGGCGCGCGCTCGAGTCCCGCTTCCACGAGGTCCGGACCACCCGGGTGGCGTGGCTCAACGTCCCCCCCGCGCTCGTGTACGTGTGTGATCGCCCCCGTCGAGGAGTCGCCTGATGTCGATGGTCCTGTCGCTCCTGCTCGCGTGTGAGGGCCCCGTCACCCCCACCGCCCCCGCTCCGGCTCCACCGGCCCCGCCGGCCCCCGCGCCGGTGGCGGCGGCGCCTGCCCCTGCGCCAGCGCCGGAGCCCCCGCCGCTCCCGCCGGACACGAAGCGGGTCGCGAAGGTGGTCGAGGTCCTCACCTCGGGCAAGTACTCGGTGCTGCGGATGGACGCGTGCGGCGCGGAGGCGTGGGTCTCCGGCCCCAAGACGGAGGGCCTCGCGGTCGGGCAGTTCCTCGAGATGCCGGTGGGCACGCCGGTCGCGAACTTCGAGGCGAAGGAGCTCAAGCGCACGTTCGACGCCATCCTGTTCGTGGACTGGCTCAAGCCGACGAAGGACGAGCCCGTCTGCCCGAAGGGCCACGACGCGCAGCAGGCGCCGCCGCAGGCCCCCGGCGACGTGGTGGGCGTGGTGAAGGAGACGATGGAGTCGGGCGGGTACCGCTACGCGCGCCTCGACGTGTGCGGCGCGGAGACCTGGGTCGCGGGCCCGAAGATCCCGCTGCAGGTGGGGGAGGTCGTGCTGGGCGAGCTGTCGAACGAGATGACGGGCTTCACGAGCGCGAGCCTCGGCCGCACCTTCGACAGGATCCTGTTTCTCAAGCGCATGGCGATCGGGCCGAAGGCGCCGGACTGCTCGAAGACGAAGGGAAAAGCCAAGAACTGAGGTCCTCGATCTGGTCGTCTCTGTCGGATGGAATCTCTCGATCTGATCCCTCACCCCCCCGACCCCCTCTCCCGGAGGTAGAGGGGGGGAAACCATGCTTGCTCCCCCTCTACCTCCGGGAGAGGGGGCTGGGGGGTGAGGGTCCACAGACCTCGCGCCTCCACCAGCGGCGCTCGGATGGAATTGGTGCTGTTCGTGGTCGGACGGCGTCGGAGTACGCTGGAGGGGTGGGAGCAAGCATGACCGCGCACCTCGAAGCCCTGCCGCGCGCCAGCGAAGCCGACCTCCACGCGGTGTACCGGGAGCTCCGCACCGTCGCCCGCGCGCTGCTGCGCCGCGAACACTACGCCCACACGCTCGAGTCGTGTGAGCTCGTGAACCAGGCGTGGGCGCGGGTCCTCCACGGCGACCTCCGCGAGCTCGCGATGACCGATCCCCGCAAGGTGCTCGCGCTGGCCGTCACCAACATGCGCCGGGAGCTCGTCGATCACGCCCGACGCCGGCGCGCTGCCAAGCGGCCCACGGCCCGCGCGCGGGTGGAGCTGTCGGACGCGCCGGTGATGTCCCAGGACGATCCGGACACGTTCCTCGCGATCGACGCCCTGATCGATCGGCTCGAGGCCGGGCCCGACCACGTCCGCAACCCGCAGCGCAAGGCCCTGGTGGCCCGCTACGCGCTGTACGGCGGGCTCACCGAGTCGGAGATCGCGGAGCTGATGGAGCTGCCGAAGTCCACGGTCGGCAGCGAGGTCCGCTTCGCGCGCGCCTGGATCATCGCGAACCTCGGTCCCACCGGGTGAGCCGCCTCGGTCGCCCCACGCTGGTCAGCGCCGAGCCTGGGTCCTCGCGGCCCGGGTCCGGCGTGTACCTCGACGAGCTGTTCGGCGAGATCTCGCAGCTGCCGGCGGCGGCGCGCGAGTCCGCGGTGCGGGAGCGGTGCCAGGGGGATCCCGAGGTGGAGCGCCTGCTGCGGGCCATGCTCCGGGCCGAGACCTCGGAGCCGCGGACCCGGGCGACCGTGCGGCTCGTGAAGGGGACGGAGCTCGGGCGGTACCGTCTGGAAGAGGCGCTCGGGGCCGGCGCCACCGCGAGCGTGTGGAAGGCCTGGGACACGCACCTGCACGCGTTCACCGCGCTCAAGATCCTGAACCCGGAGTCCGCGAAGGGCGCCGCCGCACTCGACGCCGTGCTCCGCGAGGCGCGCGCCGCGAGCGCGATCATCAGCGACCACGTCGTCCGCGTGAAGGGCGCCGGGCGCTTCGAGGAGGGGCCGGCGTACGTCGAGATGGAGCTGTGCGCCGAACACCGGCCGGGCCCGGACGGCGCCGAGGTCCTGGAGGTGGGCCGCAACCTCGCGGAGGCCGAGCTCCGCACGCTGCGCGAGAAGGTCCGCGCGGTGGCGGAGGCCGCGCGGGGCGTGGAGGCCGCGCACCGGGTGGGCGTGCTGCACCGCGATCTGAAGCCCGGGAACATCCTCCTGACCCCCGAGAGCTGCCGCGCGAAGGTGACGGACTTCGGCCTCGCCGCCGACCAGGTGTTCCCGGTCCCGGACGAGAGCATGCCGGCCACCGCCACGGTCACGCTGCTCCTGGAGGCCCGCGAGGGGCGCATCGTGGGGACGCCGTCGTACATGTCGCCCGAGCAGGCGCTGGGCCACCCGCCGTCCCGCGCTGCCGACGTGTACGGGCTCGGCGCTACGTTGTACGCGCTGGTGAGCGGCCGTCCCCCGTACGAGCCCGACGGCCGGCACGCCGTCCCCGCGCTCGACGTGTTGGCCCAGGTCCGCGAGGGGCCCCCGGCGCCGCTGGGCAAGGTCGCCGACGTGCCCCCGCGCCTCGAGCGCATCATCGACAAGGCGATGTCGCGGTCTCCGCGGCGCCGCTACCACACCGCCCGGGACCTCGCGCGGGACCTCGAGGCGTACCTCGAGGACCGGACCACCACGGTCGACGGCCGCGCCCCGCTCTTGCAGGTGGTGTTGTTCACGCGGCGCCAGCGGGTCCTCGTGGCCACGGTGTCGCTGCTGGCGGCGGTGGTGGTGGTGTTCGGCGGGGCGGTCGGGTTCCTGGAGATGCGCCGGCGCTCGCTCACCGCCGACATCGAGCGCGCCGAGCGGCGGTTCGAGCTCTCCACGGCGGCGGCGGTCGAGGCCGAGGCGCTGCGCGACCGCACCGAGCAGGAGAAGCAGCAGGCGCTGCGCGAGGTCCTGGTGGCCCAGGAGGAGCGGGAGCGCGCGCTCGCCAGCGAGAGCTCGGCGGAGCGGCGGTGGATCGAGGAGTCGGCGAAGCGCCAGCTCGCGCAGGAGGCCCAGCGCGCGGCGGAGGTGTCGCGGGTCCAGGCGGAGCGCTCGCGCCAGGAGGCGCTGGGCACGGTCCAGAGCGCCGAGGTGGAGCGGTCGCTGGCCATGGAGCAGCGCGATCGCGCACTCGACGAGGCGGCGGCTTCCTACCGCGCGGTGGAGGAGGCCCTGGCCTCGCTCCGCGTCGAGGAGGAGGCCCGCAGCGCGGCCGAGGCGGCCCGGGTAGCGGCGGAGGAGGAGCTGCGGCACCTGCGGGTGGAGCTCGTGGAGGCCGAGCTCGTGGTCGACGAGCTCCGCCGGAAGCTCGCGGCGCCGTCGCTGGAGGTCGCACCGGCGCCGTGACCAGGGGATATGGGTTCGGGATGAACAGGTGGATTCCGGCGGTGGCGTGGGTCGTGGGCTGTGCGCCCGCCACGTCGTCCGTCCCTGACGACAGCGCCTCGGTCGTGTTCGTGGTCGCCTCCCCGCCACCGGTCCACTCCGGCCTCACGACCACGCCGTGGGTACCCCCGGAGGAGCCGACGGAGCCGCAGACGATGGAGGGGTTCTCGTTCATCGACGACACGCTCGCGGGGATGCCGCTGCCCTGGGGCGACGACCTCGGGTTCCTGGCCACGCAGGGGGTGGCGCTGCTGGTGTCGGCGCGGGAGACCCCGGTGGACCCGGCGGAGCTGCGCCTGTACGGCCTCGACGGCTACCACCTGCCCATCGACGACTTCGAGGCGCCCACCCCGGAGCAGCAGGACACGTTCGTGGCGCTCGTGCGGGAGCGCCGCGCGAACGGCGAACGCGTGGGCGTCCACTGCCTCGCCGGGCTCGGCCGCACGGGGACGCTGCTGGCCACGTGGCTCGTGTCCGAAGGCTGGACGGCAGCGGACGCGGTGGCCGAGGTCCGCGCGCAGCGGCCGGGCTCGATCGAATCGGCGGCGCAGGAGGCTTCGGTGTACGCGTACGAGCTCGCGGTGGCGCAGTGAAGCGCGTCGTCGCCGCGGGGGGCCTGGGGCTGGCGCTCGGGTGTTCGGGCGCGTGGGACCAGGCGCGCCTCGCGAAGGAGGACCTCCTCCCCGGAGAGAACCGCCGTGCGTGCTCCACCTGGGTCGAGCACGTGAACGGCCTCGACCAGTGCCTGCGCGTCACCTACGAAGACGACAACCTGTGCGCCGGGGTCGACGACGCCCCAGCAGCGCTGGCGCCCTGGTTCGAGTGCCTGATCGAGCACACGGCGTGTGACGGAGCGGAGGCGAAGGCGGACTGGGACGCGTGTGTCCCGCCGAGCGCCGCGCTGACGGAGCTGCACGGATGAGCGTCCTCAAGCGATTGGCGAACGTGGCGTGGTTCCGGGCCCGCAAGGTGGTGGACGGGGAGGCGCCGGTTCCCGGTGCAGCCGCGCTGGACGCGGAGCTGGAGGCGTCCCGCCCTGCGCGGACGGAGCCCGTGGCGCCCTCGGAGCCTGCGCCGGAGTCGGTGCGGGTGGAGCCGCCGGCGCCTCGACCCCGGCGGCTCTGACGGCGTTCAGCGCTTGTTCTTGTCGTCCCAGCGCTTGGGCTCCCAGAGCTCGACCTTGTTGCCGTCCGGATCCATGAGCCACAGGAACACGCCGTTCTCGGCGTACTCGGGGCCCTTGAGGATGGGGATGCCGCCTTCCTTCAGGCGCGCGATCATCCCGTCCATGTCGTCGACCCGGTAGTTGATCAGGAACGCGCTGGTGCTGGGCGCGAACCAGGTGCTGTCCTTCGCTGCGAGGTGCCACACGGTGGCGCCTTCGTCCTCGGCTTTGTCGTCGGGCCAGCGGAGCACCGCCCCACCCCACGACTCGAACGCGAGCCCGAGGTGCTTCTCGTACCAGGCGGCGAGCACCTTCGGGTCCGAGTTCACCCGCAGAAACACGCCGCCGATCCCCGTGATGCGCGCCATCGCCCCTCCTGTTCGCGCGACGGTGTCACGGGTGCCGTGGGATGTCCACCATCGATCGAACCCGTGCACTCCGCGGGTCCGACCGAACACGGCTTCAACGAGTGCGGGCCTCGCATCGACCTGGGCGCTCGCGCTCCCCCTTCCGGGGGCGAGGCTGCGGGTCGTCAACCAGCATGGGCTGCATCAGGTCGCACTACCCCACGGTCAAGGCAGTCTGCGGGTCAAGTAGTCCGGTCCACGGTGGGCGTGCACGATGGCTACCACCTCGAGCGTGTCGGTTCGCTCCTCGAAGACCACCAGGAATGGGAATCGGTTCACGACAGCCCGGCGGTACCGACGATCCTCCGGCCACGGAGCGAACTCCCCAGGAGCGACTGCGATGCGCGCCAGGATCTGTTCGATGGCGCCAAGGAGCTGCAGCCCGAGCCCTGACCGAACGGCCTCGAAGTGACGTACGGCCTGACCGAGTTCCGCTTCGGCCTCGGGTACGACGACCAGCGGGGGGATCATCGCGTGGACAGCTGCCGCAGCAGACGCTCCCGAACCTCCGACCATGGCGCACCGCGGACGCTTCGTCCGTCTGCAGCCGCCGACCGCCGTCGAAGTTCGTCGGTCCACGCATGGGACCACTCCGGATCCGGGGCGTCGTCGACGCTGTCCATCAGCACCGAGGCGAGCGCCAGCCGGTCGGCGGGCTCGAGCGAGAGGGCTGCGGTCGCCAGGGCGTGAAGGTCGAGTCCCATGGCGGGAGTATACCCCGGCAGCCGTCGGTACGGACCCCGCAGCAGGCCCACCTCGAGGCGACCGCCACTCACCCCTGCGGGCGTCGGGAGGCGCCGGGGAGCGGTGGTGGTCCGTTCGGGAACAACCAAGCAGGAAAGAAGGAGGAAAGGAAAGAAGGAAGGAGCACAGAGGCGTGTCCTCCGTGGTCGAATGTCCGTTCCCGGCCGAGCTGCGGCTGCCGCTTCCCGCGCCGTGCGTCGGGTGCGCTCGACCCACAGGTGCAGGTTACCTGCACCGCGCCGCTGGAGTGCTCCGTGGTCGCGCTCGCCGCCCTGTCCGCCTGCAGCTCCGCGCCCTCGAACGCTCCGGAAGCCGTCGAGCTCACCGTGCTCGCCGCAGCCAGCCTCACGGACGTGTTGCCGAAGGTGGCGGAGCTGTGGGCATCGAACGGCGGGAGCCAGGTGACCTTCGGCTTCGACAGCTCGTCGAGGCTCGGGAAGCAGGTCGAAGCCGGGGCGCCGGCCGATGTCCTGTTCACCGCAGACCTCGACTCGATGGACCGGGTGGACGGCGAGGGCCTCCTCCTGCCCGGGACCCGCCGCGACGTGCTCGGCAACACGCTCGTCCTCGTCGTCCCCGCCACGTCGACGTGGATCCCGAAGGACACCTCGGAGCTCGCCGCGCCGGGCCTCACGCACCTGGCGCTGGCCGGAGAGAACGTGCCCGCGGGCAGGTACGGCCGGGCGTCGCTGCAGGCAGCCCACGCCTGGGAAGCCCTCGAGCCCAGGGTCGTCACCGGCGACAACGTGCGGACCACGCTCGCGTGGGTGGCGCGCGGCGAGGCCGAGGCCGGCGTCGTCTACGCGACGGACGCGCGCGCCGAACCCGGGGTGCGCCTCGCGTTCGCGTTCCCCGACGCGAGCCACCCGCCGATCGTGTACCCGGCCGCGGTCGTCCGCGCGTCTGCCCATCCGGACGAAGCGAAGGAGTTCCTCGACTTCTGTGGGTCCAGCGAGGGGAGGGCGCTCTTCCTCGACGCCGGGTTCACCCCCCCGCCGCCGCGATGAGCATCGATCCGCTCCGGGCCGTGGTCCTCTCGGTCGAGGTCGGCCTCGCGGCCACGCTGCTGGGTCTGGTGCCCGCCGTCGTCGTCGGCCGCTGGCTCGCGCGGACCTCGTTCGCGGGCAAGTGGGTGGTCAGCGCCCTCGTGCTCGTCCCGATGGTGCTGCCGCCCGTGGTCACCGGCCTGCTGCTGCTCGACCTGCTCGGTCGGAACGGGCCGATCGGGAAGCACCTCGCGGCGATCGGGCTGCCGGTCCCGTTCAGCTGGTTCGGCGCCGTGGTCGCCGCCGTGGTCGTGGGCTTCCCGTTCTACGTGCTGCTCGTCCGGCAGGCGTTCGAGGCCGTCGACCCGCGGTACGAGGAGGTGGCCGCCACCCTCGGTGACCCGCCGGCCCGCGTGTTCTGGCGGGTGACGCTGCCGCTCGCCTTGCCGGGCATCGCTGCGGGCGCAGTCCTCGCGTTCGCGCGGGCGCTCGGCGAGTTCGGGGCCACCATCGTCCTCGCCGGGAACCTGGAGGGGCGGACGCGGACGATCGCGCTGGCGCTCTACGCGCTGCTGGACGGCTCGGGCGACGACCCGCGGATCCACCAGCTCGTCGGCGCGAGCCTGGCGTTGGCGGTGGTCGCGTTGCTCGCCCAGGAGCTGCTGATCCGCTGGCAGCGTCGCCGCCTGGGGCTCGACGGTGGATGAAGGCCTCGAGGTCGACGTGACGGTGCGGCTCGGGCAGCTGGCGCTCGCGCTGCGCTGGGAGACGCGGTGCCCGGCCGTGGGCCTGGTGGGCCCGTCGGGCTGCGGCAAGTCCACGACGCTGCGGGTGCTCGCCGGCCTCGAACGGCGGGCGACGGGACACATCCGGTTCGGCGGCGCCACCTGGCTCGACGGGGACCGCTCGCTGGCCCCGCACCTTCGCCGGGTCGGGTGGGTCCCCCAGGACGCGTGTCTGTTCCCCCACCTGTCGGTGCACGAGAACCTCGCGTACGCGGGCGCGCCGGCCACCGAGGTCCGCGGCCTGGCGGAGCGGCTCCGCATCGCGCCGCTGCTGGACCGGCGGACCCGCAACCTCTCGGGTGGGGAGCGGCAGCGGGTGGCGCTGGGGCGCGCGCTCCTGGCGAGGCCGCGGCTGTTGCTGCTCGACGAGCCGTTCGCGGCGCTCGACGACGCGCTCCGGACCGAGCTCGCGTCGGACCTGGCGGAGGTCACGCGCGAGCGCTCGATCCCGTTCGTCCTGGTGTCGCACCACGCAGCGGACCTGGCGCGGGTCGCGCAGGAGACCTGGGCCCTCGCGGGTGGGGTGCTGGTCCGGCGCTGAGCTCAGCCCGCGGCACACGCTGCGCACGCGCCGAACACGAGGAAGTTCCGGCCGTCCACGCGGGCACCGTCGGGCACGTCGACGCGCGGCATCCGCTGGTCGCGCAGGCACGACATCCCCTGGCACACGGTGCACAGGAAGTGGGGGTGGTTGCCGGGACATCCGGCTTCGGTCGGGGGGTTGGCGGAGTACCGCCAGGCGCCGTCGACCCCGAGGACGCGGTGCAGGAGGCCCACCTCGCAGAGCGTCGCGAGGGTGCGGTAGAGGGTGATGTCGTCGAGGTTCGGGAGGGCGGCCGCGAGGTCGGCGTGGCGCACGGGTCGGCCGAGCTGCTCGACGAGGCCGTGGACGGCCTTCCGCGCTGGGGTTCGCCGCAAGCCCGCGGCCCGCAATGGATCGGTCATGGGCTCCTCCTAGCTGGTTGCACCTCGTTCCTGCTGGTGCTCGCTGCGGGAGATCCGACCGAACACGGAGTCACGGAGAACACGGAGGGCACGGAGCGAGCAGTGGTGACGATGTGTCGGATGCAGTCGGTGAGTCGCTCCACTGGGTTCAAACAACAGTCCGGTCCGCTTCCCTGTGGGAGCCGACCGCGCCCAACGGCCTCCCGACCCGGATTTCCTCCGTGCCCTCCGTGTTCTCCGTGCCTCCGTGTTTGATCGGCAACCTGCAGCGGCCGGCGGGCGGGACGAGGAGGCGCCACCCGGGGAGCTGTGGTGGTCCGTTCGGGAACAGCCGAGCAGGAAAGCAGGAAGAAAGGAAAGAAGGAAGGAACGCAGAACGCCTGGCTGGCCGAATCCTCCCTCCTCCGTGCCCTCCGTGTTCTCCGTGCCTCCGTGTTCGGTCGGCAGGCCTCCAGAGGCGTGGTCGGGTCATCCCGGCGAAGCCCTCCAGTGACGGAAGGCGAGGTACGAGGGAATCTCCCGCACCCCCGCCACGTGTCGAGGCTCGCATGCGAACCTGTCTCTCCTCCACGTTCCTCTCGCTGCTGATCGCGTGCCAGGCCACCGAGCCGCCCCCGTCACCGAACCCGCAGCCCGACACCGCCGACACCGGCACGATCCTCGACACCGCCTGGCCGATCGGCGACAGCGGCAACCTGCACCTCGCGCGCCACGTCAACACGGGGCGCAGCGAGGTGATGGGCATGTTCCTCGACGGCTCGGCCTCGTTCGTCAACCTGGCCCAGTGCACGCTGACCGACGCCGTGCCCTGCATTGACGCGCTCCCTGCGACCGAGGGCGCCCCGGTGACCCTCGTGCGCGATCAGGAGGTCGATCCCGACACCGCCGACACCCTGTTCCTCGGCGACGAGATCGGTTTCGGCCCGTACGTCCTGCCGTACGGAGAAGACCCGATCACGGGGTTCGGCCTGTACGTGCTCGACGCCACCGCCCTGCCGTCGGTCGAGGGGCCGATCGGCGTGACGTGGGGCGGCCAGTGGGCGGAGCGGTCGACGACGAACGATCTGGTCGTCTCCCCCATCCTCACCCTGCTCCAGCCGAGGGTCGGCGCGCACACCCTGGTGCCCAACGGCAGCCAGCTGCTGCTCGAGTGGGCCCCCACCGGCACCGGCATCGTCACCCTCACCGTCGAGACGCCGTCCACGCTGGCTCGGCTGTATCGGCTGGACGACGACGGGTTCTTCGCGCTCGACGTCGACACCCTCGGGCTGACCGGCGCCGTCGAGGAGCTCACCCTCACCCTCGCGCGCTGGGACGTGTCCACTTTCGAGACCGAGGGCAACGCCGCGACCCTCCTCGCCACCTCCGACGTGTCCTTCACCGCAGACCTCGCCAACGTGGGTGCCCGCCTGGAGGCCGAACCCGTCGACAGCTGCGCCCTGGCGGCCGGGGCGACGCCCCTGGTCTCGGGCGACTGGTGGGGCCACCTCGAGGGGTTCGACCCGAACCTCGATCCCGCCACGCAGTCGGACAGCTGCCTGGCCACCAACCCCGACGCCGGGGGCGCAGGTCGGGACGGGGTGTACAAGGTCGAGCTCCCGCCCAGGTCGCACGTCAACGTGGAGTACACGCACCTCACCGAGTCGGGTTCCGTGTACTTCGTCGACGACTGCAACGACGTGCGGTCCTGCGACGCCGGCATCGACGCCGACGGGCGGGTCGGGGCCAGCGAGGTCCTGGGCCTGGCCAACCTCTCGGACGACTTCGAAACGCACTACCTCGTGGTGGACTCGACCGCCGATCTCGCGGGCACGCCCGAGGTGTTCACGCTGGATCTGACGATCGAGGACCTGCTGGACCCCACCCTGTACGACCTCTGTGTCGACGCGGCCGCCGCGACCTCCGGGCTCACGACGGGCGCGTACTACGAGGAGTTCGTGGCGTACACGGCGGACCTCAACCCGGGGCTCGGCGGGTGCACCGCCACGAGCACGCCGGGCGCAGAGGCCGTGGTCCCGGTCACGATCGATCCGGGGCAGGCGCTGACCGCCAGCCTGGAGATGGAGGGCGGGAACGGCGCCCTGTACCTGCTGTCCTCGTGTGACGCGTCGAGCTGTGTCGCCGGCGCGGACCGCCAGTTGGAGGGCGGCCGGGAGACGCTGGCGTACGTCAACGGGGGGGCCGCTCCGGT
>JBIKWC010000160.1:0-16158 GCA_044356535.1 Myxococcota bacterium
GTCTTCCACGCGCGGAGCGTATCCGAACGGAGCCACTACCGCACCGGTCCGGTTACTCGACGGTGGCGGGTGGTGCGCGGGCACGCCCCGCGACGGAGTCTCCGGTGGTCACGTTCGTGGTTGCGTTGCTTGGCTGCGGCGTCCCCGCTGGAGTGGAGGTGCGCGACCAGGTGCTTCCGGTGGCCTGTGGCTCCTGCGTGCTGGGGGTCGAGGGACCGGGCGGCTGCTACTGGGCAGTGGAGTTCGACGGCCAGGTGTACCCGGTCGGCGGGGTCCACCCGTCGGACGACATGGTCGAGGCGCACGGCCCCGAAGGCATGTGTTCGGTGGAGCGCCAGGCCCGGATCGACGGGAACCTGCGACCGGACGGCCGCTTCGTCGCCACGCGGTTCGAGCTCCTGCCCTACGACGGCGAAGGCCGCAAGGGCCACGACCACGCGAAACACCGGTAGGGTGGACCGCAGTCGGGCAGGCTACATGGGGTTGTTCCAGGTTCGATCAACCCAGGCACGCGGGGGGTCCAGGGGGGAGCGCCCCTGGCAGGGGATTCGGGGGACTGGTCCCCCGAGGGGGTGTCGGGGGCGGCGCCCCTGACCCACCCTACAGACACGAAAATTGAGCTTCGCTCGTGCGAAGCCCGAGCGAGGATCAATTGCGCGAACTCACCCTCGGTTTCTTCCGCAACCACCCCGACGCGATCCTGTTCGTGGCCATGTCCGGGCAGGTCGAGGCAGCCAACCCCGCGGCTGGGCCGTGGCTGTCGCAGCTCGGGTTGAGGGTCGGGGACCCCCTCCCCACGCACCTGCACGAGGAGCTCCTGGCCCGGCTCGCCACCCAGGGCGAACGCAATGTGTACGCCGCGAGCGAGGACCTCGTGTTCGACCTGCTCCCCGGCGTGGGGACCCCGGGGATCTGGATGCAGGCCCGGCCCCGCCAGGATCCCCTCACGAACGAGCTGCGGGCCGCGCGCCGCGCCAAGGCGGCGTTCCTCGCGCACGCGAGCCACGATCTCCGCACCCCGCTCAACGCGATCCTCGGGTACTCGGGCCTCCTCCGCGAAGAGCGCCCCGAAGACCAGGACCTCGAGCGGATCGAGCACGCCGGCCGCGAGCTGCTCGCCCTGATCGATCAGCTGCTCGAGGTGTCGCGCGTGGAGGCCGGGTCCGTGGGCCTGTTCCTCGAGTCGTTCCCGGTCTCGGGCCTCGTGGAATCGCTGGCTGCGCTGGGGGTCCCGGTCGTGGCGGAGGGCCTCGCGTCCGGGCTCGTGGTTCGCGGGGATCAGGCCAAGATCCGGCAGGTCGTCAGCCTGCTCTGCGACCGCCTCGTCCGCGCCGGCGCCCGACCCGAGGTGACGATCGCGCCCGGGCTCCGCGTGCGCCTGGGCCTGCCGGGGCTGTCGGCGGCGGCGATCCGGGGAATGCTCGAGCACGCGGGCGCCGAGGGCCTGTCCGCCGCGCTCGCAGAGGCGCTGTTGCACCTGCTCGGTGGGCGCTCGACCATCGACGACGCCGCGCTGACCCTCGTCCTCCCGGTCGAGGAGCGCCAGGACCCGCTGGACCGCTCCCTCCTCGAGCTGCACGGGCCCGAACACGCCACCTCCGTGCTGGTGGTGGACGACGACGACGCCAGCCGCGACCTCCTCCGCCGGCAGCTGCTCCGCGCCGGCTACCGGGTGATCGGGGTCCGCGACGGCGAGCTCGGCCTGCAGGTCGCCCGACAGCTCCGCCCCGACGTGGTCACGCTCGACATCGTCATGCCGCGGATGAACGGCTGGGAGGTGCTCCGTCGCCTCAAGGAGGACCCGCAGACCGCCTCGATCCCGGTGGTGGTGGTGTCGATCATCGACGCCGCCGGCTCGGGGTTCGCGGTGGGGGCGGCCGGGTTCCTCACCAAGCCCATCGATCGCGCCCAGCTCCAGAAGACGCTCGAGCAGTTCCGGTCTGTGAACCCGCGGGTGCTGGTGGTCGACGACGACGCCACGCACCGCGCCCTCGTGGGCCGCGCCTTGTCCAAGAGCGGCTGGACCGTCGAGCAGGCGGCGGACGGCGCTGCGGCCCTGGAGGCCCTGGAACGCTCGCTCCCCGACGTGTTGTTGCTCGACCTCTTCATGCCCGGGGTCGACGGCTTCGCGGTGGTCGAGGCCGTGCGCGCGCGTCCCGCGTGGCGGAAGCTCCCGATCGTCGTCGTCACCGCGCTGGACCTCGGCCCCGCCGAACACGCGCGGCTCGCGGGTCGGGTGCACACGGTGGTGGCCAAGTCGGGCTCCGACCTCGACCGCCTCCTCGACGAGATCCGGGCCGTGCGCCCACCTGCGCGCTGACGGCAGGGCCCACAAACACGACCGCCGCGGTGGAGTGGCCCCTGGAGGCGACCTCACACGCGGCGGCCTCACACGCTGCGGTGGAGTGGTTCGGGGCTCCGGAGAGCCCCGGACCGGGTTGCCTACTGGAAGCCGATGATGATCAGCGCGTCGCTGTAGTAGATGCCGTCCGGGAGCTCGGACTGGCCGGTCACGTCCGAGCGGAGGAGCTCGCCATCGACGCTGCCGCCGCTGACGGCGTTGCCGACGCCGTAGATGGACTCGTGCACCGGGGGGTCGATGATCGGGATGTTCCAGAACGCGCCCATGAAGAGGTCCTGGTACGCCGGATCGATGTCATCCAGCCGGGTCTGCATGTCGGCCGTGAGGGCGGACGGGATGCCGAGCGACCAGCCGGGGTACCCGGTCACGAAGATGGTGGGGTCGAACCCGACCGGCAGCGTGAAGTAGTCGTAGCAGTCCGACTCGGCCGTGGGGGCGGCGCCCGCGTCGACGTACGGGGCGACGACGTTCTCGGCGTCGAGGAGCCCCTGCTCGTTGGCGACCATCGGGGCCACGATCGAGCAGTAGTTGTAGTCGGCGCTGTTGTTGGGGTCCCACTCGGCGGGGCCGAGGTTGACCACGAGGATGGTGTTGTACGTGTTGGCGCCGTCGGCGACGGAGGGCGACACGTTGCCGCCTTCGACGGTGAACTGCGACCACATCGTGATCTGGTCGGGGATCAGCTCGGGGAGGCCGGTGTTGCCGGAGTCCGGGTTGCCGTTGTCGTCGTCGTCGTCGTCGTCGTCGTCACCGGTGGTGTCGTCGTCGTCGTCGCCCTTGCCGGTATCGTCGCCGGTGCAAGCCACGAGCCCGCCGATGCCGAGGGCGAGCGCGAGGTTCAACAGGAAGCGTGCAGTCATTGGTCTTCTCCTCACGGTCTATGGCTGGAGCTTGTACGGCCGACCAGAAAATGCCAACAGAAGATTTCGTCACGCCTGACGAGGTCCGCAGGGCGTCGGACCAGTAACTCGACCGCCGGGAAGCGTGGCCACTCTCCGGTGGCTTGACAGGTCCTTTACGGGGCGTCGAGGCTGATGGGAGGCCCCTCTGCGACCGGAAGGAACACGACGAAGGTCGTCCCGTCACCGGGCGTGGACGCCACCTCGATCTCCCCGCCGTGCGCGCGGACGATCCGTTGGCAGATGGCCAGTCCGAGGCCGGTTCCCTGCGGCTTGGTGGTGAAGAACGGCACGAAGATCTGCTGCAGGGCCTCTGCCGGGATGCCCGTGCCGGTGTCCGCGAAGTGGATCTCCGCCCCGCGCCGCCCCCGGCGATCGTGGCCCGGACGCGTGCGGACCGACAACGTCCCGCCGCCCGACATGGCCTGCAGCGCGTTCTGGGCGAGGTTGAGGAACACCTGCCCCGCGCGCACGGGATCCACCGCGACCTCGGGCAGCGCGGCGTCGTGGTGCTCCGCGATGGTGACGCCGGCGGGGAGTCCCTGGGCCCGCACCAGCGCGAGGGTGCGGCGCACGATGTCCTGGACCGGCTCGCGCGCGAGCAGCAGCTCGAAGGGGCGCGCGTAGTCCAGGAACTCCGACACCACGAGGTTCAGGCGGTCGGTCTCGCCCACGATGATGTCGAGCATCTCGCGCGACTCGGCGCCGATGGTGGGGTCGGCCCGGAGGAACTGCGCCGCGCCCTTCACCCCGGCGAGCGGGTTGCGGATCTCGTGGGCGAGCCCCGCGGACATCGCGCCGAGCGCCGCCATCCGCTTCTGCTCCTCGATGGCCGCGAAGCTCCGCAGGTTCGCCAGCGCGACGGCCGCCCGGTCCGCCACCCGCTGGAACGCCAGGATCTCCTCGGCCGAGAAGCCGTCGCTCCAGCTCTCGTCGCGGACGTGCAGCCAGCCCAGCACCGTGTGCCCCGACACGAGGGCCACGGTGAGGTCGGCGTTCATGGCCGCCATCAGCGCCAGGACCTCGGCCTGCTGCGGGTCGTGTTGGGCCCGCCTGCCCACGCTGCTCGCGAGGTACCACGGGGCGCCGCGCCCGAACCGGTCCGTGAACGGGTGGGCGGCGACGACCTGCAGGGGCGCGTTCTCGGGGGGACCCCGCCAGCCCGCGCAGGTGAAGGCGTCGTGGCGGGCGTCCCACACGTAGAGCGACGTGGCCGGGATGCGCCCGGAGCGATGGATCGTGTCGAGGAGCGTGGTGCCGAGGGCCTCCTGGTCGATCAGGGTGGGGATCAGGCGCTCGAGCTGCTCGAGTGCGTCCCGCAGCTGGTGGGAGCGGCGGTCGAACACGCGGTTGGCCCACCACGCGATGGTGGACCGGAGCGGATCGTAGGCGCCGAGGAACAGGATCGAGGCCAGCAGGATCTGGAACGTGGAGTGGAACGGGAACACGGTGAACGTGTCGACCCACAGGAACGTCAGGCCGTCGATGACCAGGAGCGCGGCGGCTGACAACAACACCGTGGTGATGCGGGAGAGGAGCTCGGTGACGTCGAGGAGCCGGCTCATCACGACGCTGTGGTACAGGAAGTACGCGCCGAGCCCCGTGAACACCGCCGACACCGGAGGGATGGGCCCCTGCAGCGCCACCGCGCGCGACGAGAGGGACAGGTCGAGGGGGACGACGGGGAACACGAGGCGGCCCAGCTGCTCGAGCAGGCTCATGCCCACGGCCGCCGAGATCACGCCGAACATCCAGTTCATCCGCACGCGATCGATGCGCAGGTGCGTGAGGGCCTGGATGCGCCACAGCCGGCGCAGCGCGACCGCGAGCGCGACGGTGGTGAACAAGCCGACCAGCAGGGAGCCGACGCTCGGCTCGGTGCCGCCGGAGCGCCACAGGTGGAGCAGCGTGCCCAGCGGCGCCACCACCGCTGTCCCCACGAGCAGCCAGCGCGGCGCGGGCAGGGTCTCCTCGTCGGTGCGGAGGAACGTGCGCTCGAAGGTCCAGGTCGCGGTGGCCGGGACCAGCGCGCCCGCGAACAGGTAGACGGCGCGCATCCAGCCGAGGTTCGGCAACAGGGACAGCGAGAAGCCCACGTACGCCAGCGCGAGCGCCCCCCCGAACGCGACGAACGCCTGGCGGGCTGGGTCGTTGCGGTCCTCGACGAACGCGCCGACGGACAGCCCGACGACCAGCACCGCGACGATGAAGTACAACAATGCGGTCACGGCACGAGCTCCATCCCGACGAAGCGGGTGGGGCCAGCCCGCCCGCGGCTTCGGTTCAACAGCGTCTTCGCCACGCCGTACGCGCGGAAGAACGTGACCACCACCGCCAGCTCCCACCGCGTGGGCGGGTGGTCCGCGCAGACGAGCTTGTCGTCGACCCGGCCGGCGTCGAGGAACCGCACCACCCGCCAGACCCGGGTGTCCACGTCGGTGCCGGCAGCGCGCCGCGCCCCGAGGACCACGGCGTCGAGCGGGTCGCCGTCACCCCCCGGGCGGTCCGGCACACAGCCGTAGTTGAACGGCGCGGGGAGGGGGCTCCGGAAGTCCACGGTGCCGTCGGCGGCGGGCTTCACGAAGCCCCCGCGGGGGACCTCGATGCGCACCGTGACGGTCACGCGGAGCCGAGGCGTGCGCGGCGCCGGGCGAGCAGGTCGAGGGTCAGCGGCATCCCCGCTTCCCGGTGGGTGGCCATCGCAGGGAGCGCGCGCATGCGCTCGAGCCAGGCGGTGACCTGCGCGGGGAGCGCTTCTCCGAGGAGCGACACCTGATCGCACCCGATCGCCGTCGACAGGTCGGCGAGCGTGACCTCGTCGCCACACAGGAACCTGCGCCCGTCGACCAACTCTCCGGCGAGCAGGTGCAGCGCGACGCCGATGGTGGTCCGCGCCGCGTCCTCGTCGCCGCCGAAGAACAGCACGCTCTGCGGCTCGAGCAGGTACAGGTCGCCCACCCGGTCCCAGTGGCGCGCGGCCAACGCGTGGCGCGGGGGCAGCAGGCGCGGCGGGCCCTGCGCCTCCAGGTGCTCGAGGATCGAGGTCGACTCGTACAACACCCGGTCTCCGAGGTCGAGCACCGGCAGCTTGCCGAACGGCGACCGCGCCAGGAACGCAGTGCTCCGGTGCGCACCTGCGGTCACGTCCACCCACCGGAGCTCGAGGTCGTCGCCCCGCAGCGCCGTCCCCACGGCGACCTTGCGGGAGTACGGCGAGGTGGGATGGTAGTGCAGCACGGGCTTCATGGCGTCCATCGTAGCGGGGGTGGCGTGCCGTGGCGATACACTCGTCGCCCATGTCCGTGCCCGAGGTCGTCCCCCCGTCGGTGCCCGTCCCGCCGCGCCGCGGGGGTCGGCTCGGGTGGGTGTTGTCGGTGGGCTCGGGGGTCGCGGTGGTGGCCGTGTGGGCGGTCGTGGTCGTGGGGAGGGAGCTCGCGGCGCCGCCGGCCTGGATCGCCGGGGCGGTGGTGTTCCTGCCGTACCTGTTCCTGCTCGTCGCGGTGGTCCTGTTCACCACCTGGACCCTCGCGCCCGACCGCCGGACCCCGCCGCTGGCGCTCGCGGCGCTGTCGCTCACGGCGGCGTGGCTGTGGGTCCCGGGCCGCTCGGTGGCGCCCGAGGACCCCGCTGCGGGGCAGGTCCGCGTGTTGTCCTGGAACCTGCAGCGGCTGTGGGGGCCGGACCAGGCACGCGCCTGCGTGGTCGAGCACCTCACCCGCGAGTCCCCCGACGTCCTGGCCCTCCTCGAGGTCTCGCGCCGCGACGTGGACAGCCTCGCGGCGGAGCTCGGGCTCGATTGCCGGCACCACCCGTACACCTCCGCCACCGGCCAGAACCGCGGCGGACTCGCCACGTGCAGCCGGCGCGACGGGCCCTGGGCGCTCACCGGGGGCGACGCCGCGCGCTTCGTCGACGACGAGGACTGGTACTACCAGCTCGCGGAGTTCGCGTCGGGGACCCGGCGGTTCAACCTGCTGGTCGCGCACCTGTACCCGTACCGCGGGGTGGCCCAGCGGCTGGTGCGCGGGGTGACCGACGGCGACCCGGCGTCGCTGGCCGAGGCGACGGACCGCGGCGAGGCCGTGTCGCGCGGCCAGTCCGACCAGGCGGCGGCGCTGCTCGAGCGGGTGCAGACCCTGCGGGACCCGACGGTGGTCGCGGGCGACTTCAACAGCACGCCGGACGCGGCCCTGCACGTGGCCCTGCGGCGCCACCTCGTCGACACGTGGTCGGCCGCGGGCGCCGGGTTCGGCGGGACGGTGCACCTGTTCGGGCTCCCGCTCCGCGTGGACTACGTGTACGCGTCGCGGTCGTTCGGGGTGCGCGCCGCGCGGGTGGTGGCCGCGGGGTGCTCGGACCACGAGCCCGTCGTCGCCGAGCTCCAGCTCCCGTAGCTTCGGACTCAGCCCGGCTCGAGCAGGTCCGTGAGGTCGAGATCGGTCGTGGGGTCGGCGATGACGTCGTCGAACTGAGGCTCCTCGAGGTCGAGGTCGTCGGGCGCGCGGCCTTCGGGCTCGAGGCCCACGTCGTCCGGGCCGTTCGTGACGATCTCGCCAGCGGACAACAACGTGACGCGGGCGTGGTTGATGCGGCCGAGGAGGTGCTCCGCCGCGCGCCGGGCGCCTTCGTCCACCGCCTGGAGCCTGTCCGGGTGGAGGGCCTTGGCGACGACGCGGTGGGTGGCCTTGACGTCGGCCGGGGTGGCGTGGAGGGGGAGCCCCAACACGGCGTGGGCCCGCAGGCGCGCGGCGGTGATGCCGAGTCCCTCGCGCACGAGCCCGTCGAGCTCGTCGGAAGTGAAGCCCACGTCGCTGCTGACCCGCTCTACGAGGTCGAGGGCGGCCTCGTTCGCGCGCGGGTCGCAGACGAGCTGCAGGAGCCCCTCGACGAGCAGGCGACGGTCGTCGTATTCGAGCGCCGACCAGGCGGACGCACCCCAATCCGACGTCCGCACGACGTGCGCCAGGCTGGGGCTGCCCCCGCGCTCCGCCGACCAGGCCGCCAGCCGCTCGCGATCGAGCGAGTTCATCGATGTCCCCCGGAGGAAAGTGCTAACCCGGGCTCCCTTCCTGCACGAGCCCTCCCCGGACGGGTGGGTGGCACCCGGCCGCCCGCCTTGTCACGTGTCGTCTACAATGGCGCCACGCCTCTCACCGTCGGGAGCGTGGTGCACAGGAGAGGACGCGTGTCGGATCGGACCCGTCGCCAGGATGAGGAAGACGTCCTCACGAAAGAGAAGACGGAGGAGCCCAAGAAGTTCCGGGTGCTCCTCCTGAACGACGACTACACGACCATGGAGTTCGTCATCTTCGTGTTGATCAACGTCTTCCGGCACACCCAGGCGTCGGCCACCCGGATCATGCTCCACATCCACCACTCCGGCATCGGCGTGGCGGGCGTGTACAGCCGGGAGGTCGCCGAGACCCGCATCGCGCAGGTGGAGGAGTTGTCCCGGGACGCGGGTCATCCTCTCCAATGCATCATGGAACCCGAGTAGAGGGGGAGCCCACATGTTCAGCGACGCCCTGCGCGTGGCCATCGGAATGGCCATCGAAGACGCCAAGAAGCGGCGGCACGAGTTCCTCACGCTCGAGCACCTGCTGTACGGGCTCCTGCACGACCCGCGCGCCTCCGAGGTGCTCGAGGCCTGCGGAGCCAACCTCAAGTCCCTCGAGAAGGAGGTCGTCGAGTTCCTGGACGGCGTCGAGGGCATCGACGTGGAGGGCGACTACGAGCCCATCCAGACCCTCGGCTTCCGGCGCGTGCTCAACCGCGCCGTGATGCACGTGCAGTCCGCGCAGAAGACGGAGGCCGACGGCGGCAACGTGCTCGTCGCGCTGTACGGCGAGCCCGACTCGCAGGCCGTGTACCTCCTCAAGAAGCAGGGCATCGATCGCATCGACGTCGTGAGCTTCATCAGCCACGGCATCCGCAAGAACGGCGCCCGCAAGGACGTCGGCGCGCCCGTCGGCGCCGGCCAGAGCCAGGGCGGCGACGCCAAGCGCTCCCCGGCCCAGGCCCTCGCGGACTACACGACCGACCTGTACGAGAAGGCCGTGCAGGGCAAGATCGACCCGATGATCGGCCGCGACAACGAGATCGAGCGCGCCATCCACGTGCTCGCCCGCCGTCGGAAGAACAACCCGCTGTTCATCGGCGACTCGGGCGTCGGCAAGACCGCCATCGTCGAGGGCCTCGCCAAGGCCATCTTCGAGGGCCGCGTGCCGAAGCCGCTCGAGGGCGTACACATCCACGCGCTCGACATGGGCGCGCTGCTCGCGGGCACCCGGTTCCGCGGGGACTTCGAGGAGCGGCTCAAGGACGTGGTCAAGGCGCTGGAGGACAACCCGAAGGCCGTGTTGTTCATCGACGAGATCCACATGATCGTCGGGGCCGGCGCCACGCAGGGCGGGAACATGGACGGCAGCAACCTCCTCAAGCCGGCGCTCGCCGGGGGGACGCTGCGCTGCATCGGGTCGACCACCCACGAGGACTACCGGTCGTCGTTCGCGAAGGACAAGGCGCTCGCCCGTCGCTTCCAGACGATCGAGGTCATGGAGCCCTCGCAGGACGACGCCATCGCCATCCTCAAGGGGCTCGCGCCGAAGTACGCCGAGTTCCACGAGGTCGAGTACACGAACGACGCCATCGAGCAGACCGTGAAGCTCGCCATGCGGTACATCAACGACCGCCAGCTCCCCGACAAGGCCATCGACGTGCTCGACGAGACGGGCGCGGCGGTGCACCTCGCGGGCGGAAAGGTGGTCGACGTGGGCAACGTGGAGGCCGCGGTGGCGCGCATCGCCCGGGTCCCGCCGAAGCAGGTCTCGACCGAAGACCGCGACAAGCTGCGCAACCTCGACGCCGACCTCAAGCGCGTGATCTTCGGCCAGGACGCCGCGATCGAGGCCGTGGTCGCCTCGATCAAGCTGTCGCGCGCCGGGATCGGCAGCCCCCGCAAGCCGGTGGGCAACTTCCTGTTCGCGGGCCCCACGGGCGTCGGCAAGACCGAGCTCGCCCGGCAGCTCGCGCTGCAGCTCGGGGTGGCGTTCCACAAGTTCGACATGTCCGAGTTCATGGAGAAACACGCGGTCAGCCGGCTCATCGGCGCGCCTCCGGGGTACGTCGGCTTCGAGCAGGGCGGCCAGCTCACCGACGCCGTCCACAAGACCCCGCACTGCGTGGTCGTGCTCGACGAGATCGAGAAGGCGCACCCGGACATCTTCAACATCCTGCTGCAGGTGATGGACTCGGCCACGCTCACCGACAACAACGGGCGCAAGACCGACTTCCGCAACACCATCCTCATCCTGACCACCAACGCCGGCGCCCGCGAGCAGGCGAAGGGCGGCCTGGGCCTGGTGAAGTCCGGCACCTCGGTGCGCGCCGACGCCGTGCTCAAGGACGTGTTCCCGCCGGAGTTCCGCAACCGCCTGGACGCGGTGGTGGTGTTCCAGCACCTGCCCGAGGACGTGATCCTGCTGGTGGTGGACAAGTTCCTGCTCGAGCTCGAGCACCAGCTCACGGAGCGCAACGTGACGCTGGCCGCCACGGACGCCGCCCGGAAGTTCTTCCTGAAGGAGGGCTACAAGCCCGAGTTCGGCGCCCGCGAGATGGGCCGCGTGATCTCCGAACACGTGAAGAAGGTCCTGGCGGAGGAGATCCTGTTCGGCTCGCTCAAGGACGGCGGTCACTGCGAGGTCGACTACGTCGACGGCAAGGTGATCATCCGCGCGAAGCAGGTCGACGTGGACCCGGTGACCGAAGAGCCGAGCCCCACCGACGCCTGACCGGGCGTCAGTGGCAGCGCGGATCCACGAGGTCGAGCCCGTCGTACGACTGGTCGGCCGCGTGGACCACGAACCGCGTGGACGGCGTGGACGGCGTGGGTGGCAGGCCCGCGAGGAAGGCCTCCAGCGCGGACTGCTCGTGGGGATCGAGGACGGGTGGGCCCCCGGACTCGTCGCGCAGGCCGTCGGGCGCGACCACCAGCAGCGACCAGTCCACCGGTCCCGAGAACGTGCCCGGGAGCGTGGGCGTCCGGGAACGCGCCGCCCGCAGGGCCTCCGGGCCGGGGGCGTCCACGACGACCCACACGCGGGCGTCGCAGTGGTTGCTGCAGCACCACAGCAAGCCGAACGCTGCTTCGGAGGCGACGACCTCCGGCACCAGCGCCCGCGCGGCGCGGTGCATCCGGGCCACCGCCAGGTCGTGGCGGGCGAACGGCCACCCACACGCCAGGGCGCTGGCCAGCGCCACGATCCCAGGGACCCAGCGGCGCGCGCTCAGGGCAGCGCCGCCATCGCGCGCTCCGTCATCGCGGTGATGGTGAGGCTCGGGTTCACGCCCGGGTTCGCGGAGACCGCGCTGCCGTCGCACACGTAGAGGCCGGGGTACCCGTGGACCTGGTGGTCGGGCCCGATCACGCCGTCGGCGGCGGTGCGCCCGATACACGCGCCCCCGAGGATGTGCGCGGTGGTGGGGATGTCGGCGAGGGTCTCGGTGAACAGGTTGACCACGGTGCCGTCGAGCTTCTCGGCGAACCGGTTGGCCAGCGCGCTGGCTTCGGGCAGCGACGCGGTGGGGGGCGCGCCCACGTCCACCGTCGTGCCCAGGCCGAGCGCCGTGCGGCGGAAGGCGAGGGTGCCGTCGGCGGCGCGCATGTAGAGCAGGATCGCCGTGGACTTCGACCAGTCGCGGACCGTGAACGCCGACAACATGCGCAGCGGGCGCGCCAGGCCGTAGCGCAGGCTGGCCAACAAGCGGGCGGGGAGCGTCGTCCCCGGCGCGTGCGGGAGGATGAGCAGGCGGTACAGGCCGGAACCCGCCGGGTAGCGCACGGGCTCGAGGTGGGAGCGGTCGTCCGTGTGCAGGATGCTGCCGATCGCGATGCCGTCGGTGAAGTCGGCGTCGCTGCGGGCGGTGACCCCGAGGATCGACTCCGAGTTCGTGCGCACCATGCGGCCCACGTGGTCGGAGAGGGCGGGCAGGCCCTGCGGATCGGCCTTCATGCGCAGCAGCAGGTCGACCGTGCCCAGCACCCCACCGGACAACACCACCCGCTTCGCTGCGAACCGCAGCCCCTCCCCGGCGTGGCGGGCTTCGACGACGTAGCCACCGGCGCCGTCGGGCCGCACCGCCTCCACGGTGGTCTCGGCGCGCACCTCGGCGCCGAGCTGCTCGGCCAGGTACAGGTAGTTCTTGTCGAGCGTGTTCTTGGCGCCCACCTGGCAGCCGAGCATGCAGCCGCCGCAGCGCGTACACCCCGTGCGCCGGGGACCCTTGCCCCCGAAGTAGGGATCTTCGACCTCCACGCCCGGCTTGCCGAAGTGCACGGCGACGTCGGTCGGGGACCAGTCGGCCTCGCGGCCGTCTTCGGCGGCGAGCTCGCGGAGCACGTGGTCGGTGCGCCCGAGGTACGGGTTGCGGGCCGCGCCCAGCATCGTCTTCGCGGTGACGTAGTGCGGGGCGAGCTCGGCTTTCCAGTCCACGAGCCCCTGCCAGGACCCGTGTTCGAAGAACGCGTCGCCCGGGACCGGCAACGTGTTGGCATACACGAGGCTTCCGCCGCCCACGCCCACGCCCGACAACACGGTCACGTGGCGGAAGAACGACATCCGGAACGGGCCCCGGCACCCCACCTGGGGGGCCCAGAAGTACCGCCGGAGGTCCCAGTTCGACTTCGGGAAGTCCTGGGGCCCGAACCGCCGCCCCTGCTCGAGCACGAGCACGCGGTCGCCTTTCTCGGCGCGGCGCAGCGCGGTCACCGAGCCCCCGAACCCCGAGCCCACCACGATCGTGTCGTACGTCTGCATGGCGCCTCGTATCCCTGCGCCTGGCGTCGATGCCGCCTCAGGTTCGGGCGAGGCGCTCGCCGGCGAGGCGCGCGACCCGGTCGTACCAGGCCGCAGCCACCGCCAGCGCGCTCTCGTGGAAGTCGAACTTGCCGGAGTGCGCGGGCGCGTTCTCGCCGGGGGTGCGGCACCCGAAGCGGATGTAGCAGCCGGGGACCTGGGTGAGGTACCAGGCGAAGTCCTCGCCGCCCATGTTCACCGACCGCATCTTCTCGACCGACGCCACGTGTTGGGCGGCCTCGCGGGCCAGCGCCGTGGCCTCCGGCGGGTTCACGAGCGGCGGGGTGCCGTCGAGCATGGTGAACGACACGGCGGCTCCATGCAGCGTGCCCACGGACCGCGCCACCTGCTCGACCGACTCCTTGAGGCGCCGCCGCACGTCCACGTGCTGGGAGCGGATGGTGCCCTCGAGGGTCGCGCGCCCGGCGATGACGTTGGGCGCGCTGCCGGCGTCGAACCGACCCACGGTGACGACGGCGGCCTGCGCGGGGTCGACGTGGCGGCTCACCACGGTCTGCAGCGCCGTGACGACGAGCGAGGCCACGACGATGGCGTCGATGGTCTCGTGGGGTCGGGCGCCGTGGCCCTGCCGCCCCAGCACCTCGAGCACGAAGGTGTCGGTCGACGCGTTCACCGGGCCGTCGGTGACCACGAGCGTGCCGGGTGGGTACCCGCGATCGAGGTGGCCCCCGAAGATCATCGCCACGTCCTCGAGCACCCCCGCCTCGATCATGCGCAGCGCGCCGTTGCCTTGCTCCTCGCCCGGTTGCCACACGAGGCGCACGGGGTGTGGGGGTGGATCGGCCGCCAACAGCGCCGCCGCCCCGAGGAGCGAGCTCGCGTGCCCGTCGTGCCCGCAGGCGTGCATCACGCCCCGCACGCGCGACGCGAACGGCAGCCCCGTCTCCTCCTGGATGGGCAGCGCGTCGAGGTCGGCCCGGAGCGCGACGCGGGGCCCGGGGGCGAGGCCGGGGAGGTCCGCGACGATGCCGGTGCCACCGACGCCGGTGCGGTGCTCGATGCCGAGCGACGTGAGCTCCTTCGAGATCCGCGCCATCGTGGCGTGTTCGTCGAACGAGAGCTCGGGGTGCTGGTGGAGGTCGCGCCGCAGCGTCACCATCCGCTCGAACAACGCGGCGGAGACCCACCCTCCACCGCCCGCCAGAATGGTCGTCAATACAGCCCCTCCGAGCACTGCACGGTCAGGGCGAAGGCGCCTTCGTCCTTGTTCTTGCCCTCGACCACGAACATCAGGTTCGTCTTGCCCTGGGTCGCGATCTCCACGTGTTCCCGCTGCGTGCCGGGCATGGGCCACATGTCGCAGATCTTGAGCAGCCCGTCCTTGGTGGTGGGGCAGGTGGTGGCGTCGGGGACGGTCATGATGGTCAGGTCGAGATCGGCGCACGGCGTGTCGAGCCAGGCCTTGACCCGGTGGTCGCCGGCGGGCATCTCGAGCAGGTACACGCGCTCGTCGCCGCTGTCGTGGTTGGTGGTGCGCGGCGTACACATGTGCGCCTCGTAGAACCGGCTGTCGAAGCGGTCGGTCCCCCCGAAGGTGTGCCCGTACACCACGGTGTTGCACTTCACCACCTGGGTGACGCAGTCGGGGCCCTGCACGGGTCCGCCGTCCTGCAGGTCGGCGCAGTTGTCCTTCTCCATCGCCACCACCGGCGCGGTGGGGTCGAGGGGCTGGGCGGGGGTGGTGCTCCCGGGGCCGCCGATCTCGATCTTCGGCTTGGGCGGCGTGATCGACACCGGCCCCGTGGGCTTGGGGTCGTTGCACCCGGGAACGTGGGGCAGGTAACTGCAGGCGGCGAGGATCAGCAGCAGCACGGGCGCTCCGGCCGTCGAGCATACACCAGGGTCGCCTCCCCTCCGTTCACGATAGGAGGGCGGAGGAGGGCCGATGGGCACCCCGTTCGATCTCACCCCGGTCGAGGGCAACGGCGAGGTGGTGGTCTTCCAGGTCCAGGACCCGTGGGGCCGGACGATCCCCTCCGCGACGCTGCGCGACCGGGACGAGAAGGTCGCCCACCGCGTGAACCCGCGGAGCGGTCGGTGGCGGGCCGAGGGGCTGTACCTCGACGATCGCACCGTCGTCTTCACGCCGGGCAACGAGATCGAGCTCGACGTCCGGGCGCCCGGGTACGTCCCGCTGCGCATCCGGTACGAAGTCAGCGGGCATCACAACAAGGTGGTGGTCACGCTGTTCCCGATCGGCGGCGTCGTGCGCGGACGGCGCGGCTGGGCGGAGGCCGACGTGGAGACCCTGTCCGCCGACCTCGCCTGGGTCGAGCGCGACCGCGAGCTCGCGATCACCCCCGCCTTCGTCCACACCCTCGCGGACGGCGACGCGACCGCGGCAGGGTCGATGGCCGTGAGCCTGTTGTCGCGGGGGCCCGAGCACACCGGCGCCGCGTTCGCGTGGGCCACGGAGGCCCTGTACCGGGGGCGTGGCCTCGAAGGGGACGCGTTCGTCGCGCTCACCGACCGGATGCTCGCGGTGCGCGCGCTGGCGGCCACCACCGACTGGCGGCTCGAGGACCTCGCGTTCCTCGCGGGTGACGCTGCCGATTCGGAGGGCCGCCGGCGGCGCGCCGAGCAGGCGGCGGTGGATTGGCTGGACTACGCCCGGGCAGCGGGGACCGACACCGGGGTCGCCCAGGAGTTGTGCCGTTCGGCCACGCTCTCGTTCTCGCGGTGCGAATGACGGGCCTCGCGCTCTGGTGGTTCACGGCGTACGCCGGGGCGTCGGACTTCGAGGTCGTGCGCGAGGGGGACGGCTGCGTGGTGTCCATGCGCCCGGAGTCCCACCCCGAAGGCGCCTCGATGCGCGCCGAGTGTACGTGGCCCGACGTCGACGCGGCCGCGCTCGTCACGATGTTGTCGGACTTCTCCGACTACCCCCGGTTCGTGTTCCCGATCTCCGAGGCGCGGGTCGTCCGCGGGGATCCGGCGCGGTCGCTCGTGTACCAGCGGCAGTCGCTGTTCGGGCTCGCGGATCGCGAGGTCCTGTTGTGGATGGGCCGCGCAGAGGAGGCTG
>JBIKWC010000161.1:0-16140 GCA_044356535.1 Myxococcota bacterium
GAGGGTCGCCTGAAGGGTGACCGGGAGCGACGCGGGCACGAGGTGGGTGGCGGCCCACAACCCGATGGAGGCCCCGGCGAGCCCGCCGAGCGCCCCGTGGGCCACGTCGAGCCAGTCGACGCGGAAGGGGAAGAGGAGCGCGGCCGCGAGGCCTGCTGCGGCTCCGGCCCCGACGATGGCGGGCCAGTCCATGCCGCTCAGCACCATGCCCGCGAGCCCGGTGCCCGCGACGACGAGCGGCGCAGCCCACAGCTTGCGAGGCGCCACCACCGCCACCCCGGCACCCAGCGAGAGGGCCAACGCGGCCTCCGGATCCCGGCTCCAGATGCCCGACAGGGCCAGCACGGCGGCCATGACCCCGCTCCCCAGGACCCAGGCGGCCACCAGCGCCGGCACGGCCTCGAGGGCCGAGGAGCTCTGCACCTCCGACGACCAACCCCCGCGGGTCGTCAGGACGCCGGGGGACGCCCGCACCACGACGGGAGCGCCGAGGTCGAGCTCCCGGTCCAGTGCCGGACGTTCGACCACCCGCACCGGAGCGTCGGGTTCGGGTCCGTCAGTGGGAGAGGTCACGGTACAGCTCCTTGTTCTTCTTCGACTGCACCCGGCCGGCCTCGGAGGAGGCGGGGACCGTGGCCATCGGGAGGGTGGACGCCTCGATGATGGCGGCGTCCTCGAGGAGGCCCGGGGCGTCGAAGTCGGCGGCCGCCTGGCGGAGCGTCGCGGTCGCCTGCTCTGCGAGCGACTGGGCCTCGGCGTTGTTCCCACGCTCCCACGCGCGGGTGGACTGGTCGAGGTACCACGACCCGAGGGCTCGGTTCGCGGCGAACCCGGAGGCCTGGTCCGTCGACGCCTTCACCGCGGCGGCGTCGGTGGTGACGCGCGCCGTCGTGGCGCCCGGCGTGTGGGCATCGCGGCCGTCGGGGATGTCGTGGTAGCGCGCGTCGACCGCGGCGACCGCCAGCTCGCCCTGCCCGGAGGTCGGGCGGACGCGGACCCGGGCGACGACCTTCTTCGTGCCACCGGCGTACACGTCGCCGACGAACACGTCCCAGCCGTTCCCGTTGCGCGTGCCTTCCCACCCGATCAGCTCGACGGGGGACACCTCGGGCGGCAGCTCGACATGGACCACCGTGCCCTGGCCCACCACCGTCGAGGTGTTCACGAGCTCCTGCTGGAACACGTGCTCCATCGACGTGCCCGGCGCCACGAAGTGGTAGCTGCCGCCACCCAGGTCGGCCAGGTGCGCCAGGAGGTCCTCGTTGTAGTCGAGCCCCATGCCGACCGTGGAGACGGTGATGCCGTCTGCTGCGAGGTCGGCGGCGAACCGCGACAGCGCGCCCGGGTCCGTGATGCCGATGTTCGCGTTGCCGTCGGACAACACCACCATGCGGGACACTGCGCCGTCGGTCCGTGACCTGCGGACCTGCTCCGCGCCCCGATCCATCCCCGCGTACAGGTTGGTGCCGCCGCCTTCGTAGATCCGGTCGATGGCGTTGGCCACCGCGCGCGGATCGTCCATCCGCCGGGCCGGGATCACGGTCGTGGCATCGTCGTTGAACACGACCAGCGAGAAGGTGTCCGCGGGGCCCATCTGCGTGGCCAGCGCCTTGGCGGAGCGCCGCGCCTCCTCCATCTTCCCGCGGGCAGCCATGGAGCCCGACACGTCCATCACCACCGACAGATCGACCGGCCGACGATCGCCGTCGCCCAGGGCAGCAGGCGCAGACACCGTGATCGTCAGGAACCGCTCGTTGTCTCCGCCCGCGAGCACCGCCGTGCGATCGAGGCTGGCCGCGACCCGCAGGTGACCCAACGGCAGGCCGTCTGGCGTGGCCGGGGGCGGAGTGGCGATGACGTCCTGCTCGGGGAGCGGCGCCGGGGTCGGGGCGGCGACGGGAGCCCCGCCCATGCCCAACAACCTGGGGGCGAGCAACAACCCGACGACGGCGGTGACGGAGAGACCGAGAGTGACGTGCCAGCGCTGCATGGGGAGCCTCCGAGCGGGAACCAGGGGTGCGACGGTGGGACAACGGTCGAGGCCTGGAGTTCCTTACACCCCGCTCGGACAGTACCCGAACGGCCCGGCGGCCAGCCGGAAGGTGACTCATCGTGACCGTGAGACCTGCCGATTCGCCGGCCTGCCCACCGGGTCCCTCAGTTGTTCACGCGGATCCCTCCATCGTCTTCTGGGATCTCGGGCTCCTTGACCACCTGCTCTCCCACGGGCTTCGGGGCGGGTTTGCCGGTGGGCTCTGGCCGCGTGCCCATCCCGACCTCGTAGGCCTCGGTGACGGCGTCCGGGATGGTGCGCAGCTTCCCATCGGCGTCGGGCTGGGGCGTGATCGCGGTCTTCAGCAGGTCGCGGATCACGGGGATGAGCTCCGGCCGGTGCTGGTTCATCAGCCGACCCGTCCGATCGCGCTCGAGGGCCTTGGTGACGACGAAGACGCGCCGCGCCCACGCGTCGACCATCGCAGGCGTGCGCTCCGAATCCGGCTGACAGGCCATTCCGGCCGCCATCACGGCTTCGAGGTGCAAGTCCTTCGCGAACACGTCGGCGACCTTCGGCTCACCCAGGAGGTCGGTGACGTAGTGCGCCATCTGCGTGTCTTCGTTCCAGGTCTGCATGCGGAACTCGATCCCGTCCGCCGCGGGGCGGAACCACGTGGGCAGGCGCTTCTGCTCTTCGGTGAGGGACTCGCTCACCTGCTCCGGGGTCCCCTCGAAGTGCGGCAGCTGGTACTTCGCGTCGGCGAACGTCTTCGACCGGGCGGACTCGAGCTCGCGCTGGTGGGACTCGTCGAAGCACAACCACGCGGTCTGGAACAGGCGGCAGTGGTCGATGCTCTTCTTCATGCCGCCCTGCACGGCCTGGAGCGACTCGCGGCAGTCGTGCCGACGCCCGGCTTCCACGGCGCGGAACTGCTCTGGTCCACCGGGAGGTGGCTGCGTGCACTCGGCCGGACGCCACGGGAGGCGGCGGGGCGGCGGGGGCAGCTTCGGCGCGAACAACATGCCGTCCGGGGGGCAGGTCGAGCCCGATGGCTCGGTGCTCGCGACCACGTTCGGTGTGGGCAGCGCGGGCTTCGCCTTTCCGGGCTGCACGGGGTTGAGCGGCGTGAGCACGTCCGGACCGCCGTCGATGGTCTCGGCGCCGCCGTCTTCCGGCAACACCAGGACGACGACGACGGCCGCAGCGACCAGGAGGGCTGCGGTAGCGAGCGCTACCGGCACGAGCGAGGCGAACCGCCGACGTTGGGTCACCGCCACCTTGGGCACGGCGGACACGGGCTTCCCGGGGGGGGCGGCCGGTGCGGTCTCCACATTCGCGGGCAGCGCCTGCACCTGCTGCGGGGCGTTGGGCGAGGTCTGCGCTTGCGCAGGGGCCAGCGACCCGGGCGGTGGCGCGACGACGATCGGCTCTTCCTTCTCGATGATGGGGTGGTCTTCGTAGACCACGTACCCAGCGCCGCGGGGCGTGCCGACCTGGTCGTCGCCCTGCTCCGTTGCCTCCTGTTCGTCGATCGGCACCACGGTGGCGCCCTGCGGAGCGAGCTGTCCGGACTGGTCGAGCGCGCGGAACTCGGGGACCGGGGTCTCGGGGACCTCTTCGACCGTGGTTCCGAGCAGGAGCGCGACCGCGCTCGCGTTGTCGTCGCCGTCGCGGGTGTCCACGATGTGCAGGATCTGCTGCACGCCGGCGTGTGGGGCGCGCCAGTCGACGTTGGCGAGCTCCCAGTCCGTGACCACGCCGTGGACGCCGTCGGAGCACAGGAAGATCACGTCGCCCGGCTCGAGCTGGAACGGCTCCGAGATCTCGACGTCCACCTGCCGCTCGACGCCGAGCGACCGTGACAGGACGTGCGCCTCCGGGTGGGTCGCGGCGTCTTCGGGGGAGAGGAGCTCCGCGTCGACGAACAGGTTCACCATCGTGTGGTCGCGGGTGAGGAGCTGCACCTGCCCCTGGCGTAGCAGGTACGCGCGCGAATCCCCGACGTGCCCCACCACCGCGACGTCGCGTTGGATGATCGCCGCCACGACGGTCGTTCCCATGCCCGTGAGGCGGTGGTTCCGGCGGGCCGCTTCGTAGATCGCCAGGTTCGCCTTCTGGATCGCCTCGCTCAACGCCTCGGCGGGCGGGAGGGTCGACAGCGTCCGCAGGGTGTCGTACACGGTGCGGACCGCGAGGCTCGAGGCCTGCGCGCCACCCACGTGACCACCCATCCCGTCGCACACGATGCCGAGCGTGTACTCCGCGAGCTCGAACACCCCGTGGCAGTCCTGATTGTCGTCGCGGAGCCGCTGTTCGGTTCCATAGCCCCAGGAGTGCTCCACCTCATCCTCCAACGAAGTGCGCATTCTACCACCTCCTCCGTACCCCGAAGCGCGGCCCGGGTCCTGCAGCCCCCCCCGACCGCCTCCCCGTGTGGACGACGAAGCCTCGCTTTTCGTGTTGACGGGACCTCCGCGGAGTATGGGAGCTGGCGGAGGCGCGGTGACACGTCGATGGGGGATGGTGGGTGCGGTGGCGACCCTCACCTTGTTGCTGGCGGTCGCGCCAGCGCCCGAACGGGGGGCTGCCCTCGTGGCGGCCGACCACCCGCTGGCGTCGAGGGCCGGGGCGGACGTCCTCGGCCAGGGTGGGAACGCGGTGGACGCGGCGGTCGCTGCCGCCCTGTCCGCCGGTGTGGTCCAGCCCTCGGGGTCGGGACTGGGGGGTGGAGGATTCGCCGTGGTGCACCTGCCCGGCCGCCCCGATCTCTCCGTGGACTTCCGCGAGGTCGCGCCCAGGACCGCCTCCCGCGACATGTTCGTGAAGGACGGGGTCGCAGACGCGACTGGCGCGCAGGATGGCGGTCGCGCCGTCGCGGTGCCGGGTGAGCCTCGGGGGCTCGCCGAGCTCGTGAAGCGGTTCGGGCGGTTGTCGCTCGCGCAGGTGGCTGCACCCGCGGTGGCGCAGGCGGAGGACGGGTTCGAGGTCGGCGCACACCTCGCCGCGTCGATCGGCCGCACGAAGTACGCCGAGGTCACGCGGCTCCTGTCGGTGATGGGACACCCGGCGGGCCGGCGGGAGCGCCTGGTGCGCGCCGACCTCGGTGCCACGCTGCGGCGCTGGGCACGCACCGGAGGGGAGGTGTTCGCCGAGGCCCGGGGCGCAGCCGCCATCACGGCCGCGACGGGCGGGGCGGTGACCGCACAGGACCTCGCCGGGTACCGCCCCGTCGATCGCGCTCCGCTCGTCGGCACCTTCCACGGCTACACGATCGTGACCATGGCGCCTCCGTCGTCGGGTGGCGTCGCGCTCCTCCAGGCCCTCCAGGTGCTCGACGGATACGACCTCGCCGCGCTCGGCCACAACAGCGCCGACACGCTGCACCTGCTGGCCGAGACCTTCCAGCACGTCTACGCCGACCGCGCCCACCACCTCGGAGACCCCGGGTTCGTGGCCGTCCCCGTGGAGCGCCTCCTGTCCGAGGGCCGCCGCGACGAGATCCGGCGGAGCGTGTGGCCCGGTCGGACCTTCCCCACCGAGCACTACGGGGCGCGGATCGCTCCCCCGAACGACGCCGGCACGCAGCACATCTCCGTGATGGACGCAGACGGTGGCGCCGTCGCCCTCACGACCACCATCAACAACGCGTTCGGGTCGGGCGTGGTGGTGGACGGGATGGGCGTGATCCTGAACGACGAGATGGACGACTTCTCGGTGTCTCCGGGCACCCCGAACGCCTACGGGCTCGTCGGCAGCGAGGCGAACACCATCGCGCCCGGAAAGCGCCCGCTCTCCTCCATGACCCCGACGATCGTGTCCGACGCCGAAGGCCGCGTCGTGATGGTGGTGGGCGCCTCGGGTGGTCCCACGATCATCAGCGCCACGCTCCAGGTCGTGCTGAACGTCCTGGTGTTCGGCCTGGACCCCCAGGAGGCGGTGGCCGCGCCGCGCATCCACCACCAGTGGCTCCCGGCGACCCTCTCGGTGGAGCCCGGCATCCCGGAGGACGTGCTGCGGGGGCTGCGCGCCCGAGGGCACGAGGTGGTGGTGCAGGACGCCTTCAGCGCGGTCCAGGTGATCGTGCGGGCCGGCGATGCACTGGAAGGGGGCGCCGACCCCCGGAAGGGTGGTTGGCCCGCCTCGCCCTGACGTGCACCTCACTCCGGGAGGGGTTCGTCCGGGCCGTCGCGCACGAGGACGCCGTCGGCCGGCCGGAACAGCTCCAGGGCCTGTACGCCGTCCCGGTCAGAGACCACGAGCCAGGAGCGCCGCTGGTTGGGCCCCGGCGGCCGCCACAACCCGTCGATGCGGACCTTCCCCTCTCCGATCAGCGCGTCGGCGCCGGTGTGGCGGACGTCCATGGACCGCCCCAGCCGGAGCAGCCGGGTGTCGCCGTCCTGGGTGAGCCGCAGGCGCGCGCGTTCGGGGTCGCCGCTCGTGGTGAGGTTGGCGAACACGCGGTGGTGCAACCCGTGGCGGGCGCCCCGCAAGTCGAGCCAGACCCGGGCGATCTGGGTGGCGTGGGCGTGTTCTCCGACCGCCAGCCACACCGTGGCAGGGCCCTCGATGCCCGCAGCCTCCACGCGCTCCACCAGGCGGGTGCCGCGCCGGTCCCCCACGTGTTCGTGCAGGTCGGCGCCCAGGAGGGGCCCGTAGGGCAGCGCGAGCCCCAGGACGGCCAGGGCGCCGCCACCGGCGAGCAGGGTCACCGCCGTGCGGGACCGGACGGCTTCGGTCACCGCAGCGCCGGCGAGCAGCGCGAGGGGGAACAGGGGCGCGTGGGCCTGCCGCCAGAACCAGGTCTGGGACAACACCACGATGGCGAGGCTGCCTGCGAGCCAGGCGACGAGCGCCAGCCGGGTGCGGGACGACGGATCCGACCAGCGGCGGGCCGGGAGGGCGAGCCCGACCGCGAGGACCCACGCCACCCCCACGACCACGACGAGGTCGCGGCCTTCGCCTTCGGGCAGGACGGGCCCGCTCCCGTCGGCCCCGAACGGCGTGAACAGGTAGCGAACCGCCGCGGTCGCGATGCGCCTCGGCTGCCAGTCGGGCAGCTCGAGCCAGCCGGTCCCTGTCGCGTTCTGGAGGGCGAAGTAGCGGCGCTGGTAGCCACCACCGACCGACTCCAGCACCCGCCAGCGCAGGAACACCCCGAGCCCCCCGGCGGCGACGGTGGGGAGAACCAGCAGCGCGCTGCGCCACCGCTGCAGGACCGTCTGGATCGCGACCAGGGGGAGCAGGGCGTAGGCGATCTCGTTGGAGAGGATGGCGAGGAGCAGGCTCAGGCCGGCGGTGACCGACCACGGCGCCGCGTTCCGGCTGGTTGGCGCCGCCAGCGCCCGGTCGTGCAGGAGCAAGCCGAGCAGGCCGAAGTCCGTCGCCAGCAGGTACGACCGCCGGGCCGTGTGCGGCACGACCTCGGCCAACACGGGGTGCCCCAGGACCACCAGCGCCGTGACCGCGGCGCCCGCGAGCTCGCGCCCGAACCACCGGCGGTGCAGCGCCAGCACCAGGGCGAGGCTCACCCCGTGCAGCGCGAGGTCCGTCGAGCGATAGCCCCAGGCCTCGTACCCGGTGACCACGTTGTTCAGCAGGTACGTCAACGCGGTCACGGGCCGGTACCCGACGAAGTGCTTCCGGTCGAACACCCAGTGGACCCAGTCTCCGCTGGGGTTCGCGCGCGCCACCCAGTTGGTGGCGTCGGCCCCCCACGGCAGCACGTGGAGCATGGACCACCACGGCGCGATGGCTGCGGCGATCGCTGCGGCCACCAGGAGGAGCCACGCGAGCTCGAACCGCTTCCGCGCGCCGTCGTCCGGCGGAGGGCCGGGGACCGGGTTCAGTCCGCTTCCTCGTCGGGCCGGTCGGACGACGTGTAGGGCTGGGTAGGCACCCGGTGCGAGGGCGCGGCGTCGAGGGCGATGGTGACCAGCAGCGTCACCGGGCCCTTCGGCAGCCAGACGTGCGCGGGGTGTTGTTCGAGACCCGCGAGCACCACCCCGTCGTCGAGGACCCACGGGAGGTCGTCGGGTTCGGCGGCGGACTGCAGCAGTGCGGCGTCGGTCCGGCGCACCCCGTCGACCACCAGGACCCGGGCGGTGGGCAACAGGAACGCCGCAGCGGGGGCGGCGTCGTCGTAGAGGTCCCAGAACGACGCCACCGCGTCTTCGTGGACGAGGACCAGCTCCGAGAACGCGAGCGCGTCCGCGGTGGGGCGGCCGAACATGCGCCAGCGGCCCGGCTTCACGGCGGCTCCGTGCCAGCGTTGGGAGCCTGGGGGCGCCAACAGCTCGGCGGGGTCACCCACCACCAGGGTTCCCCCCGACGTGATCGTCCCGAGGTCTTCGAGGCCGTCGCGCAGGAGCTCCCGCTCGACGCGCTGGCTCCGGCTGTTCATTTGATCCTCGCTCGCGCTTCGCACGAGCGAAGCTCAAATTTCGTGTCTGTCGTGTGGGTCAGGGGCGCCGCCCCCGACACCCCCTCGGGGGACCAGTCCCCCGAATCCCCTGCCAGGGGGCGCTTCCCCCTGGACCCCGCCAGGGGGCGCTTCCCCCTGGACCCCCCGCGTACCGAGGTCGATCGGACCTGGATCAATCCTCTCCCCCCAGGAACTTGTCCGTGTACTCGAAGACGCTCTGGATGCCGCTCGCCAGCGTCGCGACCTGCGTGTCCTCCCCGAGGGGCAGGACGGTGACGAGCTGCGACCAGCTGGCCGTGGCGCGGAGCGAGGCGTCGTCGCCGTCGGCGAACCACATGTCGACCGAGTACGTGTGCTCGACGCAGTTGTTGCCGCCGTCTCCGCACGAGCGTTCGGCGATCCAGCTCCGAGCGACGATGCCCTCGTGCCGCTCTCCGGTCACCCAGCGGTAGTCCTTGAACAGGACGTACGGGATGGTGACCCCGAAGGTGCTGGTGGTGACGGCGCTCGAGGTGCGCAGCAAGACAGCGGCGTCCTCGAAGCCCGCGGCAGAGCCCTCGAGCAGGGTGCGATCGTACCGCTCGTACAGCGACGGGTTCGACCAGAGCTGATCGGCGAGGGGGATGTGCGTGGCGTGCTCCGCGAGCCCGAACGCGCTCGACTCGGCCCCCACCACGCCGATGGTCTCGTTCGGGACGTTCGGGTGGGGCACGGCGTCTGCCACGTCGTCGGGGATGGATTCGAGCTGGAAGCCCTTCTCGGCGTCGTCCGAGGCGAAGTTGTCGACCACCCAGTCACCCATGTTGTCGACCGCTTCCGGCAGGACCTCGGCGTCCTCCCAGTTCGCGAACAGGAACAACACGAGCTCGGTCATCTCGGTGGGCGCTGGCTCACGCTTCTTGGCGCACGCCGCTGCGCCGAGCGCCAACAGCAACAGCAGGTGGCGGGGCATCGTCCCTCCGAACGCGAAGACTACCCCGCCCCCGAAGCTAGAGCGAGGCGGTGCCCGTCCACACGCCGTCGACCGAGCGTGACATCGTGATCCGCCCCTGCTTCCCGGTGGTCCCGCAGCGGCCCAGGATCTCGAAGCGGCGGGGACTGTCGAGCGTGAACTGCGCCTTCTCGACGGTCGGAGAGTTGGTGAGCTGCACGATCGCGCTCGACGACTTGGTGGTGCCCATCCCCAACCGGAAGAGGTCGAACGACACCGCAGCGCCGTCCCAGACGGCCACGGCGCGGCTGCACCCGTCACGGTCGGACACCGAGGCGGTGAGGGTGACCACGAAGGAGGCGTTCTGGATGCGGCCCTCGGGGGGACCCTTCGCCTTCACCACCTGCTCCTGGTGGCTCCGCGCGCGGCGCTCGAAGATGCTCTGGGTCTCGTTGCCCTGCTGCGCCTGGAGCGGCCCCACCCGGGCCTCGGCGGCCGCGAGCTCGTTCTTGATGTCGCTGAAGAACTCGAACAGCTGCACGAACGACGTGTTGTCGTACGTGAGGGTCTGCTTCATGGCCGTGGCCCGCGCCTTCACCTGCTGATCGGAGATCGCGAGCATGGAGTTCGAGTCGTAGAACAGGCCAGCCTTCGCGGCGACGGGCTGGATGACGTCGGTCCGGACCTTGCGGTCGATGAGCTCGTACACGTCTTTCGGCGTGAACTGCGTGGGCGATGCCTTGATCGCGTCGATCAAGGGCTTCGGGTCCCAGCTCTTCGCGCCGGCGGGGGGCAGCACCGGGTAGATGTCGGCGACCTTGTTGATCACGATGCCGCTCGGGGCAGGCGCGGGCTGCTGGGCCAGGGCCAGCGACCAGAAGAACAACCACACGTGAACACCCCCCTGGTGCGGAACCCGCGGGCTCCGCTCGTTCATCCTGCGCGCAACACCGCTCGAGCACGCTCGAACCGGTCGCGGGTGTGCGCGTGGCACCGCCCGATCAGCGGCTCGAGGGCGTCGACGTCGACCCCGGATGCGGCCTCCCGCACGACCTTCGGCGACAGGCGCTCGACCACCCGCGGCGCGGATTCCGCCAGCCCGAGGACTCGGTCGACCACCCGGGCCACGGCGCCGTCGTCGAGGTGGGCCAGCGCCTCGACCACCGCGGACGTCACTGCGGGGTCGCTGCCGACCCCCGTCGCCAGGAGGTCCACCAGCCCAGACAGCGGTGGCACCGCGCGGGCCAGCGCCGTGAGGACGGGCGCGTCGAAGGCCGGCCACCGCGCGGGGTCTCCGCCCTGCAGGGCGCGCTCGAGGTGTACCCGCGAGGCGTCGAGGCGCTCCGCACCGAGCAGGAGCACGGCTGCCCCCCACGCGCGATCGACCCGCTCGGGCGACCCTTCCTCGGAGAGGTCGGCCACCCACGTGTGCAGCACCGCCGCCACCTCGTCGTCCACGCCGACAGCGGCGACCACGCCCGGATCCTCGGCCGTGAGCCTCAGGAACGTCGCGACGGGGTAGCCCGGGAGGGTCTCCCGGTGGCGCAACACCTCGGCCACGCGCGGCCAGAACCGCCCGGGGTCACCGAGCTCGCCCCGCTCGAGGCGCTCCCGGAGGGCGGGTCGTTGCGATGCGTCGTCGAGCGCGCGCCAGGCCAGGAGGAGCGGCCACGAGGGCTCGAGCAGCGCCGCCACCTCGGCGGCCTCCTTGCGGTTCCACGCCACGAGGGTGGAGACGAGGGTGACGGCTCGCACCTCGTCGAGGCCGGCCGTCCCCGCGCCGACCGCAGCGACGACCGCGGCGACCGCAGTGTCCTGGCTCGGTGAGTGGTTCATCAGCTCCTGGAACAGGCGGGGCCGGAACGGGGAAGCAGCCAGCGCGCACACCGTGTCGAGCACGGTCGACGGGAGCTTGACGAGCACCTGGAACAGGGGCACGTCGTGCCGGCACAGCGCCGGGACGATGTGGCGCACGGCCTCCGTCGCGTCCGGCCATCGGGTCTCGGCGAGGAGCCTCGCAGCCACCGGACCGAGGGCCCCCGCCGTGGGGAGGGCGTCGAGCACCGCCGCCAGCTGGGCCGCCGACTCCGTGGTCTCGGGCAGGCCCGCCTTCTCGAGGCGCTCTGCCGCGATCACCGCCAGGGTTGCGCCCGCGCGTCCGGCCCCACCCGGCACGGCTCCCCCCTCCGGGGTCGAGAAGAACGCGGCGAAGGGGTCTGCTGCCTCGACGGTGGCGCCCGGCACCTGGCGTTCGTCGGCGCAGGATCGCAGCACCGCCGCCAGGACGTCCGGGTCCTTGATGTCGCGGAACCGCACCTTGCGCAGGGCCCCGGCCACGACGGAGGGGGAGTCGTCGCGGAGCGCCGACAGGAGAGGGTTGGGTGGTGGAGTGGGTTCGCTCACCGGGATGGTCTACACGAGGTGGGGGGTCCGGTGGAAGAGAGGAGACGAACGCCGTGGTACCGTCGGGCATGTGGTGGCTCGCCTGCGCAGCTGTCTTCGCGACCGAGCCGGCGGTTGCGCCGCCGCTGCCGGTCGATCGGGTGTTCGACGTCCTGCCCGCCCCTGGCGCCGACCTGCGCACTTCGTACCGGCTGGCGGGGGAGCAGCTCGGCGCGTGGTCGATCCTGGTCGCGGATCGACCGATCGACGGGGCGACCCTCACCGCGCTGGCCGCCACTCCGGCGAGCGAGCCGTTCACCCGGGCGGTGCGGGAGGTGTTGCGCCGGCCGGTGGATCCCCTCGATCTGCTGTACCTGATCGACGACGTGCTGGCGGCCCCGGAGCGGCGGGGCGAGCGGCTGGTGATCACGCAGTCGCGCGCGCGGGACGCGGGGGTGCTGGTCCACCCCGACGAGGTGTTCAAGCAGGGCGTCGTGAAGGCGTACCCGGTCAAGATCCGGGTGCTCGCGGTGGACGATCCGCCGCCCCAGACCACCTTCCCGGCGGCGGTGGACGGAGAGCTGCTGGGGCCCAACTGGACCATGCGCTACCGTCCGTCGGACGTGCCGGAGGAGATGTTCGCCGCGCTGGCCGAGAAGAAGCCGGACTACGCGCGTCGCATCCGGGAGCTCGCGCGCCAGCTCGAGTCGCAGGGCTGCGAGGTCTCGTTCGGGGCGTTCCTCCGCTACCCCGAGCGTGGGTACCTCATGTGGGGCGCGTTCGAGCTCAAGCGCGCCTCGCTCGAAGACCAGCCGCAGGTGCTGGCGCGCCTGGAGGCTGCGAACACCGCGTGGGGGAAGGTGCCCATCCGCTGGTCTTCTCCCGAGGGTCCCGACGCCACGCGCGAGGCCGCGCGCCGCATGGCCGACGTCTACGGAGTGGTCTACGCCACGGAGTCCGGGGCCCGCACCTCCAACCACTACACCGGGAAAGCAGCCGACTTCACGGTCCAGGGCCTCCCCCGGAAGCTGACGCTCACCGCGCCGGACGGGACCGTCGCCGACTTCGATCTCTCTGGCGCGGACGAGTCCCGCGACCTGTCGCTCACGCCGGCGCTCATCACCTGGCTCGAGGCGCACTGGCAGCTCTGGAAGCTCCGCTCGGACTACCCACACTGGGAAGACACGGCGCCGTAGGCCGCTACGCCAGCTGGTCGAGGAGCGCCTCGCGGGCGGCGCTGGCTGCGGGCTCCCCGGCGACGAGCTCCGCTGCGAGCGCAGGGTCCAGCGGGGTCACCATCTCGACGGGCACCCACCGGATCGACTCCCCGTCCTCCGTGGGCCAACCGGTGGTGCCGAGACGCTCGGACACGACGCTCAGGGGCTGGCGGGCCGTGTGGATCGCGAGCGCCTCGAACCGGCCACGGGCGATCGGATCCCACACGGTGAACCGGTCACGCGAGATCCAGGCGACGTGGTAGTGCGCAGGAATGAACGAGACACCCGCCAGGCCGAGCCGGTCTGCGGCAGCGACCAGGAGCTGCATCGTCTCCTCGGCGAGCCCGAGGCCGGGCAGCTTCTGGCCGGGCAGCCGCGGCTTGTCGGGGGAGAACGACACCCGGGGGTCGCGCAGCTCGAGCCACTCCGCGAACAGCGTCCGGTAGGCGCCGATCGGGCGGATCGAGGCGGCGAGGTCGATCAGGGTGGCCCGAGCGCCGTCGACGAGGGCGCTGACGACCATCCGGTCCGGGCCGAGCCCGCCGGACTGGATGTCCACCTCCAGGCTCCGGAACCCCATCCGCTCGAGCGTGGGGAGGTACTGGTACGCCGTCAGCGCGTGTTCGAGGCCATGGCGGGTGTAGTACCCCAGGAAGCGCGGCTCCGACGCGGTGGCGGTCCGCATGCCTCCGAGCAGCTCCTCCTCGGTGATGAGGACGTCGTCGTCGTGACCGCCCAACTGGGCGGGGTTCAGCGTGCTCGCGACGGCGCGGGTCCGGTGGCGGAGCGGATCGAACTCCGGATCGACGCGGGTGGAGACGCCAGCCGCCGCCGCCAGGGTGTGCGCCACCACCCGCCACGCGTCGGAGCTGTACCCACCCGCCGGCAACGCGACCACCGGAGTGTCGTCCAGCCAGTCGAACACCCGCTCGTCGCGGGTGGCGAGACCGTCGACCGTCGTGTCGAGGCCACCGAGGCGGTCTCCACGGAGCGGGTCGGCCCCGGCGAGGTAGAACACCACCCCCTCGGCCTTGACCTGCCGGAGGAGGTCGTGGAGAACCGCGTGGTAGCCGAGGTCGCCGGTCCCCGCGGGGAGGCGGACGTCGAGCACCCGGGCGCGCTCCGCAGGCGGCACCGTCCAGTGCGACGCCGTGGAGATGGACGCCACGGTGACGCGAGGATCGGACCCCAGGCAGGCGACGATCCCGTCCGGGGGATGGGCATCGAGGTCGAGCACGACCACGGGTCCGTCGAAGCCCTCTGCCCGCAAGCACGCGACGGCCACCGCCACGTCGTTGATGGCGCAGAACCCGCCGCCGCGGTCGGGCTCTGCGTGGTGGAAGCCCCCGAGCAGGTTCACCGCGCGACCCCGCTTCGCCACCACCTCGAGCGCAGCGCCCCGCGTGGCGCCTGCGGCGCGGCGCCAGGTCTCCATCAGCGCGGCGACCGGGATCCGCTCCGGATCGGTACCCAACACGCGCGCGACCACCTCCACCTGGTCGATCGCGTCGAGCCACTGGGAGGTGTGCACCCGCGCAGCGTCGGTGAAGGAGAGCTCCTCGGGCGAGCGCACGTCGGAGACGGCGACCAGCCCGGCGTGGACGGCCCAGGTCAGCGCGTCGTCGGCGCGCTTCGGATCCATCGGGGGACCGACCGACTGCGCCAGCGGCACGCGGTAGGTGGGGTGGTACCAGACGGTCACGTCGCGGCGCGTCCACCGGTTGACGAGCCTCCGGACGCTGCGACGCAGGCCTGCCCCGAGCTTCAACCCCGGTTCGCCATGAACTGCTCGTGGACGTCGGGGTCGCTGGGATCGGTGCGGAGGCGGCGGTACAGGCCGTCCGGCCCCATGATTCGCGACCGCGCCCGATCTCCGAGGTATCGCGCCAGCAGCACGTCGCGCAGCCAGGTGCGCAGGGACGGGTCGAGGATGGGCGTCAGCACCTCCACCCGACGCTCGAGGTTCCGCTCCATCAAGTCGGCCGAGCCGATGTAGCAGCGCTCTTCTCCGCGGTGGTGGAACCAGGACACTCGTTCGTGCTCCAGGAACCGACCCACGACCGAGCGCACGCGGATGTTCTCCGACATGCCAGGCACGCCCGGGATGAGGGCGCAGATGCCGCGCACCACGAGCTCGATGGGCACCCCCGCCCGGCTCGCGTCGTACAGCGCGTCGATGACGGTGCGCGCGGTGATCCCGTTGCACTTGATCACGATCCGAGCCAGACGGCCCGCGCGAGCCTCGATGGCCTCTTCGTTGATGAGGTCCACGAGGGCGCGCTCGAGGTGGGACGGGGCGACCAGGAGCTCCCGGTAGCCGGCGGGTCGGGCGAACCCGGTCAGGCGGTTGAACAGATCAGCCACGTCGGCCGTAATCCGTGGGTTGGCCGTGAACAGGCCGAGGTCGCTGTAGACCCGCGCCGTGGACGGGTTGTAGTTGCCGGTGCCGATGTGGGCATAGCGCACGAGGTCGTCCCCTTCGCGTCGCACGACCAGCATGAGCTTCGCGTGGGTCTTGAGCCCGGGGACCCCGTAGATGACGTGGACGCCGGCCTCCTCGAGCCGTCGCGCCCAGACGATGTTGTTGTGTTCGTCGAACCGCGCCTTGAGCTCGACGACGGCGGCGACCTGCTTGTCGTTCTCGACCGCCTCCTCGAGCGCGCCGACGATCGGGGAGTCTCCGCTCGTGCGGTACAACGTCTGCTTGATGGCGACGACGTGGGGATCTCGGGCGGCGCGCCGAACGAAGTCCACCACGGGCATGAAGCTGTCGAACGGGTGGTGGAGCATCACGTCGCGTTGGCGCACGACCGCGAACAGGTCGGCGTCGGCTTCGAAGAAGCTCGGAAGGCGAGGGGTGTACGGCTTGAACTTGAGGTCGGGCAGGTCCAGGGAGAGGAGGTCGGACATCCGCGACACGGCCAGCGGGCCCGGGACCTCCTGCACGTCGTCGAGCTCGAGCTCGAGCCCCTCGAGCAGGGCCGACAGCACGCCGATCGGCGTCCCGCGCTGCACCTCCAGCCGGATGGCCTCGCCGAACCGGCGCTGGCGCAGGCCCTGCTGGATGGTGGAGACGAGGTCGTCTGCTTCGTCCTCCCGGATCTCGATGTCCGCGTCACGGGTCACGCGGAAGGTCCACGGCTCGCCCACCTCCATGCCCGGGAACAGGTGGTGGAGGTTCGCGGCGATGATC
>JBIKWC010000015.1:0-61265 GCA_044356535.1 Myxococcota bacterium
GGCCGTGAGCGACGGCACCAGCGCGATTCCCAGACCTGCCTCCGCTGCACCGCGCCGCAGCACGACGTCGTTGGCGACGAAGGTGCCGGCCACCCGCACCCGCCCCGTCGGGAGCAGCGGCCACCACGCCTCGCGCGCGCCCGTCGCGTCCACCCCGAGCACGAGGGCGTGGGCAGCGAGGTCCTCCGGGGTCAGCGGGCGGCCGGCGCGGTCGAGGTAGGCGGGAGAGGCCACCGCCACCGACGGCGTCCGGAGCAACATGCGCCGCACGTGGTCCGGCGGCGCCGACGCCCCGCCGCGGAGCGCGAGGTCGAACCCCTCCGCCACGAGGTCCACCACCCGCGAGGTGGCCTCGATCTCCAGCGACACCGCCGGGTACGCGATCGCGAACGAGGCGAGCGGCGCCGCGAGGAAGCCGTCGTGGGCGGGCGGGACGGTGACGCGGAGGCGCCCCCGGGGCACGTTGTCGTGGCGGCGCACGGCGTCGAGCGCGGCGCGGGCGTCGTCGACGATCCGGCGCGCCCGGGGGAGCAGCTCCTCCCCGGCCCGGGTGAGCACCAGGCGGCGGGTGGAGCGGTGCAGGAGCCGCACGCCCATCCGGTCCTCGAGGCGCGCGAGCTGCCGGCTCAACGTGGGCCGCGGCACCCCCAGCGACCGCGCGGCGCTGGTCACGCTGCCCTGCGCCACCACCTCCACGAACCCCTCGAGCCCTTCGGTGACCTCCACGACCTCCCCCCGGAGCGATTCGTATCGCAGGTGCACGGATGATGACCAGCGGCGTGCACCTGTCACTGGCGCGAACAGGTGTACAACAGCTCGACCACCGACACCCAGGAGCGCTCCGATGCCCGAAGAAGTCGTCAAAGGCCGCGAGGTCACCATCCGCTTCGATGCCAGCCGCTGCATCCACTCGCGCAGCTGCGTGCTGGGTCACCCCGAGGTCTACGTGCCCAACGTGGAAGGCGAGTGGATTCACCCCGACGCCGCCAGCGCGGACACGGTGATGCTGACCGCCCTGACCTGCCCGTCCGGGGCGATCCGCGCGGCGCGCAACGACGGTACCGTGCACTCCGACGCACCCCCGCGGGTCAACACCGTGCGGGTGCGGGAGAACGGCCCGCTCGCGATCGAGGCGCAGCTCTCGATCCGGGGCGAGGCGCAGGCCACTCCCCGCGCCACGCTGTGCCGTTGCGGGCACTCCAAGAACAAGCCGTTCTGCGACGGCGCCCACGTGAACGCCGGGTTCGTGGCCACCGGAGAGCCGGCATCGAAGGGCTTCGCCCCGCTCGAGGTCCGCGACGGACCGGTCAACGTCCAGCCCCTGCCGAACGGTCCCGTGCTCGTGACCGGCAGCCTCGAGGTGGTCTCGGGCACCGGCCGCACGACCGACAAGGTGACCAAGACCGCGCTCTGTCGCTGCGGGCACTCGAAGAACAAGCCCTATTGCGACGGGAGCCACGGCCCCGCCGGGTTCGTGGCGGACTGATCCGACGACCGGAGAGCACGCAGCCCGATTCGTATCGCAGGTGCACGGGTGATGACCACTGTGGGCCACTTGTCGCATGCGTGCACGGGTGAACATTGGCGCGACTTCGAAGGAGTGCCCGTGTCCACCTTGTTCTCCGTGTTCCGCCTCGGCCGGATGTCCCTCCCCAACCGGACGGTGATGTCCCCCATGACCCGTTGTCGCGCGATCGCCGGCACCGGGCTCCCCACGCCGATCATGGCGGACTACTACGCCCAGCGCGCCGACGCCGGGCTCCTCGTCACCGAGGGCACCGCGCCCTCTGCCGACGGGCTGGGCTACGCCCGCACTCCCGGCGTGTACAACGCCGAGCAGGCGAAGGCCTGGCGCCTCGTCACCGACGCCGTCCACGCCAAAGGCGGCCGGATCGTGGTCCAGCTGATGGACGTCGGCCGGATGGGCCACCCGCTCAACCAGCCCGCAGGCGCCAGGCTCCGCGCGCCCTCCGCCATCGGGGCGCCGGGCACGATGTGGACCGACGCGCAGCAGAACCAGCCCATGCCGGTCCCCGCCGAGATGACCGAGGCCGACATCGAGGCGGCCATCACCGGGTTCGTGACCTCGGCGCGCCTCGCGGTGGGTGAAGCCGGGTTCGACGGGATCGAGCTGCACGGCGCGAACGGCTACCTGATCGAGCAGTTCCTCAACACGGCTTCCAACCAGCGCACCGATCGGTGGGGCGGCTCGGTCGAGAACCGGATCCGCTTCGCCGTCGAGGTCGCGACCCGCGTGTCGGCGGCGATCGGCGCCGACCGGGTGGGGATCCGGCTGTCCCCGTACGGTGGCGCTGGCGGCATGATCACCGACGCCCACACCGACGCGGTGTACACCGCGCTCGCCGCGGCGCTGTCGGGGCTGGGCCTGCTGTACATCCACGTGGTGGACCACTCGGCGATGGGCGCGCCCCCGGTGCCGCAGGCGATCAAGGACACGCTCCGCGCCACCTTCCGGGGCCCGGTCATCGCGGCGGGCGGCTTCGACGCGGACCGCGCGGAGTCGGTGCTCGCAGCGGGCGGCGCGGACCTGGTGGCCTTCGGGCGCCCGTTCCTGGCGAACCCGAGCCTGGTGACGAAGCTCCGGACGGGGGCCGCGCTGAACAGCCCGGACTTCGCGACGTTCTACGCGCCGGGCGTGCAGGGCTACCTCGACTACCCGGTGTGACCTCGCGCAGAGGTGCCTGGTGATGCGTGATGCGTTGGCCGGGCACCGAACCATGGTGGGTCGAACCGATGGGGGATGCTTCGGGACCTTCCTGACGCCGCGCGTTCCCCGAACACGTAGGCACCGAGCCGGGGTGAGACACTCGGCACGCGACCAGCGTTCTCCCCGTGGAGGCGCTGGTGGACACCTGTGTGCAGTGTGGGAAGCCGCTCGTGAACGCGGTGTCGGGGCTGGCGTGTGCAGACTGTGTCGCAGCCGACGTGGCTGCCTCGCGCTCCTGGGCCGAGCGGCTGGGGGGAACGGCACCCTCGGCCGTCGGTGCGGCGGTCGTCGCCCGGTCCTGCTCGTTCGAGCTGTCGTTCAACGGTATCTCCGTCGACCTCGTGGCGGTCGTGGCGGGACCCGTCGCCCTCTTGCTGGCCTCGGTCGCCGTGGCATCGGCGGTGCGAAGCCCAGGGCCCGATCGGAGCCTGCGCCTCGGCGTTGCGGCGTTCGCGGGCCTGGTGGGCCTGTGGTCGTTGGCGACCGCGGTCGGGTGACGCCGGTGCCCGGCCTCTGACGGACGAACGCTACTCGACCGTGAGGGCCCCGCCGACCGTGTGCGGCTCCGTCGGCGTGCCGTCGGGCGACACCTCCAGGAACGTCGTGACGCCGCCGTTCGGGTAGGCCACCGGCCGCACCGTCCCCGGGCCCACGCCCGTCACCCGCACCGTGAGGATGCCAGCGGCCGGGTACACCCCCGACGGGTTCGCCGGGTCGTCCGTCGCCACCGGGACCGTCTTCGCGGGGACCGCCTCGTCCGCGCCGTTCACCTGCGTGATCAAGGCGATCTCCTCGGAGAGGCCCGCGTCCGCGTACCCGTTGGCGTCCAGGTCCAGGAACACCCCGCTCTGCTCCGGGCCCGCCGTCACGTTGTCCCCGACCACCAGCGTGACGCGGTAGGCCTGCGCGTCGTCGAGGCCGGAGACCGTGACGTCCACGTAGTCGTCGACCGCCAGCGTGGTGGGGCCCGCGGGCGCGATCTCCGGCGGCGGTCCCTCCACCCGGAGCGCGCCACCCACCGCGTAGGGCTCCACGGGCGCGCCCGCCGCGTCGATCTCGAGGAACGTGGAGGCGCCGCCGTTGTGGTAGGCCACCGGGTACACCGTGCCGCCGCCCACCCCTTCGAGCTCGAGCGTGAACTGGCCGTTCACCGGGTACAGTCCCGTCGGGTTCGCCGGGTTGTCGCTGGTGCTCGGCGTGGTCTTGGCGCCCGGCACGTAGTTGCTGTCGTTCACGCCCACGATGAGCGCGACGAGCTCCGAGGCGCCCGGGTCCGCTGCGCCGTTCGCGTCGCCGTCCTGGAAGGTCCCGGTGCCGTCGCCGGGCGCGGTCACGTAGCCGCCGTCCACCAGCGTGATGCGGTACGCCTGCCGGTCGTCGAGCCCGCTGATCGTGTACGTCGCCCGCTCGCCGTAGGCGATGTCGGTCGGGGTGAGCGGCGCCATCGCGGGCGTGGACACGATGGGCGGCTCCGTGGGCAGGTCGGTGTCCTGCGGCTCGGGCTCGGTGTCTTCCCCTCCCGAGCAAGCGAGGAGCAGCAACGAGACCCAGGTGATGCGGTGGAACAAGGGGACCTCCCGACAGAACCGGCAGTCTAGCCCGAGACCGACCTGCGACACTCCCGTCGCGCGATCATTACCCCCGCCATGGCCGGAGGAGGTGACGGTGAGCGGGTTCAAGGGGAACAAGGCGGCGCTGCCCACCAAGGCCTGCGCAGCCTGCGGCCGGCCGATGACGTGGCGCCGGAAGTGGGCCCGGTGCTGGGACGAGGTGCGGTACTGCTCCGACCGGTGCCGGACCGCCCGCGCCGACCGCCCGGAAGCCCCGTGACGCGCAACCTCGTCCTGGTCCTGGGAGACCAGCTCGACCCCCACGCCGCCGCCTTCGACGGGTTCGATCCCGCCGAGGACGTGGTCTGGATGGCGGAGGTGGTGGAGGAGTCCACCCACGTGTGGTCCAGCAAGCCGCGCATCGCGCTGTTCCTGTCCGCCATGCGCCACTTCGCGGAGACCCTCCGGGAGGCGGGACGGCCGCTGCACTACTCGCGCCTGGACAGCGGCGCCGCCACCTTCACCGAGGCGCTGCGTGCCGCCGTCACCGCGCTCCGCCCCGCGGCCCTCGTGCTCACGATGCCGGGGGACTGGCGCGTGCGGGAGGCGCTGAACGCGGAGGCGGCGCGCCTGGGACTCCCCCTCGAGATCCGGGACGACCGCCACTTCTACACCACCCCGGCCGACTTCGCGGCGCACGCGAAGGGCCGCAAGCAGCTCCGCCTCGAGTACTTCTACCGGGAGCTCCGCCGGCGGCACCACGTCCTGATGGACGGCGACCAGCCCCTCGGCGGCCAGTGGAACTACGACCCCGAGAACCGCAGCGCCTTCGGCAAGGGGGGCCCCGGGGCCGTGCCGCCGCCCGCACGGTTCGCGCCCGACGAGCTCACGCGCGAGGTCCTCGCGGAGGTGGAGCGCCGCTTCCCGGACCACCCGGGCTCGCTGACGAGCTTCGCGTGGGCCGTCACCCGCCCCCAGGCCCTGGAGGCCCTCGCGCGCTTCGTGGAGGAGCGGCTCCCCGCGTTCGGCGCCTGGCAGGACGCGATGTGGCCCGGCGAGCCGTGGTTGTGGCACTCGCACCTGTCCGCCGCCTTGAACCTCAAGCTGCTGACGGCGCGCGAGGTCGTGGACGCCGCGGTCGCCGCGCACGCTGCAGGCCGGGTGCCGCTCGCCAGCGCGGAGGGGTTCGTCCGCCAGATCCTGGGGTGGCGCGAGTACGTCCGCGGCATCTACTGGACGCAGATGCCCGGGTACCTCGAGCGCGACGCGCTGGGCGCCGGCGAGGACCTGCCGGGCTTCTACTGGACGGGGCGCACCGACCTCGTGTGCCTCTCCGACGCGCTGGGGCAGACGTTGGAGCACGGGTACGCCCACCACATCCAGCGCCTGATGGTCACGGGCCTGTACGCGCTGCTTCGTGGCGTGCGACCGAAGGCGGTGCACGAGTGGTACCTGGCGGTCTACGTCGACGCCGTGGAGTGGGTGGAGCTGCCGAACACGCTCGGGATGAGCCAGGCGGCCGACGGCGGGCTGATGGCCAGCAAGCCGTACCTCGCGAGCGGGCGGTACCTCGAACGCCAGAGCGGCGGCAGCCTGTGCGCCCGGTGCCGGTACGACCCCGGAGAGCGCGTGGGGGACCGGGCCTGCCCCTTCACCACGTTGTACTGGGACTTCCTGGCGCGCCACGCGGAGGTGCTGGCCGCGAACCCGCGCACGGTGATGCAGGTGCGGAACCTGGACCGGGTGTCCCCCGAGGAGCGCGCCCGCATCGCGGCGCAGGCGGAGTCGATCCGGCGCGGCACCGACGGCGGGCCGGCGCGATGAGGGGAGTGGTCGGGGTGGTCGGATTCGAACCAACGACATCCTGCTCCCAAAGCAGGCGCGCTACCGGACTGCGCTACACCCCGACGTTCGTCGACTAACCGGGTCGTCGACGGCGTGCGAGCGCCAACACGGGCCGTGGGGTTCCGCTCCGCCCCCGAACGCCTTAGGATGCCGCCCGGGGGGACTCCATGGTCTGGTGGTTGGCCACGACTCGCGCGCTCGCGTCCATCGATCCGCAGTGCCAAGGCATCCCGTTGCCCGAGGACTACGACGAGCAGGCGCAGCAGGACTTCCTCCAGAACTACGTCGCGCTCGCCACCACGTTGTCGCCCATCCACGCGCCCGTGCCCCACGAGGGCGGTCACGGCGCGATCGGCGTCGACTTCGGGGTCGTGCCGCCGCTCGGCTGCGAGCGCCGCCTCGTCCTCAACTACACGAAGACCGAAGACACCAACAAGACCCCGCTCATCCCGCGGCCGCGCATCACGTTCGCCCTGCCCACCATCGGCCGGATGACCCCGTACGCCGGCTTCGCCTACGTCCCGCCCGTCACGTTGTTCGGGACCACCAACGTCATCCTCTCCGGCGAGCTCGGCGCCGGCTTCCAGTTCGGGGAGGTCGTCCAGCTCGGCGCGCGGTTCCACGCCACCTCGCAGAAGACCGTGGGCGAGATCGCCACCCCGTTCATCGAGGGCGACGCGCCCTACGACGACCTCTACCTCGCCTCGAGCTACGGCTTCGACCTCATGTTCGGCACCGACTTCGACGTCGTCACGCCGTACATCGCCCTCGGCTTCACGGACGTGTCCACGTTCTTCTTCATCGGCGACGACTCGGTCGTCAGCAACAACTTCCACCCGTACTTCGGCCCCACGGGCTCGGTCGGCGTGGACGCGCTGGTCGCCAAGCGCCTGCGGCTCGGTGGCGAGTTCTACGCAGCCCCCGGCGGCCACTCGAACCCCGACCCCGAGGTCGAGTCGGTGACCCCGGCCAGCCGGTACGGCCAGCTGTACACGGCCCGGTTCCGGCTCGCGGTGGAGCTGTGAACCCGCTCCCCGGACCGCGCGTCAGCGGCTGAGCTGCTCCACCAGCGCCGCCAGTGGTTCGGTGACCCGCAACGTCACGTCCCGCGGCACCCACTGTGCGTCCGACAACGTCGCCACCTGCGCCGCCGCGCGGGAGCGCACCTCCGCGAGGGTGGGCTGGGGGCGGGGGCCGTGTTCGTCCCACACCACCTGGAGCAGCGGCTCCCCGGCGTGTTGCTCGTCGGCGAGGCCCACGAGGTCCCCTTCGCGCTGCCGCCAGACCTGGAGCCGCCCCGGGAGCGTGGCCTTGCCCGAGCCGCGCGACAACTTCATCGTCGGGCGGTCGCGCACCATCGACAGCTTCGCGACCGCGCCCACGCCCACCGGCGCGTCCGGGGAGGTCACGATCCGCTCCCCGATGCCGTACCCGTCCACCGGAGCGTCGCCCAACGCGGCGATCGTGTCCTCGTCGAGGCCTCCGGAGACGTAGATCCGGGTGTGGGTGGCGCCGAGCGAGTCCAGCAGCACCCGAGCGCGGTGCACCGAGGCGTGCGAGACGGACGAGTCGAGCCGGATGCCGCGCGGACCCCGCCCCGTCGCCCGCACCGCTGCCCGGATCCCGGTGCGCTCGCCGAAGGTGTCGTAGGTGTCGACGAGCAGCGTGTCGTCGGCGGGGAACGTCTCGTGGAAGGCGCGGAAGAACGCCTCCTCCGTCTCGTGGACCGGCACCCCGGGCCGCTCCCACGCCTGCACCGCGAAGTGGTCCATCGTGCCCGACACCGGGATGCCGTACCGCACGTGGGCGAGGACGTTGCTGGTGGCGTGGACCCCGGCGACGTAGGCCGCGTACGCTGCATCCACCGCGGCCTCCGGGTGGGTGCGGCGCGTGCCGAACTCCAGCACCGTGCGGTCCGGACCCGCGCGCCGGGCCGCCCGCACGATCCGCGCCGCCTTGCTGGCCACCATCGTCTGGTGGTTGATCCAGGACAACAGCGGCGTCTCCAGGAGCTTGGCCGACAACAGGTCGGTCTCGATCTCGAGGTACGGCACGTACGCGGACGGGGCGACGCCCTGGAACTCCAGCGGCTCGCCGGTGGTGCGCACCGCGCGCCCCGCGGTCAACACCGTGCCCTCGGCGGGGGCCCGCACGGTGCCGGAGAAGCGCCAGGCGCGCAGCCGGTCCACGAGGTCGCGTTCGGCGCGGAGCGCGGGACCCAGGATCGGGTGCACCTGCAGGATCTCGAGCGGGACGTCGCCCACCCGCGCCTCGGCGAGGTGCTCGAGGCAACGCCGCAGCCCGACCCACAACAGGAACGCGCGCGCAGGCTCCCCGTCTGCCTCCCGGCGCGGGAGACGCCGCGAGAAGAACGTCATCACCACGCGGTCGTCGGTGTGGCCGGCGCGGTGGTGGGTGACGAGCGACGTGAGCTGGTACAGGTCGATGCGGGTGGCGTCGTGCACCGGTCCTCCGGCGGCGACGCTACCGCACTCCCGTCAGAAGCGCAGGCCGATGCCCCCGCGGGCCACGAAGCCGCCGGGCCGCAGGGTGCCCACGTCGCCGAACGTGGCGCGGGTGTAGACCGCCCCCCCGAGCTGGAGCCAGCCCGCCAGCGCCACCAGCTCCTGGGGCGGGATGCGGAGCTCGGCGCCGGCCAGCAGCTCCACGCCCAGCGGCAACCCGGACACCCGCACCTGGGTCGGGTCGTCCTTCACGTCCGGCGCGCTGTCGAACCGCCAGGACATCGGCAGGACCACGCCGTTGACCGCGAGCGACGGCAACAACGTGTCGGCGATGGAGGCGTCGACCCTGCCACCGAGCGTCACCTGGTGGGCCGTGGCCGCCGCGACCGACGGCCCAGAGAAGTCGCCCACGTCGACCGACGCACCGCGCCGCACCGCGCCCCAGCCCACGTCGAGCGACACGCGGGGGACGGGCCTCCACCCCAGGCGGAACCCGTACGCCGGCATGGCCTCGTTGTCGGAGAACGTGCGCCACGCGCGGTCCGAGACCGTCGTGGTGGCGACGAACGTGTCGAGCGACCAGTCCTTCTGGAAGCCGGGGTCCGCCGCCTCGGCCGTGGCGAACAGCAGGGAGATCACGGGGCCTCCAGGTCGACGAGCCCGACGGGGTCGACGAGCCCGGGCACCGCGAAGCCGCCGACCTCCCGCGCCTCGGGAAGGGTGAGGAAGCTGACGAGGCCGAACGCCGCGTCCTGGGTCACGAACAAGGTGCCGTCGGCCAGCGCACCCACGCCCCGCGGCGGGACGGACAGGCGCACGGTGTCCTCGGTCCGCGCGAACAGGTCGTACCGGTACAGGTAGTCCTGGCCCTGCTGCAGCAGGAGCACGCGGCCGTCCTCGTCGAACGCCAGGCCGAGCCCGTCCCCCTCCAGCAGGAACGGCGTGGACTCGTCGGAGCCGAGCTCGAGGATCTCCATCCCGGGGTTCTGGTCGTAGAAGGCGTCGACCCCGCCCTCGCCCGTGAACTCCTCGGTCGTGAGGGCCACCGCGAACCCGCCGTCCGGCGAGACCACGAGGTCGGACACGGGGTTCTGGGTGCGGTACTCGACGAGGTCCCCGCTCTCGAGGCCGTAGCGGTACACGTCGTGTTGGGCGCGGCGCCCGTGGAGGAGCAGCTCGCCGCCGTGCACGAGGATCCGGTCCATGGACTCCTCGAGCGGCACCGTCCGCGACGAGAACGACGCGTGGTCCACGAGCTGCAGCACCGCCTCGTCCCGGAACACCAGCGCCGTGAGGTCGGCGTCGTCGACCACCACCATCGCGGACGGGGTGCCCGCCAGCTCGACGATGTTGATCGCGGGGTCCTCGAGGTCGAGCACGTACAGGTCCGACCGACCCACGGCCGTGACGAGCGCGAAGCGACCGTCGGGGGTGAGCGCCACCTCGAGCGGGTCGATCGACTCGTCGTCGTCGAGCGCGAGCGGGAACGTCACCGTGCGGCGCGGCGGGCCGTCGCCCAGCTCCAGCAGCGCGACCTGGTTCCTGGACAGGACCACGGCGCGGACCGTGTTCCCGGCGTCGTCCTCGGTGAACAACACGCGCTCGGGCGCGAACCCGACGGGGACGAGCACGCTCTCGGCGCGCGCCACGTCCAGCACCGCCACGCCGGTGAGGTTCACCACGTCGTCGACGTCGTTCAGCGTGGCGAGGTCGAGCCACGCGACCGCGTAGTCGCCGTCCGCCGAGACCCGGACCGCGTTGTACGTGCCGTCGAGCAACGTGGACTTCGCCGCCTTCGCGTCGCGCACCACCGTGAGCTCGGTCGTCCGGACGAGGTCGTTGCGCGGGCAGTCGTCGGCGACCGGCCGGCGGGGGAGGTCCGCTTCGTCGGCCACGCAGCCGAAGCGCTCGATCAGCGCCACCACCCCGTCCGCGTCGGGCGTGGGGTCGATGCGCGTCACGATGCCCTCCCCGATGTCGACCTCGGTCACCGCCTGCTCACCCGGGCTCACGCGGACGAGCCCGCCGCTCTCGAGGAGCCGGAAGTACAGCCCGTCCGTGGAGACCACCGCCCCCTGCGGATCCCAGAGCGGGTCGACGTACGAGGAGTTGCCCTGCGGCAGCGTGTTCCAGCCGCACCCGGAGAGCGCCAGCCACGCGATCACGGCTGCACCTCGATCCCGGCGTTGAGCTCGAACCCGGTGAGGGTGTCGGCGACGCGCGTGTCGGGGTCCCAGAACGTGAGACGCCCCAGGCTGTACTCCTGGCTCACCCAGGCCGGGGGCTCGTCGCCGTCGGTGGGCAGCAGGTCGGGCAACACGCCCAGGAACACCGGCGGGCTCGGCAGGTCGATCTGCTCGTGCAGCAGCGTGTCGTAGTCCAGCACCTCGAGGTACTTCTCGCCCTCCATCACGAGGTACCCGAGCGCCCCGCTCCCGGCGTTCGCGTACGCCAGCGGCGGGGCCGGGAGCAACATCGGGTTGGTGCGGAAGTCGTCGAGGTCGATCAGCGTGAGCGCGTCTTTCCCGGCGAAGAGCGGGTTGGTGAGCGGCCCGTCGCCGCGGGTGTGGAACACGAGGAGCGTGCCGCCGTCGGGCGAGACCCCCACGCTCTGCACGGGCTTGACCAGCGGGCGCTCGAGGATCACGTCCGATGCGGTGTCCCAGAGCGCGTACCGCTCCTGGGCGACGGCGTTGGTGAACAACACCGCGGCGCCGCCGGAGGGCTCGAACTGCAGCGAGCCATAGGTGGCGTCGAGGGGGAGCGGGACGACCCGGGGGGCGTCGAACGGGCGCTCGGTGGTGAACACGAACAGCTCCCCGGTCCCGCGGGACACCGACACCGTGGAGAGCCCGTCCGGCGACAGGTCGAGGTCCGACGGCTCCGCGCCGGAGGGCACTGCGGTCACCGTCTTGTCCGAGAGGTCGACCACCCGCAGGTCCGACGAGCCGAGCAGGCGCACCCACGCGTACGAGCCGTCGGGGGCCACGACGACCTCCTCGGCCTTCGCCGGGGTCAACACCCCGGGCTGGAGCTCGATCAGCTCCGCCGACAGGTCGGCCTGGGTGAGATCCACCAGGGCCAGCGCGGAATCGCTCACCACGACCGCGAGGGCGCCGTCGGGCGTGAACCGGACCATCTGCGGGTCGAACCCCACCGCCAGGGGCTGGTGCGACGCGTCCGCGAGCCGCACGAACGACGCCTCGTTGAACGACTGGAGGCCCTCGACCGGGGGATCGTCGGGGCGCACGCGCGCCGTGTTGTGCCAGGCCACCGCCCAGGCGCCGTCGGGGGACAACACGAGGTCGTTGAGGTTGTCGCGGATCTCGACGACCTCCTGCGCGAGCGTGTCGGCGTCGAGGATGCTGACGCTCGCGTCGCCGCGGTTGAAGACCACGGCGGTCTGGCGGTCGGCGGTGGTGACCACGAGCCGCGGGTCCTGCCCGACGGGGGTGGTGTCGACGGCGAGCGAGCGGACCTCGACGCGGGTGACGGTGTCGCGCTCGGGGTTGGCCACGAACACGTACACGTCGGTCTGCGCGGGGGGCAGCCGGAGCAGGTCCTCCTCCTCCTCGCCGGTGGTGGTGGCGGTGCTGTCGTCGTCGTCGCCGTCGCCGGTGAAGGTGCTGGTGCTGGGGGGGCCAGCAGCGAAGTCCATCGAGGCGCCGCAGGCGGCGAGGAGCAGGACGGGGGCAGGCCACAGGTAGCGCATGCGGACCTCCGATGGTCCCCACCTAGCAGGGATCGATCCACCCCGAAAGCCAGCGAGGTTCCTCCGCCGGCGTCCCTGCCCGCACCGAGACCGCGACAGGTGGGTCGCGGGATCCCCACCGGATAGGCACCCGCATGCCGCCCGCCCCCGAGCCACCGCCGTTCGCCCGCTGGCTCGTTCCCGGGCTCGCGGCCCTCACCCTGCTCCCCGTGGTCTCGACCGGCGCCGGGCTCGTCGCGGGCGTCGCGGTCGCGCTGCTGGTGGGCAACCCGTGGGGCGCCACCACCCGCAAGCTCACCCCCACCCTGTTGCAGGCCAGCGTGATCGGCCTGGGGTTCGGCGCCGACCTGCGGGTCGTGGTCGAGGTCGGCACGCGGGGCATCGGGTACACCGCGGTCGGGATCGCGGCGACGCTGGCTGCAGGCCTGTTGTTGACCCGGGCCCTGCGGGTCTCGCGCGATCTCGGGCTCCTGGTGTCGGTGGGCACCGCGATCTGTGGTGGCAGCGCGATCGCCGCGGTGGTGCCGGCGATCGGCGCGCGCGAAGACGACGCCACGGTCTCGCTCGCGGTGGTGTTCCTCCTCAACGCGGTGGGCCTCCTGGTGTTCCCGCCGCTCGGGCACCTGGTGGGGCTCGACCAGGACGCGTTCGGGTTGTGGGCGGCGCTCGCGGTGCACGACACGAGCTCCGTCGTGGGGGCCGCGTCGGCGTACGGTCCGCGCGCGCTGGAGGTGGCGACCACCCTCAAGCTGGCCCGCGCGCTGTGGATCGTGCCCCTGGCCCTGGGGCTCGGCTTCTGGGCGTCCCGCACCGCGCCGGCCGACGCGGCGAGCACGAAGAGCAAGCCCAAGCTCCCCTGGTTCATCCTCGGGTTCCTGGCGACGGCAGCGCTCGCGACCTACGTCCCCGCGATCCACGAGTGGGGCCACGGCCTGGCGCGGGTGGCCCGGCAGCTGCTGGTCACCACGCTGTTCCTGATCGGGGCGAACCTTTCGCGGTCGGCGGTGCAGGCGGTGGGGGCAAGGCCGCTGGTGTTGGGCGTAGCGCTGTGGGTGTCGTCGGCGACGGGGAGCCTCGCTGCCATCCTGACGGGCTGGATCCGCTAGCAGCCGAGGACGGGTCTGCCGGCACATCCGGTAGGCAGGGCCTCCACCCGCATCGACCTCCCCCGCAGATGATACTTGACAGTATCATATGGATATATAAAGTATCACTCGGAGGCCAGCCATGGACCCGGAGACCACCGTCGTGATCGTCGAAACCTTCGTCAACGTGCTCTTCCTCTCGCTCACCGCCCTGATCGGGGTCGAGCTGGTGGTCGACTGGGCCACGGGCCACGCAGGGCGCCGCTGGTCGGAGACCATCGACAACGTGATCGTGGCGATCCCCAACACCGCCGCGACGGCGGTCGTGGCCGGGTTCCTGGCTCCCTGGCTCGGCGCGGTCCTCGGGCCCTGGCGGCTGGTGGAGATCCCGGTGGCCTGGTGGTCCTGGCCGCTGGCCCTGCTGGCCGCTGACCTGACCTACTACGTCGGCCACCGGCTCGAACACCGGGTCAGGCTGCTCTGGGCCCACCACAGCGTGCACCACTCGTCGACAGACTACGACCTGTCGACCTCGGCCCGAATCGCCTGGCACGACCCGCTCATCGGCTGGACCTACGCGATCCCCATGCTGATCATCGGGTTCAATCCTGGTCAGTTCCTGGCCATGCAGGCCCTCGTACTCGTCTACCAGACCTGGATCCACACGCGAAAGGTCGACCGGCTTCCGGGCTGGTTCGAGGCCGTGTTCAACAACCCGAGCGCCCACCGGGTCCACCACGGCTCGAACCCCGGGTACCTCGACTGCAACTACGGCGGGATGCTGATGATCTGGGACCGGCTGTTCGGAACCTGGGTGGACGAGACCGAGCCCGTGAGGTTCGGGCTGACCAGGCCGCTCGGTAGCCGCAATCCACTTTGGGTCAACTTCGGCGAGACCTGGCTGATGATCCGGGATCTGGTGCGGCGAAGTGGGGTGGACCGGCTCAGGACCCTGGTCGGTCCTCCCGAGTGGGCCCCAGCCGAGGAGCGGGTCGCCGAACCCAGGGCCGCGCACTAAGCGGTCCCGTGCGAGCCAGCCGCCAGACCCCGACGACGCCCAGGCCGACGACGCGACAGGCCCTGCTGACCGCCGCCTCGGGGCTGCTGGCCCACGATCCGCAGGCCTCGCTGGACCTGGTTGCCCAGCGAGCCGGGGTCGGCCGAGCCACGCTGTTCCGGCAGTTCGCCACCCGCGAGGCCCTGCTCCAGGCAGTGGCCCTGGAGGGGCTCCACGAGCTCGATCGGGCCGTCGCGACGATCGACCCGCAGACGCCGACCCGCCAGCGACTGCGGGCCCTGGTGGCCGCGCTGGTCCGCTCCGGAGACCGCCTGGGGTTCCTCCTGGCCCACCCAGCGATCGAGGCCTTGCCCGAAGTCGCCCAGGCCATCGCAGCCATCGACCTCCGGATGGTCCCCCTGCTCGAGGCCGCCAGGCGAGAGGGCATCGTGAGAGAAGACGTGCCGGTGGCCTGGTGGTGGGCTGCCGCCGAGGCACTGGTCTACGCCGCTTGGAAGGTCATTCAGCGCGGCGAGGTCAGCCCCAGCGAAGCCCCCGATCTGGTCTACGACGCGATCCTGCGGGCATTCGGGCCCTCGGAACGCTCCGCCGGCTAGCCCTGCGGAGGACCTTCGATCGAGAGGTCGGCCTCGCCCACCGCGCCCGAGGCGAGCAGGGCGCGGACGATGTCGCCGCGCGACAACACCGCCTCCACGCGCATCTGGCCGTCGTCCGACACGACCGGGACACAGCCGACGTTGTCCTGCGTCGCGATCGCGGCGGCGTCCCGCATCGGGGTGTCCCAGTAGACGAACCCGCGGGTCGCGCGATCCTTCGGGACGAGCCCGCCGGCGGTGAGCTCCGGGTGCTCATGGACGCGGGCCGCGATGCACTCGCGCTGCCCGAGGATCCCCGCGAGCCGGCGATCGTGCAGTACCACCATGTCCTTCACCCAGGCGCGCTGCATGCGGTCGAACGCCTCGTGCGCGGGGCGGGTGGCGTCGATGCACAACAGCGTGGTGGACGCATGGTCCTCGACCCGGAGGTCGGCCGGCAGCACGTCAGCGGCCTGTCGCACCGCGTCGTACTCCGTGAGGATGCCGACCAGGACCCCGTCGTCCACCACCAGCGCTGCGTCCTGCATGGCCCAGGTGCAGCGGTTGAGGGCGTCGTACACGGGCTCCTGGGAGCGCGCGGTCACGTAGGTGTCCCCCATCGCATCCTTCGCCGGCGTCTCCGGGGGCGCAGCCGCCGCGCGCGCTTCGACCAGCAGACCGAGCGGCTTGTGGGCTGCGTCCACCACCGGGAGCGTCCGGTAGCCACGCGCACGCATCAGGACCAGACACTGCGCCACCGGAGTCTCCGGCGCCACCACCAGTACCTGGTGCGTCATCAGCTCGTGGACCCGCATGCGCCCTCCCGTTCCGCGCCGCGCTCTAACCGGTTCTCAAGCGAGACCGCCCCCGATCCGATGGATCCCGGTGGAGCCACAGGCGGCTCCGCTCGGAGTCCCGCGTGCGCCTGCGCCCCGTCACCCAGGTCCTGCTCGCTGCAGGCACCGTCGTGGCCGCGGTCGGGACCGGGCTGGTGGCGACCGACAGCGCCGGGCCGCTGGCAGCGATCGGGTTCCCGCTCGGGTGGGCCCTCGCCGCAGCCGGCGCCTGGACGGCGGTGCGCGACCTGCGCACGCATGTCGATGGCGAGGCCGCTGCTGCCACGCGGCGCGCCGAAGCCGCGGTCGCCGCCGAAGACGCCAACCGCGTCAAGTCCGAGTTCCTCACCAACATGAGCCACGAGATCCGCACCCCGATGAACGCGGTGATCGGCCTCGCCGACATCCTGGGTGGCACGGAGCTTCCACGCGAATCGGCCGAACACGTGGAGCTCCTGCGGTCGTCGGCCCGCCACCTGCTCGAGCTGCTCGACAGCGTCCTGGACTTCTCGAAGATCGAGGCGGGGCGGGTGGCCCTGGAGAGCCGCCCCTTCCTGCTGGCCGAGGTGCTCGGTCAGGCCGTACGCGCCCTCGCCGTGCGGGCCCGGCCCAACGTCGAGGTGGTGCTGGACGTGGCGCCGGAGCTCTTGTGCTCCGTGCGGGGAGACGACGCACGGCTCCGGCAGATCGTCGACAACCTGCTGTACAACGCCATCAAGTTCACCGAAGACGGGGAGATCGTCGTCTCGGCGGCGCTGGAGTCGGAGACCCAGACGGAGCTCGAAGTGCGAGTCACCGTCCGCGACACGGGTGCCGGCATCCCGAAGGATCGCCAGCGGGCGATCTTCGAGGCGTTCACGCAGGCCGACGGCTCCATCTCTCGCCGGTTCGGCGGCACCGGCCTGGGCCTGTCCATCGCGAGCCGGCTCGCGCAGCTCCTCGGCGGCCAGATCTGGGTCGAGTCGGTCCAGGGGCTGGGGAGCTCGTTCCACTTCACGGCGAGGTTCGCCCGCGAGCCCGGCTCGGTGCAGGTCCCGGCCCTCGACGGGCGCGTGGTGCTGGTGGTCGACGACCACGCAGCGGCCCGCGACAGCGTCACCTCGCTGCTGGTCGCCGAGGGAGCGCGGGTGCTCTCGTGTGTCGACGCGCACCACGCCCGGGCGGTCCTCGCGGGCGCGGAGCGCGTCGACCTGGCGCTGATCGACACCCGGCTCGGCGTCGGGACCGACGGCCTCGATCTCGCGGCCGAGATCAGCGACGGGTCGTTCGGAACCGCAGGGATCCGCACGATCATGCTGCTGCCCACCAACGCGAGAAGCGCGGACGTCGAGCAGTGCCGCCTGGTCGGCGCCCACTCCTGGATCTACAAGCCCGTGGTGCACCGCGACCTCCTGGCCGCGACCACCGAGCTCCTCGCGGGACGGGCACGCGACGAGGAAGGCACGAGCGCCGACCTGGCTCCCTCGACGGCCCCGCGCCGCCCCCTGCGGATCCTCGCCGCCGAAGACAACCTCGTGAACCAGCACCTGCTGAAGAGCCTGATGGCGCAGCGGGGCCACCAGCTCGTCCTCGTGTCCGACGGGCGGGAGGCGCTCCGCCGCGCCGAGGAGCCGTTCGACCTGATCCTGATGGACGTACAGATGCCGGGTCTCGATGGGCTGGAGGCCACGAGGGCGATCCGCTCCCGCGAGAAGCGGTCGGGCGCCCACGTCCCGATCGTCGCGATGACCGCGCACGCGATGGACGGCGATCGCGAGCGGTGCCTCGCTGCAGGGATGGACCGGTACCTGTCCAAACCGCTCCGCGTGGACGAGCTGTTCCGGGTGGTGGAGTCCTTCGAGGCCAGCGCGCAACGCACCCCGGCAGCGATCGACCGCGACGAGGCTCTGCTCCGAGTGCATGGGAACACCGAGCTCCACGCCGAGCTCGTGGCCCTGTTCCGCTCCGAGGCACCGCGGGCGGTCGCCCAGCTTCGGGCGGCGGTCCAGGCGGCCAACCTGGTCGAGATCGAGCGCAGCACCCACGCGCTGAAGACTTCCACGGGGGTGATCGGCGGCGTGCGGGCCCGCGACGCGGCCGCGGTGGTGGAGGCGGCGGCGCGCGACGGTGCGGTCGACGCCGTGTTGGCCGCCATGCCCGAGCTCGACGCAGCGCTGGGCGAGCTGATGGACGCGGCAGCGGGACAGCGGCCGGAGGTCGTGGCATGCGCGTCCTGATCGCCGAGGACGAGCCGCTCGCCCGGCACCTCCTGCGCAGGACGCTGGAGGGGTGGGGCTACGAGGTGGTCGCGGCGTTCGACGGAGACGAGGCGTGGCGGGCGCTCGACACCGACGACCGGCCCACGATCGCGATCCTCGACTGGATGATGCCGGGGCTCGACGGCGTCGAGATCTGCCGCCGCCTCCGCCAGGCCTCGGCGCGCCCCTACGTCTACGTGCTGATGCTGACCGCCCGCGGCCGGCGCGAGGACGTCGTCGCCGGGCTGAACGCAGGCGCCGACGACATCGTGGCCAAACCGTTCGACCACCTCGAGCTGCAGGCCCGGCTGCGGACCGCGGTGCGGATCGTGGAGCTCGAGAGCAAGCTCCACCACCAGGCAGCTCACGACCCGCTCACCGGGATCCTCAACCGCAGCGCGATCCAGGACCGCGTGGGCCGCGAGATCGCGCGGTCGGGCCGGACGGACGGGGCGCTGGCGGTGCTGTTGCTCGACCTCGACCGGTTCAAGCTGATCAACGACACGCGTGGCCACGCGGTGGGCGATCAGGTGCTGGTGGAGACCACGCGGCGGGTGCAGGGCGCGCTGCGGCCCTACGACGTATTCGGTCGCTGGGGGGGTGAGGAGTTCGTCGTGGCGCTGCCCGACTGCACCTCCGAGCGCACCGCGCGCGACGTGGCAGAGCGGATCCGGAGCACGATCGCCGACGCGCCGTTCGAAGGAGGCCTCCGCGTCACCGTGAGCATCGGCATGGCCTGGGGGGACGCGCCGGCGTTGTCCGACTACCTCAAGGCCGCGGACGTGGCCCTCTACCGGGCGAAGTCGGGCGGCCGCGACCGGGTGGAGGTCGTCGACAAGCTCCACGAGGACCTGCTCGCAGGCTGAGACGAGCCGTCCTGGTCGCTTCAGCTCTGGACGACCCGACCTTCCTTGAACGTGTACCCGGGGGGCAGCGCCGTGCCCTCCGGCAGCTCCCAGCGGCGCGTGGAGAACAAGCCGGCGATGCGGATCCGCAGCCGGTTCGAGTCCTCCTCCGGGTTGGTGAGCACCCCCAGGAGCGGCTCGCGGCCGAGCGCGTCCCCTTGCGCGGCGATCACCTCGCAGGCGGAGTACCGCACGCCTTCGTCGAAGTCGGTGAGGAACGGGCGCGCCGCTTCGATCGCGCCCGGGTGCCGGCGCTCGGCGAGCCACACCAGCAGATCCAGCTTCTTCTCCGGCTTGAAGTCGTCCTTGCTGCGCTCGATCGCGAGGATCGCGAACACCCGCTCGATGGTCGCGGCCTCGCCCTTGAGCTCGAGGTACAGCCGCAGCGGGTGCGCGACGTGCCGGCAGCGCTCGAGGTGCCGGTCGAGCGGCCGCATGACGGTGTCACCGAGCCCGGTGAGGAGCCCGTAGACGAAGTCCTTCTCGCCGCTGTCCTTCAGCTGGTTCTCGAGGGACATGTCGAACCTGGTCAACAGGGCGACGACCCCCTTGAGGCCCCCGTTGTCCAGCAGCCAGCGCGCCGCCTTCTCGCGGTCCTCCGCCTGCTGGTTCTTGTCGGTCAAGGTGCGCTGATGCCGTGCGATCTTCTGATCTTCCGACATCCAGAAGTCGAACAACCCCAAGGGATGCCTCCGTGCGCGCGGACCCTAATCACCGCACGGCGACGAGCAACGCCTTGACGGTCCGCGACCTCCCCGATAGGGCCGACGTGCCAGTGCGGATGTGGTGGAACTGGCAGACACGCAGGATTCAGGATCCTGTGCCGCGAGGCATGGGGGTTCGACTCCCCCCATCCGCACTCATCCTTGCTCCCCCCGCTCACCCGAGCGTGGGCGGAGCTCGGCCCTCCGCGCGCTCCCTCACTCCGAGGTGGAGCTCGTCGGCGGCTCGGGGAGCTCCTTGTCGGGGTCGAACGGGAACAGCTCCTCGTACCCCTCGAAGCACTCGCCCGCTGCGATCTGCTCGCAGGTGCTGTCCGCCAGGCAGCGGCGGTGGTCCCGCTCGAGCTGCAGCAGCTCGTCGTTCTCCCACGCCACGTACAGCTCCTCCTGGCGGGCGCAGGAGTCCACGCACTCGTCCAGCGCCACGCGCTCGCTGTTGAGCCGGCAATCGAACAGCACCTTGCGGCAGGTCCGTTCGCAGGGTGGAGCGCAGGCGACGAGCAACAGGACGGGGAGGAGGAACCGCATGGACCGCCCGCCTAACCCGCAGCCGGCACCTTGGCCTCCGTACCGGCCCGGGATACCCGCCCTCGCTGGAGGCAGGGATGACCGAACGTGATCGGCCCTCGGGCCGGACCGATTGGGAGGCGCAGTCCGGACGCGGGCTCCCCGCGATCCCAGCGCCGTCGGAAGAGCAGGAAGGCGCCCGGACCCAGGGTCGTCCCGTAGCGAGCTGGCTCGGCTGGTCACCCACCCGGTGGCGGAGCGGCAGCTGATGCGCACCTTCGCCGCCCTCCTGCTCGCTGCCGCAGCCCTCGCCGGCTGCGACAAGAACTGTCAGAACACCTGCGCCAAGATCTACGACCAGGCGCAGTGCAACGTCGTCGTCCCCGGAGAAGACGCCGACACCCTCCGCCGCGAGTGCATCTCGGAGTGCCAGGCGGCACTCACGGAGCCGGGCGACATGAACGGGTACAACCCGTACGAGAAGGTCCCGCCCGCCAGCGACTTCGAGAACTTCGTCCTGGAGAACGAGAAGCAGGCGGCGGAGTGGATGGAGTGCGTGGCCTCGCAGGAGTGCGATCAGCTCCAGCTCGAAGGCGGCATCTGCTGGCCCATCCCCTGAACCGGTGAGCGGCTCAGGACCCGAGCAGCCCCGACACCGGTGACGACGCTGTCGCGTGCAGGCGACGCTCCATGCGGCCCGCCTCGAACCCCAGCCGGCCGGCCTCGACCGCGCGGCGGAACGCGATCGCCATCTTCACGGGGTCGCCCGCGGCCGCGATCGCGGTGTTCAACAACACGCCGTCCATGCCGAGCTCCAGCGCCACGGTGGCGTCCGACGGGGTGCCGATCCCCGCGTCCACCAGCACGGGGAGGTCGCCCACCGCCTCGCGGATCAACAGGAGGTTCGTGGGGTTCCGGATCCCGAGCCCAGAGCCGATGGGCGCGGCGAGCGGCATCACGGCGACACACCCGAGGTCGGCCAGGCGCTTGCACACCACGGGGTCGTCGGTACAGTACGGCAGCACCTGGAAGCCCTCCCGGCACAACACGCGGGCGGCCTCGAGGGTCCCCTCCACGTCGGGCCACAAGGTCCGCTCGTCCCCGATGACCTCGAGCTTCACGAGATCGGTGCCCAGGAGCTCCCGTCCGAGCCGCGCCGTGGCGACGGCGTCCTCGGGGGTCCAGCACCCGGAGGTGTTGGGCAGCAGGTGGATGCGGGCGCGGTCGAGGTAGTCGAGCACCCCGGCACCCGGCGGCGCGTCGAGGTCCACGCGCCGGAGCGCCACCGTCACCACCTGCGTCCCCGAGGCCTCGTGGCAGGCGCGCATCTGTTCGAAGTCACGGTAGCGTCCGGTACCGACCAGCAGCCGGGACTCGAGGGTCAGCGACCCGAGCTTCCACATCCGCGCCCCTCCGACCGCCCCTGGGTAACGCGGCGCAGCGTCAACCTCCACCAAGTCCATCACGCTGGACCAACGCCGTTTATCGGTCGACGATTCGCCAGGATGCGGGACGTTCGACCGATCCTCGTTAAAGTAGCGCCGCTCAGGCGGGCATACCCCGCCCAAGGAGTTGGCTGATGCGTCTGGTTGCTCTCGGGTTGATTCCGCTCGTCCTCGCCGGTTGCGGCGCCAAGTACAAGCCGGCCGGGCCCGTTCTGGGCGACTACCAGCGGTCCTTCTCGAACCCGGTGCACAAGCCGCACGAGGGTCTCCGGTACAGCGGCGTCGCGCCCCGCACCGACGCCCCGGTGATCCCGGTGCTGGCGTTCGGTGCCGCGTTCGACCTCGACCTCGCGGTGATGTCGACCGACGACGACCTCGACATGATCGAGTTCGCTCGGATGAACGTCCCGTTCGGTAGCGGCTACGAGTGGGTAGCCCTCGAGACCGCGACCACGTCCGGCACGCAGACGTTGGTGTCGAACCTCGAGCCGGCCGATCTCGCGGCCTTCATGCCCGAGCTGCCGATCGCCCGCCGGTCGACCAAGATGGAGGTCGAGGACCGCACCACGGAGACGACCGTCGACGTGCACCTGTCCTACGAAGGCTCGATGGGCATGGTCGACGCGACCTTGGTCGGCGACACGCCCGTGAAGGCCGCCAGGAACCGCAACGGGCGCACCTTCATCCACTCGCAGAACGAGCTCCTCGCGGTGCTCGACATCGCCGCCACCGAGAGCCTGTTCAAGGCCGACGTGAGCATCGACGGCAAGGGGCTCGGCCAGCGCAAGATCGGCGGCCTCGTGCCCGGGCGCTTCTCGCTCGTCCAGAGCCAGGGTGGTCTGGCCAGCGGCTCGTTCAAGATCGTCCCCACGGAGCCCGCCTACGGGGGCCTCGCCTGGGGCGGCGCGGTGTACCACGCGGCCGGCGAGGCGGCGGCAGTGAAGCCCGCGCCGGACGTGCTCCTCAAGAGCGCGGTGGCCACGAACTTCGCGGCCGTCCAGGACTGTTGGAAGGCTCGCGTCACCGAGCAGGCAGACCTCGCCGGGGGCATGCGGGCATACGAGTGGACCATCACCTCGGGCGTGGTCTCCGGCGTGAAGGCCAGGGCGATGGAGGGCCAGACCTTCACCGACGAGAAGCTCGACACCTGCGTGGTCGACGCGATCTCCAAGTGGACGCTCGACGCCAGCGTGCACGGCACCGCGTGGTGGTCGTACACGTTCAAGCCGGCCGACACCACCGTCGAAGACGGCGCCGGCCCCACGGTCGCGCTCGGCGAAGGTGGCTCGACGCTCACCGACGCGCCCGTCGCCGCCCCTGCCCCCACGGACCCGGCCGTGCCAGGCGACGACCTCCCGGAGAACGGCGCCCCCGCCCCGGTCGCGAAGATGCCGGAGCCCACGTTCAAGTCGTTCACGTCGGTGCACCCGACCGCAGACGGCGGCTCGGTCGAGATGAAGTGGGCGGTCACCGTGCAGGGCGAGCGCGTCATCGCCAGCACCACCGACGACCTGCGCTCGCTCGTGTACCACTTCCGTCTCAACGCAGGCGCGTACCTCGAGCTCGTGGCGATCACGGTCGAGCAGTACGGGCGAGCCACCCCCGTCACGGCGGTGACCTTCAACCCGCCCATCCCCGATCTCCGGTGGGGCTTCGACGGCAAGCGCGTCAGCACCTTCGTCATCGACGTGAACGGCCAGCAGAGCCACGCGACGGGCGAGGTCACCGCGTCCTGGTCCGACAACGGCCCCCGCCTCGCGTTCGAGCCGACGGAGCCCTCCTGGGCCGCCGCGCGGCCGTTGTTGGCGGACATCGTCTTCAACCGCGAAGACGGCACCACCGACGTCCGGGTCCAACGCGCAGGCAAGTGAGCCCGTGGCGGGAGCGGGCTGGCGACAGCGCCGCCGCTCGCCCGGAACCGATGGGGCAGCGACGTGAGCTGGACGCTATTCGGGCAACAGGGCCCGGAGGCGATCCATCGCGAGCCGCACCCGCGACTTGACCGTGCCCAACGGGATCGCCAGCGCCTCCGCGATCTCGGACAGCGACTGCCCCTGCACGTAGGCCCGCTCGAGCACCTCGAGCTGGCTGGGCGGCAGCTCCTGGAGCGCCACGCGCACCCGGGCGTCGCTGGCGGCCTGCTCCACGACCCGATCCGGGGCCTCGGGCGACGACGGCACCCACATCGGATCCTCGGGATCCGGCTCGGCGCGGCCCCCCCGCCGTTGCGCGTCGATGCGCGCGTTGCGGGCGATGGTGAAGATCCAGGTGACGGGAGCGGCCCGCTCGGGCTGGTAGGTCGGCGCCTTCTGCCACAGCCGGAGCATCACGTCCTGCAGCACCTCTTCGGCCTTCGCAGGGGGCAGCGACTGCCGAAGGAACCCGTTCACGCGGGGCGCGTACCGGCGAAAGAGCTCGGCGTACGCGTCCCGGTCCCGGTCGGCGATGCGTCGGAGGAGGTCGGTGTCGTCCATGCGGAGGCGCACGATATCATCGGTTAGAGGGCATGCGAGGCGGAGGTCGGGGTGGACGAGGTCGTCATCGTGGAAGCGCTGCGGACCCCGATCGGGCGGTTTCAGGGCGGACTCGCCGGGGTTCGCCCCGACGACCTCGCGGCCATCGCGCTCCGCGCGGTCCTCGAGCGCGTGGGGATCGGGGCGGAGCACCTCGACGAGGTGATCCTCGGCTGCGCGAACCAGGCGGGGGAGGACAACCGCAACGTGGCGCGGATGGCGTCGCTGCTGGCCGGCTTCCCGCACGAGGTGCCCGGGGTCACCGTCAATCGGTTGTGTGCGTCCGGCCTCGAGGCCGTGAACCAGGCAGCCCGGGCGATCCGCACCGGCGACGCGCGCCTCGTGCTGGCGGGCGGGGTCGAGTCGATGTCGCGGGCGCCGTACTCGCTGCCGCGCGGCCCGCAGCAACCCAAGGCCGGGAACTTCACCGCGTGGGACACCTCACTCGGCTGGCGCTACCCGAACCCCGCGCTCGAGGCGCGTTTCCCGCTCGAAGCCATGGGCGAGACCGCCGAGAACATCGCCGACGAGCTGCAGCTCTCGCGCGCGGCGCAGGACGCCTTCGCGTTCGCGTCCCACCAGCGGGCCCTCGCGGCGCAGGCGAGCGGCGCGTTCGCGCGGGAGCTCGTCCCCGTCGTGATCCCCGGGCCCAAGGGCCGGACGACGACGGTGTCCGTAGACGAGGGACCCAGGGCGGACACGAGCCTCGAGGGGCTCGCGCGCCTCGCCCCTGCGTTCCGCCCCGGCGGAACCGTCACCGCCGGGAACGCGTCGACGCTCAACGACGGCGCAGCGGCCGTGCTCCTCGCCTCCGAGTCGTTCGCGAAGGCCCAAGGGCTGCCGATCCGGGGCCGGATCCGCGCCATGGCCTCCGCCGGCGTCGACCCCCGGACCATGGGCTACGGCCCGGTGCCCGCCAGCCGCAAGGCGCTGGAGCGCCTGGCCCTCACACCAGCCGACGTGGACGCGTGGGAGCTCAACGAGGCCTTCGCCGCACAGTCGCTGGGCTGCATGCACCACCTGGGCCTCACCGAGGACCGCGTGAACCTGCACGGCGGCGCCATCGCGCTCGGGCACCCGCTCGGTTGCTCGGGCGCGCGCCTCGTGGCCACGTTGCTCGGGGTGCTCGAGCGCACGGATCGCAGGCTCGGCGTCGCGACCCTGTGTGTCGGCGTGGGCCAGGGCGTCGCGACGGTGATCGAGCGGGCCTGACACCCGCGCTCGACCCGCTCGTCAGCGCTTGAGGTCCTTCCGCTTCTTGGGCTCGGGGGCCGGCTCGGGCGCAGGCGCTGGTGGCGGGGCAGGAGCCGGAGAGGGCGTCGTCCAGGGGTTCTCGAGGTCGAGGTCGTCGTCGAGCTTCCAGGGGTTGTCCTCCTCTGCGGGCGCGGGGGCCGGAGCCGCCGCCCCCATCGGCTCGAGGCGCACGGGCTTGCCGGGCTCCACGGTGAAGGTCTTGGTCCAATCGAGCTTCAGGCGGGAGTTCTGCACGCGGATCGTGTGCTCCCCGGCGGACAAGGAGTAGCCGGAGAAGGGCGCCGCCTTGGACAGGAGCTCCCCATCGAGCGCCACGGTGCCCCAGACGTCGTTGGGCAACACGACGTCGAGCGTACCCGTAGAGCCGGAGACCACCTTCGGCGCGGGGGGCACCACCACCGTCGGAACCACCATCGGGGCGACGGGGACGACGGGTACAGGCGCGGGCGTGATCGTCTTGATCAGGGTGTCGCCGGTGGACGCTTCGAGGATCAGGAACTGCACCCGCCGGTTCTGGTCGCGGCCCAGCTGGGTGCGGTTGCTGAACATCGGATCGCTCTCGCCGAACCCCTTGGGGGTGAGCCGCGACGGCGCGACGCCCTTCGCCACGAGGTAGTCGACGACCGAGGAGGCCCGGGCGGCCGAGAGCGTGAGGTTGCTGCTCTCAGAACCGACGTTGTCGGTGTGTCCCTGCACCTCGACCTTCGTGACATCCGGGTTCGCGACCAGGAGCGCCGCCACCTGATCGAGGGTCGGGAAGCTGACGGAGCGCAACGTGGCTTTGCCGAGCTCGAACTCGATCCGGTCCAGGATCTTGATCTCGGACCCCTTGCGGTAGACGGAGGCGGAGGGGGCTGGCTGCACGGCCACGACCTGCGGTGGGCACCCGTCCGAGGTGGCGAGGTCGGTTCCCGGCGGCACCGGCACGTCCGGACAGAGGTCGCGCGGCTCGGGGATCTTGTCCCCGTCGCGGTCCGGACACCCAGCGAACTCCGCGCTCCCCGGGAGGTCGGGACACGTGTCCTGGGCGTCGACGATCGCGTCGCGGTCGCGATCCGGGCAGCCCTTCGCCTCGATCGAGCCCGCCTCGATCGGGCAGGCGTCCGCGGCGTCGAGAACCTTGTCGAAGTCGTTGTCGATCTCGGGGCAGCCGTCCGCGTCGTCCCAGTTGTCCACGTCCTCTGCGTCGTCGGGGCAGAGGTCGGAGCCGTCGACGACCCCGTCGCGATCATTGTCGTCGTCGGGGCAGCCGTCCGTGTCCTCGAACCGATCGACGTCCTCGGGCTCCGTGGGGCAGGTGTCGGCCTTGCCGAGGATGCCGTCGCTGTCCGGATCGCGATCGATGGCCGTGTACGTGAACGAGCCGAACGCCCGCCACGCCGGGCTCCCCACCCCGCGCAACGTGCCGGTCCCGATCCCCGCGCCGAGACCGACGCCGGTGGGCAGGATGCTCTGGACGAACGCGTGGGCAGCGCCCGTGTTGTTGTAGACGGGAGCCCCATCGGTTCTCTCGGTGCCCCTGGCGACGCCGACATCGAAGTCGAGCTCGCCACCCACCCGCAGCGCGTCGCTCGCCTGCCAGAACACGCCGGCGAGGGTGCCCAGGCGACTGCCGAGCCCAGGACCCGGGACCTCGAGCGGCGAGTTGGCGGCGCCGAGGACGTTGCCGTTCCACACGAGGCCCACGTCGCCCACCCGCCCGGTGACGGTGGCCACGAGCTCAGCGGTGGTGCCGGCGGCGACCAGGGCGTCCGACGTCCCGGTGGGCAACCCGAGCCGCGGCACCAGACCGACGGAGAGATCGCCTTCGGCGCTCGTCCACACGGGGAACGCGGCCTGCACGACCACGTCGCCGAGCCCGCCGGCGGCGAAGTCGGTGATGGGAGCGGACACCCACGGGTACACCGGCACGAACACGGTGGCTCGCGCTACGTCTCCGAACGTCCAGCCGCCCGACAGCGTGAACGGGATCTGGCTGTCCACCGCGGGGGAGACCGTCTCGTCCGCGAACAGGCGAACCACCGGATCCTTGGCGTAGCTGGCGGATAGTCCGCCCGAGAAGCCAGCTTCGCCGAGCAGGGTGGACTCCCCCTGCAGCGTCCCCTCACCCGCGGCGTACGACCCGGACAGGTCGAAGAGATCGACATCGGATGCGAGCGCCACCTGGGCCACGAACCACACCATCGGCTCCCCCGGACGCGCAGGGTACCCGATTGGGTGCCGGTCGTGCCACCACTCACCTGCGCGGAGGGTACTTCCGTAGCTTGCGTTGCAACGACTGGCGGTGCAGGCCGAGCTTCCGCGCGGCCTCGCTGATGTTGCCGCCCGTGCTGGCGAGCACGTACTCGATGTACTCGCGCTCGTGCCGCGCGAGCGACGGTGGGCTGTCGGGCACGGCCACCGAGGGATCGCCGGCGTCGTCCCGGAGCAGCGCCGCCTCCAGCGCCTCGGGCTCACACGGCTTGGTGAGGTAGTGGTGGGCGCCGAGCTTCACCGCTTCGACCGCCGTCGCCACCGACGCGTAGCCCGTCAACACCACCACCCGGATGCCCGGCAGCCGCTCCACGAGATCGCGGACGACCTCCAGGCCACGTTCGTTCTCGAGGCGCAGGTCGACGACCGCACACGAGGGGCGGTGCGCCATGGCCAGCGTGAGGGCCGTGCGGTGATCGGGCGCCGACAACACCTGGAACCCGCGCTCCGTGAGCTCGAGGCCCATCACCTCGCGGAACGCGTCGTCGTCGTCCACGAGAAGCAACCTGCGGACCCGTTCTTCACCCATCGTCTCGCCTCCGCCTCGCCTCCGGGAACCACCACCGCGTGAGCGTGCCAGCGGGTATCCGTGGCAGGTATTGCAGACCACCACCCGCCCCGTCGGCGACGGCGCGCGCGACGAACACGCCGAGTCCCGTGCCCGTCGCCTTCGTCGTATAGAACGGCTCGCCCACCTGGTCGGCGTCCGCGGGGAGCCCACACCCCTCGTCGGCGAGCTCGACCACGCCATCCGAACCCGACCGGACCACGCGGATCTCGAGCGCCGCGAAGGAATCCACGACCTCCTGCGCCTCGCGGGCGTTCTCGAGGAGGTTGATCAGGGCCTGCTGGAACGCCACCACCGGCAACTCCACCTCGAGCCCTTCCGACTCGTCGAGGACGCGGGCGTCGATGGTCGCGCCCCGGGACCACAACTTCACGGAGTCCCGAACGAGCTCGACCAACGCGACCCGCTCGAACTGCGAGGCCGACGGGTCGCCCGCGCCGAACAGCAAGCGCTCCACGATCCCCGTGCACCGCTCGAGCTGCTCGCGCATCGCGTCCACGTCCTTGGTGGTGTCGGCGTCGGTGTGGCGGCGCTCGATCCGCCGCAGGCGCAGCAACAGCGTGGAGAGCGGCGTGTTCAGCTCGTGTGCGGCCCCTGCAGCGAGAGTGCCCACGCTGCGGAGCCGGTCGGTCCGGGCCGTGCGATCGCGGGCCAGGAGGAGCTCCTCCTTGCGCCGGCGCAGCGAGTTGGCGACGCCCAACACGAACCCGACCACGGACACGACGGTGACGGTCATCGCGACCCACCGCCCCAGGCGGACCAACACCACTGGGTCGAGGCTGTGTTTCTCGAGGTGCAACGGCAGGTGCCACAGGAACAGCAGGCCGTGCCCGGCGAGCACCGCGGCCGTCAGCGCCGCCGCGAGGCGGGGTGGGAGCATCACCGCGCCCATCGCCACGTGCACGAGGTACAGCGACAGGAACGGGTTGTCAGGGCCGCCCCCCACGAGGAAGAACACCGTGAGCGCCGCCACGTCGACCAGGAGCTGGGCGAGGACCCCGGTCTCCGGCACCTCCTCGCGCATGTCCAGGCGGGTCACGGTCCACACGTTGTAGAACGCGAGGACGCCCATCGTGGCGGCCCACGCCGCGAGGGCCTCCCACCGGTCGAGCAGGTTGAACACGAAGCCGAGCGTCGCGGTCTGCGCGAACAGCGCGAGCCACCGGAGGCGGACCAGCCACGAGAGCCACAACTTCCCTTCGTCGGGATCCGACGGCGGCAGCCACGGGGAGCGGGACGCTCGGGTCACGGCGCGCCCAGCACGGCGGAGATCGCGCGCCCGACGACGTCGACCAGCAACCGCGCCTCGGCGGGCTCGAGCGACAGCGGCGGGTTGAGCACCAGGGTGTCGCCGAGGGGGCGGATCACGACCCCGAGCGGGCGAGCGGCCAGGCACACGCGGTGCCCGGTGCGGTCCGCGGCCGGAAGCGGGGTGCCGTCGGGGGCGCGCAGGTCGATCCCCACCATCACGCCGCGGTGGCGGATCGCGTGGACCCACGGCGAGGTCGCGAGGCCGGCGAGCGCGTCGCGGAGCACCTCTTCGAGCACCCGGATCCGATCCAGCACCCGGTCGCGGTCGAACAGCGCCAGGCTCTCGAGCGCCACGGCGCAGGCCAGCGGGTTGCCGGTGAAGGTGTGCCCGTGGAACAGCTGCACGTGAGACCCGGGATCTCCGAGGAACGCCGAGAACACCTCCTCCGTGGCCAGGGTGGCGGCGAGCGGCAGGTACCCGCCCGACAGGCCCTTGGCGACACACAGCAGGTCGGGGGCCACGCCCACCTGCTCGCTCGCGAACAGCGTCCCGAGCCGGCCGAACCCCACGGCGACCTCGTCCGCGACCAGGAGCACCCCGCGGCGCCGGGCCTCCCCCAGCAGGCGCTGCAGGAACGCGGCGGAGTGGTGCTTCATGCCCGCAGCGCCCTGCACCAGGGGCTCGTACACGAGCCCCGCGAGGGTGTCTCCGTGGCGCGCCAGCAGCGCGAGGCCCTCGGCCAGGCAGCGCTCCTCCTCGGGGCCCCCGGCGTCGGTGGGTGCGGGCAACACCAGCGCGTCGAACAAGAGCGGGCGGTACAGCGAGTGGAACAGGTCGATCGCGCCCACGGACACGGAGCCCAGGGTGTCGCCGTGGTAGGCGTCGCGGAGGCAGGCGAACCGCGTGCGGGCGCGGTCCCCGCGGTTGTGGTGGTACTGGAACGCCATCTTGAGGGCGACCTCCACCGCGGTGCTGCCGTCGTCGCTGTAGAAGACGCGCTGCAGGCCGGCGGGGGCGCGCTGCACCAGCGCGGCAGCCAGCAGGATCGCCGGCGGATGCGACAGCCCGAGGAGCGTGCTGTGGGCGACGCGCCCGAGCTGGTCGAGCAGGGCCCGGTCGAGGTCGGGGTGGCGGTGGCCGTGCACCGTGGTCCACAGCGACGACACCCCGTCGAGGTAGCGGCGGCCGTGGACGTCGACGAGCCAGTTGCCCTCGGCGCGGGCGATCACGAGGGGCTCGGTGGCGAACCACTCGCGGTGCTGCGTGAAGGGGTGCCAGAGGTGCGCGTGGTCGAGGGCGGCGAGGGCTGCGGGATCCATGCCGGGCCCTCTACCCCCGGTGGGGCGCGGGACCCAGGGCCTCCGCGATCCTGTCCAGCTCCGACGTCGTGTGCGCCGCGCTCACCGTGAACCGGAGGCGCTCCTGGCCAGCGGCGACGGTGGGCCACCGGATCGCGGGCGCGAACACGCCGCGCTCCAGCAGGCGCGCCGCCAGCGCCAGCGCCTCCGGGCCCGCCACGATGGGGACGATGTGCGCTTCGCCGAGGGGGTTCCACCCGAGGTCGCGCAGGCTGCGGCGCAGGTGGGCCGCGTTCTGAGCCAGGCGTCCCCGCAAGTCGTCGTCGGCGCGCGCGAGCCCGGCGAGGGCCATCGCCGCCACGGGTTCGGGCAACGCCGTCGTGAAGACGAAGCTCCGCGCGGCGTTCACCAGGAGCTCGATCAGGGGCTCCGGACCAGCGACGAAGGCGCCGAACGCGCCGAACGCCTTGCCGAACGTGCCCACGAGTCCGTCCGGGACGATCCCCTGCGCGGCAGCGACGCCCCGCCCGCCGGGCCCGAGGCACCCGATGGCGTGCGCCTCGTCGACGAACAGCCAGGGCGCGGTGGGGTAGGCCCGCAGGTCGGGGATGTCGCCGTCCATCGAATACAACGTCTCCAGGACGAGCCCGTCGAGGCCCTCCGGCACCGCCGCCGGGTCGGCGTGGGGCAACACGACGCGGTCCGCCTTCCCCAGGCGCAGGCCGTCGATGATCGAGGCGTGGACGAACGCATCGCTGCCGAACCGCAGGCCCCGCTCGGCGACCGTGGAGAACAGGCCCAGGTTGGCGTTCCAGCCCGAGTTGAACAACAACACGCGCCGGCCGAGCCAGCGCTCCAGCGCCTCCTCGAGGGCGCGGTGGACCGGCCGGGCCCCGGAGATCAGGCGCGAGCCGGTGCTCCCGCCGCCGCGGGCTGCGGCCTGCACCTCGGGATCGGCCGCGAGCCCGAGGTAGTCGTTGGCGCACGCGACCAGCACCTCGCGCCCGTCGGCGAGGGCTCGCGTGGCGGAGAGCGGCGTGAGCGTGCGCACCCGCCGGTAGCGGTCGTGGGAGCGGATCTCGGCGAGGCGGGCCGCCCACCGCGCGGTGCGCGCCGGGTCGTTCATTCCTCGTCGACCCGCGGCGGGAAGTCGAAGGTGTCTGCAGGATCGGGCTGCTCGGGGCGCACCGTGGGCTCGAACGTCCCGTTCACGTAGGCGCAGCCCTGGGCGCGCGCGTGGCTCGTGACGGTGATGAACCGGTCGAGCCGGCGCTTGTCGGCCTGGTCTGCGCCCTCCGGGGACCCGGCGGGGCCGTGTTCGCCGTCGTCCTCGAGGGCCACGAGCTCGGCGAACGAAGCCAGCGAAGCCCGGAGCCGGCGGCGGCGGACCTCGGCGTCGCGCAGACCGGCCGGGAGGTGCTCGAGGTCGTCCTCCGTCAGGCGGTCGATCGCGAACACCCACGGCGGCTGGGTCCACGTGGGGGTGGTGGCCAGGAGCCCCTGCACCACCTCGAACGCGCTCCGGTACTGCTCGGCCACGAGCCCGAGCCGATCGACGGATTGCCTGCTCAGCTTCGGCATGCGGTGCTCCTCTCCAGGCCACGCAGGACGCGGCGCGTTCCTGCCGTCATCGGCCGCATCGCAGCCACCTCGGCCAGCGGCACCCAGCGCGCCTCGAGCTCCGCGGACTCCGCGGGTGGCTCCGCCCGCGGCACTGCGAGCACGTGGTGGTGGAGCCGGAACCCGGGCGAATCCCCCACCACCCGCTGCCCGGTCGCCAACACCACCGGGTGCTCCACCGAGAGCCCCGTCTCCTCGGTGAGCTCGCGGAGCGCGGCCTGCAGCGGGGTCTCGCCCGGCTCGCACTTCCCGCCCGGGAACGCCCACGACCCGGCCATCGGGGCCCGCAGCCGCCGACCCACCAGCACCTGGCGCGTCCGGGGCTCGAACAGGCACACGCTGGCGGCCTCCACGAGGTCGGTGCGGCGCGACGGAGGCTCGAACCACACCTGGGTCGCCGAGCGCTCCCGCGTCCGGAAGCCGCGCTCCGCGAACCAGCCGGCGTCCGCGACCGGCGCGATCACGCTGCGACCTTCGCGATCGAGGAGGTCCGCGACCCCCGAGCCGAGCCCCCGTCCGCGGTGTTCCGGCGCGATCCACACCGTGCTGCCGTCCGCCGTGTCCGCGACCCACCCGACCAGCGCGCCCCCGTCCCACACCGGCCGCAGCGCTCCCGGCGGGGCGGAGGCCGTGTACACCACCCAGTCGCGCTCGACCGCAGCGCGGGACGGCACGCCCACGGCCACCCCACCCCCTGCGCGCACCACAGCGAACCCCGTCCCCGCGGGGGGCGCGCGCAGCACGGTGTCCAGGACCGCGCGCCCGAGGTCCTCCGCGCCGTCGGGCCCGTCCGCGGCCACCACTGGCGCCCCCGGGGCCAGGCCCGCCGTCGCCCACCACACCCCCTCGAGGTCCGGGAACGCGCGCAGGAGCACGGCGCTGGCGGGATCCGTCACCCCGAACACGCCCCCCGTGGCCCAGCCCGCCGACGCCACTGGGAGCGGTGCGGCCGCTGCCCTGCCCAGCACCCGCTCCACGATCGCGCTGGCCACGGTGTCCCGCGGGCCGCGCAGCCGGTGTTCGGCGCCGTCGGCCCCCAGCAACCACACCGGGTGCTCGGACCCACCGAGCTCCTGCAGGTCGTTCGCCACACACCAGTCGAGCCCGTTGTGCGCCAGCTGCGCCCGCCCCACCGCCCGGAGCTCCTCCGATGTCACGCCGCTCAGGAGCTTGAACCCCACCAGCCGCGTGCCCGGCCCGCACCGCCCGCGCAGCGTGGCCAGGAGCTTGGGGTTGCGGACGAGCTCGATCGAGATCCGCTCCAGGTCCGACCGCACCTTGCCCGAGGCCCGCACCGGGGCGTAGTCGGAGACCGCCGCCGCCATGAACCACAGGTCCGGCGGCGTGGCCAGGGCTTCCTCCATGCGCGCCGCGAGGTCCGCGAAGCTGCCGAACGGCACCACCCGCACGCGGAGATCCAGGGCCTCGCGGGGCACCCGGCGCCCGGCCAGCAGCGTGACCTCGATCCCGCGCCGGGCCAGGGCCGAGGCGAGCGACACCCCGAAGCGCCCCGTGGACAGGTTCGTGATCACCCGCACGTCGTCGATCGGCTCGCTGGTGCCCCCCGCTGTCACGACCGCTCGCACGGCGCCTCCGGACCAGAGGATGCCATTGTCGGGCGCCGGGGGGTGACAGGACCCCGACAGTCGGGTTCGAATGGAGCAGGTTCGGGATACGTCCAACGCGGCGGTGGGAGATCATGTTCCGCTCCGTCCTCGGTCGCCTCTGTACGTACGGTCTGGTGCTCGGCATCAACGGATTGCCGTTCGCGGGCCTCGCGTTCTCGACCCTCGCCCTCGATCCCTCGGCGCTCGTCCAGGCCGCCCCGCCCGACGACCTGTCCGAAGGCGAGGAGGAAGGCGTCGTCAAGTGGACCCCGATCCCCGCGTTCCCCTCGGACGCCGCGGCCCCCCTCGAGGAGCCCGATCTCCTCACCACCACCGCCCCCGACGCGGTCGACGGCCGCCAGGCGCCCACGGTCACCAAAGGCGGCTCCAAGGGCGCGAAGGGCAACGCCGTGGCGGTGGCCGGCGCGGGTCCCACCGCCGGCGACGGCACCGGCAGCGGCGCCGACCCGGGCGACGGCAAGGACGCGAAGACCGGCCGCCCCCGCCGTGGCGCCTGGGTCACCGGCAAGTCGAAGGTCTGCGCGGCGCCGCACCCGAACATCCACGAGAGCCCGGACGGCATCGTGGAGATCGACCGCACGCTGGTCGACGAGTACACCAAGAACCTCGAGAGCTTCATGAAGCTCGGCTACAGCCGCCCCTTCGACGAAGCGGGCCTCGAGGGCTGGTACATCTCGGGCTTCGGGTGCTCGAGCCCCGTGGCCAAGGCGGGCTTCAAGAAAGGCGACGTGCTCCTCGCCGTGAACGGCAAGAAGACCCGGTCGTGGGTGGGCGTGTTCATGCTCTACCAGCGCCTCAAGAACAAGGCGGACTTCGAGGTGGACCTCGTCCGCAAGGGCGAGCCGCTGACCCTCAAGTTCCGGGTGGTGGGGTAGGCGCAGGCAGGAGCGGGGTCGGTCTCCAGATCAGCCGGCTCGCGCGCTCGAACGTGACCCAGGCCACGGCCCACTTCGTCATCACCAGGAACCGGTTGCGGAAGGTGATGAGGAAGAACACGTGGATGAACGCCCACATGGCCCACGCGATCAGCCCGCTCGTCTGGATGGGGCCGGCCTGGGCGATGGCCTTCGAGCGGCCGATCGTCGCCATCGAACCTTTGTCCCAGTACTGGAACGCGCCGCGGGGCTTTCCCTGGAGGTCGCCGAGGATGGTGTTGGCGACGAACCCGCCCATCTGCTGGGCCGCGGGCGCCACCCCGGGGACAGGCGCGCCGCCGTGGGTGTGGGCCGCGAGGTCTCCGACGACGAACGCGTCCCGGTGCCCGGGAACGGAGCAGTCCGGCTCGACCACCACCCGCCCGCCGCGATCGAGGGGTACGCCGAGGGTCTCGGCCACGGGCTCTCCGCGGACGCCCGCTCCCCACAACACGGTGGCGGAGGACAGGAGCTCGTCCCCGATGTGGACGCCCTGAGGGTCGATGCCGGTGACCCGAGCGCCGAGGCGCACCTCCACCCCGAGGCGCTCGAGCTGCTTGCGGCCCTTCTCCTGCAGCTTCGGCGGGTACGTGCTGAGGATGGTGTCGCCGCCTTCGAGCAGGACCACGCGCGCGCGGGACAGGTCGACGTTCCGGAAGTCCTTGCGCAGCGTCCAGAACGCGATCTCCGCGATGGCGCCCGCCAGCTCGACGCCCGTGGGCCCACCCCCGATGACGACGAAGGTGGTGTAGTGGCGGCGCTGCTCTTCGGTCTCGGCCCACTCGGCGCGCTCGAAGGCCACCAGGATCCGGCGCCGCATCTCGAGCGCGTCGGCGATGGTCTTGAGCCCGGGGGCGTGCGCGGGCCAGTCCCCGTGGCCGAACCAGAAGCTGCGGGCCCCGGCCGCGAGCACGAGCTTGTCCCAGCGCACGAGGTCCTCGGTGCCGTCGTCGTCGCGGAGGAGCGCCGTCTTGTCGGCGAGCGAGATCCGGAGCACCTCGGCGAGCCGCACCCGGGTGTTGGCCTGGTGCTTCACGATCGCGCGGATGGGCTCTGCGATGTCGCTGGGCGCGAGGGAGGCGGTGGCGACCTGGTACAGGAGCGGCTGGAACAGGTGGTGGTTGGTGCGGTCGACGAGCGTGATCTGCACGGGCGCCCCGTCGAGCGCCTGCGTGGTCGCGAGGCCCCCGAACCCTCCCCCGACGACCAGGACGTGTGGTGCCACGTGACCTCCCCTGGGCGGTCCGTTAACGTCCCGGCCTCATGACCCGTCGCCTCGCCTTGTTCGACGTGGACGGCACCCTCACCCGCCGCGACACGATGTTCCTGTTCCTCCGCCACGTGTTGGGGACGGCCGGCGCGTTGTGGGCGGTGTTCCGCGCTTCGCCCACGCTGGTGCTGCACGTGCTGAAGGTGGTCGACAACACCCGCGCGAAGCAGGCCCTGCTCACCACGGCCTTCACCGCCGTGCCCCGCGGGGCGCTGCAGGCGGCTGCGCGCACCTTCGCCGACGTGGTGGACGGCGAGCTGCGTCCCGGCGCCCTCGCGGCCCTGCAGGCACACCAGGAACGCGGCGACGACGTGCTCCTGGTCTCGGCGAGCCTGGACCTGTGGTTGGCGCCCTGGGCGGAGCGCCACGGCCTGCGGTTGCTGGCGACGCCGGCGGGCTTCCAGGGCGACGTGTTCACGGGCCTGGGCGGGCCCAACAACCACGGCCCCCAGAAGGCGGTGCGCGTCCGCGAGGTGGTGGATCCGGCCGCCTACCCGGCGGTGGTGGGGTACGGCGACTCGAGCGGCGACACGGAGCTGCTGGCGCTGTGCGGCGAGGTCCACTGGCGGCCGTTCCGCTGACTGCGCCCCGCGCAGGGGTCGAGCCGGAGGTCGAGGTCGAACTCGAGGTCGAACTCGAGGTCGAGGTCGAGGTCGGAACTCGAGGTCGAACTCGAGGTCGGAACTCGACGTCGATGAGTCGATGGCTGGCGGCCAGAAATTGGCGCTTGGCCTGGGTACTCCATGGCCGAGGACGCGGCGATGGGGTCGGCGTCCAACGGCGCCCGCATTCGACCCTCCGACGCCGACCAGGTGACGAACTGACAGCCGACGAACGCCCGTGAATCACCGGGCGTCGAGAACGCTCGGTGAACCCGGTTCGCGCTCCAGCCGCGCTGCGAGATGCGGAAAGGCGACAGGATCACCCGCCTCAGTCGACGCGGCTCGAGAAACGCGGAGAGCAGAGGCCAGGAATCGGAGTCCACGCAACGGCCTCCGGTCCGAGCCATTCTGGGTCCCTTCCTGGTTTCCTCCTTTCCTTGGTTCCTGCTCGGTCCTCCCGACCGTACCGTCACAGGTTCCCGGCAGCGGAAGCCGACAGGTGGTCGCAGGAACCGTGCCGGCTACTCAGGTCTCGCGCGCCAGGATCGCGTCTGCCGCGCGCTGCCGCTTCCGCGTGACCTTGGTGCCGTTGAGGACCGCGTCGACCTCGTTGTCCAGCATCTCCGGCCCCGCGCCTGCGCGGTCGTCGGCGCACGCCCCCTGCAGGATCCCGACGCACCCCGCCACGTCCTCCGTGCCGCGGCACAGCGCCGTCGCGCGCCGGGTGAACCCCGGGTCCCGTCCCTGGGCCCACGCCTCCCCTTCGGCCTCGACCTCGGCTTCGGTGGGCGCCTTCGCCGCGAACGCCGAGCCCACCCACACCCAGGCCGCGAGCAGCGTCATGGTGAGCAGCCGGCGGGCTTGAGGGTGCGCACGGTGGAGGCCGGGTGGTTCGCGAGGTGTCCGGCCGGACGCACGGGGCGGGCCAGCAGCTCACCGCCGCAGTTCGGGCATCGGCCCCGGAGGGGCCCGTTCGCGCAGGCCTCGCAGAAGGTGCACTCGAACGAACAGATGCGGGCGCCGGGCTGGTCGGCCGGCAGGTCGCGGTCACAACACTCGCAGTTCGGTCGCAGGTCGAGCATCTCCCGGCGTAACGCCTCCTGGGTTCCCGAAGCGCTCGAACGCGTCCGTGGACGTCCAGCGACGCCCCAACGCAGCACGTGATGCGCCCAGGGAGGGGGTTCAGCCCGCGGCGCGGTCGTTGCATCCACCGGGATCGATCCGAACCTGGAGCGCGCGATGTTGCTCGTCCTCGCCGGCCTCGCCTGCTCCCCCGCGCCGGCACCGGTCTCCGCCCCCTCGTCGTTCCCCGGGCGCGTCCTGGGTCCCGGCTGCGCGGGCTCCCCCTACGCCACCATCCAGGCCGCGATCGACGCGGCGTTGCCCGGTGACGTGGTCGAGGTCTGCCCCGGCACGTACCGGGAGCACCTGCTCGTGGTGGGCAAGGCGCTCACCCTCCGCTCGTCCGGCGGGGCCGCCACCACGGAGGTCGACGCGGAGCACACCGGCCGCGCGCTCGAGGTGCGCGAGGGCGCCGACGTCAGCGTCGTGGACCTCACCTTCCGGAACGGAGACGCCGGCGTCGCGAACGGCGGCGACGTGTACTGCTCCACCTCCGCCCTCGACCTCACCGACAGCGTGGTCCTCGACGGCATCGCCGTACGCGGCGGCGGCCTGGCGACACGGTCGTGCTCGGGGACCGTGTCCGGTACCCGCTTCGAGGGCAACCACGCCGACCGGGGCGGCGCGTCCTACGTGGACGAAGGCGGCGGCGGTGGCGATGTCGACTTCGTCGGCAACGTCGTGGTGTCGAACACCTCCTCCGGCCAGGGCGCCGGGCTCTACTTCCTCGGCGGCTCCCCGCTGATCGATCGCAACGACCTCGTGGGCAACGTGTCGGACTCGGACGGCGGCGGGCTCCGCATCAAGCTCGCGCAGGCCACGATCTCGGACAACGTGTTCCTGCGCAACCGCGCAGGCCACTCCGGCGGCGGGCTGAAAGTGTCGCACGAGGTGGTGACGTTGTCGGGGAACGTGTTCGTGGCGAACCGGGCGGGCAGCGGAGGCGGCGGGACGTACCTGTTCGAGTCGGCGTCGTTGCTGTCGAACGAGACCTACGCCGGAAACCGGGCCAGGCGGGGTGGGGCGCTGGACGTCGTGGGAGGCTGGGGCGCCGTGACGGTCGAGGACTCGACGTTCCGCGACGACGTGGCACGCGCGGAAGGCGGGCACCTCCACGTCGACCTCCCCGGCTTCCCGGTGGTGTTGCGCCGCGTCGTGCTGAGCGGGGGCACGGCCGAGCGCGGGGGCGCCGTGTTCGCCGAAGACAGCGCCCTGACCGTGCAGAACAGCCTCCTCGAGGCGAACGTGGCCACCCTCTCGGGAGGGGCGGTGTACGTCGTGCGCTCGGACGGGGAGCTCGTCAACGACGTGTTCTTCGCGAACGAAGCCCCGGACGGGTCGGGCGTGTTCGTCGACGAGGGCGCCGCGGGCCTCGGGATCGTGAACACCGTGTTCGCGGAGCACGTCGGCGGCCCGACGGTGACGGTGGGCGCCGGGATCGCGCCCGACCTGCGCTACGACGACCTCGTCGCGAACCCCGCCGACGCAGCGTGGCTGGCGTGGTTCCTGGGGATGGCAGGGAACCTGGCGGTGGCGCCAGGGTTCGTCGACGCGCCGGGGGGCGACTACTCGCTCGAACCCACCAGCGCCCTGGTGGACGCCGGAGACCCCGCGATCACGGACCTCGGCGGGAGCCGGTCGGACGTGGGGCTGTACGGCGGCCCGGACGCGGACTGACCCCGGGTCCCGTGCGGCCAGCGCGTTCAGTCGGGGAGCGTCGCCGGGATGCGGCCCACCACGCGGAAGACGGCGCGCGCACACCGATGGAACACGTCCGGACAGCAGTCCATCATCGGGCAGCCCACGTCGATCACCTTCAGGCCGGCCTCGTGGGCGACGCGGAGCGCCTCGTCGTCGAACGACACCGGCCCGAAGCCCTGGTGGAACCAGATCCACTCCGCACCTGCCGCCCTGGCCTCGGCCGCGAGGATCCGGGCGTGCGAGGGCGCGGTCACGACCACCACCCCCTGCACCCCGCCCGGCACCGCGGCCAGGTTCGGAAACACCGGGTGACCGTCCACCTCGCCACCGGCCGGGTTGATCGCGAACACCTCGTGCCCGGTCTCGCGCAGCCGCTTCGCGATCGCGTTCGCAGGGGACCCGCCGCTGCGGGACACGCCGGCGACGGCGAGCCGCTTCAACGCGAGGAACGCGGTGATCGCGGTGTCGGTGTCCATGTTGGACCTCCGCGACGATCGTATCCGAGGGCGCGACCGCGGGTCAGGAATCCAGCCGGACTCGACCAGTCTTGCGTCGAGGATACGTACGTCGCCGGCCCGCACTCGTACGCCTCGGTTACCAGGCGAAAGGAGGGAGTCGTGCCGATCACCGCTTCCAAGCTCCGGGCCGACGTGTACCGCCTCCTCGACCGGGCCATCGAGACCGGCGAGCCGTTGGAGATCGAACGCAACGGCGTGATCGTCCGCCTGGTCCCACCACAGAAGCGTCACTGGCTCGATCGCCTCCAGAAGCGGGACGCCATCGTCGGAGATCCGGACGACCTCGTGGACCTGGATTGGCGCACCGCGTTGGCGTGACCGCCCACTGGGGTCGACGCGGGATACCGACCGTCTCCGGAGGTCGGCCGTGGTGCTCGGGTGGTGGCTCGCGAGCTGTGATCGACCTGCCCCCCGGACGGTGTTGCGGCCTCGCGAGGTGGAGGCCCGGCCCACGGAGCTCGCCGAAGGCCAGGAGGAGGAGGAGCGCGAACACGAGCAGCGCCGCGAGCGGTTCGAGGCGCGCCACCTCACGCCGCCCGACGTGGACTGGCGGGCCGTCGAGCGCGCGAACGCCGAGGCCGCCATCCAGCGCGCCACCGAGCGGAGACGCACGGCGTTGCCGGCCGCGGTCACCTTCGTGGAGCGCGGCAGCGACAACCAGGCCGGGTCCAGCTGGCAGGTCGTGAAGACCGCCGACCACCTGTACTCGGGGTCCGACCGCGGCGGGTTGTGGCGGCGCGACCGGGACGACCCGGACTCCTGGACCCCGATCGGCGACGAGCTGTACGGCGGCGTCCACCACCTGGCGGTCCTGCCGGCGGTCGGCGCGGAGCCGGAGGTGCTGTTCACGAGCCCGGAGCAGGGTCCGTTCTTCCACCGCTCCGATGACGGCGGCGCCACCTGGACCGTCCCCGGGGGGCTCGGCGGCGTGTGGAACGTGCGCGGCGTCGCCGCCTCCACCGACGGCTCGGCGCGGTTGTGGGTCCTGGGCATGGAGGGCTACGAGGGCCGGCTGTACGCGTCCCAGGACCGCGGCCGCACGTTCACCCTCGCGCTGTCGCTCGGCACCTGGGGCGATCTGTGGGTCGATCGCGTCGGCGGGAGCGGCGTGATCGTCGCGGGGATCGACGGAGTGGCGCGCTCCCTCGACGGGCAGACGTTCGAGGCCGGGCCCGTGCCCACCGGACTGTCGGAGGTGCGACTGGCGGCCTCCGAAGCCACCGACCCGCCCACGGTGTACCTGGCCGCCCGGGACGGCGGCGCGTGGGACCTGTGGCGCGACCAGCCCGAGGTCGACCCCGCAGCGCGCTGGCTCCGGGTGGGGGGCCTCGAGGACTTCTGGCACGCGTTCGCGGCGTCGACCCGCGACCCCGGGCTCCTCGCGTGGGGCGGCGTGGACCTTCACGTGTCCCGCGACGGTGGGGTCACCGCCGCGAGCCCCAACACCTGGGACGAGTACTACGCCGACCCCGAGAGCAACCTGCACGCCGACATCATGGCCCTCGACGTCACCCCCGAGGCCGACGGCGGGGAGACCTGGTACGCCGGGACCCACGGCGGCCCGTACCGCTCGGCGGACGGCTGGCGCACCGCACACAACCTCGCCCTCCGGGGCATGCGGATCGGGCAGTACTACGGCTCCCACACCTCGTGGACCGACCCCACCCGCGTGCTGGTCGGCGCCCAGGACCAGGGCCTCCAGAGCGGCACGCTGCGCTCCGGGATGCCTGCGGAGCGCGCGGTCTTCACGCAGGAGGTGTCGGGGGACTACGGCCACCTCGTGTCGCTGACGGAGGGGTCCCACGACCGCGTCGCGATGGTGTACCCGGGGTTCGTCCTGGTCCGCCTGGAGCTCGACGGCCAGCCGTTCCACCTGTACTACGACTTCCCGCCGGCCGAGACGCCGTGGTGGTTGCCCGTGCTGGTCTCCGAACCGCGCGGACGCGACGCCTTCTACTTCCTCGGGAAGGGCCTGTGGCGCTACGAGGCCGAAGACGACGATCCGTACTACGCCGTCGAGCGCTGGACCGACACCGACTTCGGGCTGTCCCCCTACGAGCAGCTCAGCGGCCTCGGGTTCGACCCGTTCGAGCCGAAGTACGCCTGGCTCGTGACCACCGCCGGGCGGATGTTCCGCAGCGAGGACGGCGCGCGCACCTTCCGGCGGGCCGCCGTGGATCTCCCGTTCGGGAGCTACTACTACGGGTCGGCGCTGGTGGTGTCGCGCCTCCGGCCCGGGGGCACGCCCGTGCTGTACGTGGGCGGCTCGGGGTACGGCGGGGACCCGGTCTGGCGCTCGCTCGACGGCGGGAAGACCTTCGAGCCCTGGTCCGACGGGCTCCCCGCCACGCTCGTGAACACCCTCGTCGAGCTCCGGGACGGCACCGGGCGGATGGTGGCCGGGACGGAGACGGGCGTGTGGGTACGCGACGCCGAGGGCGCGGGACCCTGGGTGGACGTGTCGAGCGGCGCGGCGCCCGTGACCAGCTGGTACTCCGCTGCCGTGTTGCCCGACCAGAACACCGTGCGGTTCTCGACCTACGGCCGCGGTCTGTGGGACGTCCGGTTCGACGAGCCCGGCGAGGGCTGCTTCGCCGCCCGCGACGACGACGAGGACGGCGCATACTGCGACGTCGACTGCGACGACGGCGATCCGGACCGGTTCCCCTGGCCCGCCGACGAGGTGTGTGACGGCATCGACCACGACTGCGTGGACTCCGAAGGGGACCCGGACGGGGACGGCCACCCTGCGTGCAGCGACTGCGACTCGACCGACCCCGGCGTGAACCCCGGCGCGGCGGAGCTGCGGTGCGACGGCGTCGACCAGGACTGCGACGGCGCGGACGCGTGCCCGGACCACACGCTCGCGGGCGGAGGGTGCAGGTGCGACGGGGCGCGCGGGGGGCCAGGCGCGCCGGGCCTGCTCGCGTTCCTGCTCATCGCCCGGCGCAGGCGTGACAGCGGCCCGACAGGCTGGCGGTCCGGGGGCGCGGTACGCAAAGGAACATGACCGAACGACCCCCGCGGCAGCCTGCCTCTCCCGACGCCGAGCGCTTCGCGGAGATCCTCAGCATCGCCCGCCTCGGGACGTGGGAGTACGACCTCGCCACCGGGGCGCTCGCGTGGTCTCCCGAGCTCCGAGCGCTGTTGGGGCTCCCCGCCGACGCGCCCGCAGACGGCGACCTGTTCCTGGCGCGCTGCGCGGACGACGGCGAGCGCGCCCGGCTGCAGGGGTCGATGGCGCGAGTGCTCGACGGCAGCGCAGAGACCTACGCCCTCACCTACCGGGTGCGGTGGGACGACGGCACGGTGCACGTCGTCCACGCCAGCGGTAGGGTCCGCCTGGGCGCCGACGGCTCACCCCAGACCGTGGTCGGCGTGCTCCAGGACGTGACCGACCAGGAGGCGCTGCGGGAGCAGCTCCAGTGGTCGCAACACCTGGAGACGGTGGGTCAGCTCGCAGCCGGCCTGGCGCACGACCTCAACAACCTGCTCACCGTGGTGCAGAGCTCCGCCGGGTTCCTCCGCGACACCCTGGGAGACCACCCCGTCCGCGCCGACATCGACACCATCCGGGAGGCCTGCGCGCGCGCGGCCACCCTCACCCACGGGCTGCTCGCCTTCACCCGCCGCCAGGTGCTCCAGCCTGAGCGCACCGACGTGAACCAGCTCCTGGGCGCGCTGCGGCAGTCGCTGGCCCGGGTGGTGGGGGACCGCATCGTGCTGGACCTGCGGACGCCCACGGTCCTCGGGACCGTGATGGTGGACCCGGAGCAGCTCACGCGGGTGCTGCTCGCCCTCGCCGCGAACGCGCGGGACGCGATGCCCACGGGGGGCACGTTCACGCTCGAGACCGCGGAGGCGCAGCTGCCGGGCCAGGAGGACGGCGCACCCCACGTCCGGATCCGCGCCCGCGACACCGGCGTGGGGCTGGACGCCCAGGCCCTGTCGCAGGCCTTCGTTCCCTACCGCGGCGCAGACGGCGCCTCCGCCGGGCTCGGGTTGGCGGCGGTGTTCGGGATCGTCACCCAGAGCGGCGGGATGGTGCGCGCGTCGAGCGTGCCGCGCGGCGGGTCCACCTTCGACGTGTACCTGCCGGTGGGCGACCGCTCCGCCGTCCGCCGTCCCGCGGCAGCCCGGACGGACCTCCCCGGGGCCCGCTCCGTGCTGCTGGTGGACGACGACGGGTCGGTGCGCCGCGTCCTGGCGCGCGTCCTGGAGCGTGTCGGGCACCGGGTGGTCGCGGTGGGTTCGCTCGAAGAGGCGCTCGAGGCCTCCACCGCGATGGGCTCGCTCGAGGTGCTGGTGACCGACGTGATGCTGGGTGCGTCGAGCGGGCGCGAGGTGGCGGACGCTGTGCGCGCAGCGTGGCCGCAGGCGCGGGTGTTGTTCGTATCGGGCTACGCGGGGGACCCCCGGATCGACAACCGCGGCCCTCGCGCCGGCGACGCGTTCCTCGCCAAGCCGTTCGCCGCCGAGGAGCTCGAACGCGCCGTCGCCGCCCTGTTCGCGCGCTGACGCCGGGTCACTCCGCGCGAAACGGTGGGCTGGGGATCCCGAAGGTGTACACCCGCCCCGACACCACGCTGGGACCCTCCTCCGGACGCTCCTCCCAGGCGACCGCCAGCGCCACCTCGCCCTCCTGGGCAGGGGACACTGCGAGGGTGGGCGACCCTGCGTCCACGCCGGGCACCGAGACGGCGACCGGCGCCAGCAGCGAATCCCCGCTGGGTACGGCGAGCACCGTGAGCCACACCTCGTGGTCGACGCCCTGTCCGACCGACCACGCCAGGGCGACGGCGTCGTCCGTCAGCAGCGCGAGCGCTGGCGCCTGGCCGGGTTCCTCCGTCGGGACGAACGCCTCGGTGACGATGGTATCGGCTGCGTCCAGCACGGCGACCGCGACCCGGAGCGGCGCCCCCCGCAACACCTCGTGCCACGCCACCACCACGTCGCCCCGCCCGTTCACCGCGAGCGCAGGCCACCCGGGCATGGCGGCAACGGGGGCGGCCACCACCGTGCGGGCGGTGAGTGCGAAGACCGGGGGAGACCACCGCGCCACCGCAAGGGTCCCCTCGGTGGACCACGCGACCACCACGTCCCGTGGGCCGAACGCCACCGCGGGCCGCGAGCCCGCCGCCGCGACGTCGTCCACGTCGAGCGCCTCCGTGACGGGCACGAGCAGCGGGTCGTACGCGCGCGCCGTGAACAGGGCCTGTCCACCGCCGAGGGGCGTGAGCCACGTGGTGACGACGTCGCCGGCGGCCGACACCGCGAGCGCCGGGCGGTTGGCACCGAGGCCCCGGTCCCCGGTGACCACGTCGAACACCCGGTGGATGCCGAGCCCGTCGTCGAGCCGGTGCAGCGCGACGGCGTCGCGGGTTTCGGGATCGGAGGCGGCGACGAACCGGCCGAGGCCGTCGACCCCAAGGGACGGCGAACACGCGGGCTCGCCGGCGATGAGGAACACGGAGCCCAAGACCACGACCCCGCTCCGGTCCACGCGCTGGGCGTACGAGGTACACGGGGTGTCGTCGTGCTCGAACGCCACGACGAACGCGCCGTCGGGGTGCGCGGCCAGGGAGGGGGCGCGGTCGCTGGCCCCCCCGAGGCCCCAGTGGGTGATCGCGCCTTCGGTGCGGAGGCGCGGAGAGGTGCCCACCACGGGGTCCGGGCCGAGGCTGCCGGTCGGACGCCACTCGGGCGCGGGGGGCACCGGCGCGGTCGCCGTCCAGGTGCTCCCCACCGGCGCCGTGGGACCCGTCGGCGCGGAGGTGGGGTGCTCACAGGCGGAGAGCGCAGCGGACACGAGCATCCGACCGCCTATCCGGCTCAGCCCGGGGGTGGTTCCTCGCGCGGAACCTCCACGCGCTGGGCAGCGCCCGAGACCGCGGGGGACGGATCGGCCTGGAACTGCGCCAGCCTGGCGCGCCGCGGCACGGTCCAGCCCTGCCCCGGCCCGGCGGCGCGCTCGAGGGCGCGCAGGGCGGCGAGCCGGAGCGCAGGGTCGACCGCGGTGTGCAGCGCGGCCTCGAAGGGCTCGAGCTCGCTGGGCGGGAGGGCGCCGAGCGCGGCCCGCCACGACGGGTCCTCGATCACCCCGACGTGGAGCCGGCCGCCCGCCGACATCGCCGACAGCCGCGCAGCCAGGCCCCGTCCGTCCACGGTCGCAGCCGCCAGCTGCACCTCGAGCGGCGCCAGGCGTGGATCGGTGGACACCGCGTCGAGCGCGCCGCGGACGAGCCTCGCCACGGTGGCGCGCTGCCGGGGCTCCCCGGCCACGAGCGCTTCACACAACACGCCCACCGCCCGGCGATCGTCGCGTGCGGCAGCGAGCGCCCGCCCGACCTCCCCCTCGTCGGCCTCGGTGGCCCGCCACACCAGCGCTGCTGCCGCCGCCCGCTGCTCGTCGATGGTCCGGGCGCGCAGGCGGGCCCCGACCGCAGCCAGGAACCTGCGGGCCACGTCGCGGACGGGGAGGCCCGTGGCGCGGCGGAGGAGCTCGATCCGCGCCTCCGGCTCCGGGCGGTCCAGCACCCGCGCCAGGAGCGCCGAGAGGCGGGCGTCGATCGCGACGGTGAGCCGATCGGCGGGGACATCCCCCACCCGCGTCGCGAGGATGGGGTCGGGCCCGGTGGCGGCGCGCTCGTAGATGTCCCAGGTGGGGGCCCGCGCCAGGTGGTCCCACAGCGCGCGGAGGAGCGCCACCCGCACGTCGCGGTGCAGGTCGCCGGCGTCCAGCGCCACGAGGTGTCCGTACGCTTCGTCGCCGCGGAGCTCGCCCAGGAGCCGCACGATCTCCTTGGCCACCGTGACCTTCCTCATCGGCGCCCCGCGCAGGAGCGGCGCCGCGCGGGCAGGTGGGGTCTCGAGGACTGCGGCGCGCAGGGCGTAGATCGCGAAGCGCGCGCGCTCGTCGCCGAGGCACTCCACCAACACGGGTACGCCCTCTCCCGCGTCGCAGCGACCCAGCACGCGGATGGCCTTCTCGCGCACTGCGGGCCGCTCGTCCTTCGCCAGGGCCAGGAGGGGGGCCGGCGGCGCGTCCACGAGGCGGGGCAGGATGCTGATGACCCGCAACAGCGTGGGCGTGTCCCGGTCGGGCTCGGCGAGGAGCCCGGTGAGGGTCTGCGCGAACAGCTGCTGCTGCGGGGCGCTCCACCGCACGAAGCCGTGTTCGAACGGGAGCAGCCAGCGGGTGTTGCCCGTCGCGAACCGGCCGGTGATCACCCGGTGCCCGAGGAACGGCGTGAGGAGGTCCTGGCGGCGGACGTGGAGGTGCCACTGGATCTCGCGCAGGATCACGAGGCTCGGGTCGGCCGCGAGGAGCCCGGCCAGGGCGCGGTCGAGCGGGGCGTGCGCCTTCTTGGAGAGGATCGTCACCGCGCTCGCAGCCACGAGGTGGGATCCCGTGCGCACGTGCTCCAGGAGCGCGTCCACCAGGGCGTCATCGAGCACGTCGAGCCGCTGGGCCAGCGCGTGCAGGGGGTTCCACCAGCCGTCCCCTTTGGCCCACCGCGCGAGGAACGCGGGCAGGAGCCGATCGTAGCGCTCCCGCTCGGCGGCGCGCAGCACCAGCAGCAGCTCGAGGGCCTGGTACCCGTGGGGAGTGGCGCGGTGGACCTGCTCGAGGACGTCGCACAACCCCGGGACGAGCACCAGCCGGGCCCCGAGGCTCTGCGCCAGGGCGATGAGCTGGGGAACGCGCTCGCTGGCGCTCCAGGCGCGGGCGATGGCGAGGAGCGCGGCGGCGGCGGCGCGCACCTCGTCGTCGGTGAGGTGGGCGCCGAGCCGCGGGTCGTGCAACACGCCGCGCTCCTTCACCCAGGTGCCGAGCCAGCGGGTGCCCCACGCGGAGTCGAGCCGGAACAGGCCCACCACCAGCCGCTCTCCCGAGCGCGCAGTGCCCTGCGACAGGTCCGAGGCGTCGAGCGCGTCGCGGAGGGCGGCGCCGACGTCGTCGAGGTGTTCGGGTGCCCACACCTCGCGGGGCCAGGCGGCGAGCGCGTCCAGCATCAGGCCGCGGATCGGGTCCTGCTCGAACTTGCGTGCCCGCACCATGGCGAGCGCGCGGGGGACGAGCTCGCGCTCTGCAGGGCGCCGCCCCGCGATGCGGAGGAGCGTGACGACGGCGAGCCCGCGGGTCCCGGCGTCCGGGTGCCCCGTGTACGCGGTGAGCTCGGTGACGGCCTCGTCCCAGGGGAGGTGCTCGGCGTACGGGAGGCGGACCGCCGGGCGGGTCTGGAGCTCGGTCACGCGGTGCAGGTGGCGCCGGGCCTCGCGGGCCTGCAGATCGGGGGGCAACACGTCGAGGGTGTTGCGAGCGACGATGCCCTCGCGGTCCTGCGCGGCGCGCGACCAGGCCTCGTAGAGGCGGTCGAGCGTGGCCTCGTCGAGCGGCGCAGCACGGAGCAGCGGGCCCCCCCACCGCGGCGTCCGCTCGGCCACGGGCAGCCAGGCGCGCAGCAGGTCGGGGCCCGTGTCGGCGCCGCACCGGTCCAGCACCCGCTCGGCCGAACCGAGGGACGAGGGGTTCTGGGTGATCGCGCGGGCCCGCTCCTCGGGCGACATCCGCTCCACGGCGCTGGCGAACAGGCCGTCCGGGAGGGGGCGCGACCAGCTCTCGAGCAGGGTGAGGACCCCCCCGGGGCGGTGGCGGGCGACGACCTCGATCCCCTCGGGCTTCTCGCCGCGGGCGCACAGGGCGTGGAGGAGCCGCAGGGCGCCGTCGGGCGCGCGGGCACACAGGGCAGGCAACGCGTCGGAGATCCGCCGGCGCCAGTCGGGGTGGGGCGCCCCGGGCCGGGCCAGGACGGCGTCCGTGAGCACGTCCGCGAGGATGTTCGGGTGGTAGCGGAGCAGGCGCTTCCAGAACGCCGCGCTCGGGCGATCGAGCGCGCGGGCGAGGTGCCGCGTGACGGCCTCAGCGGAGGCGAGCGGGAGCAGATCGATCGAGCGCGGGTCCCGGTCGCCCTCGAGGAGCCAGGCCACGTGGGCGTCGATCGCGGGGTTGGGCCCCCGATCGCGCACCGCCTGGGCCATCCGCGTGTCGCGCCGCACCTCCCAGGCGCGGGCGAGGCCGGTGACGGTCTGGGCCTCGTCGCAAGCGAAGGGGACGAGCGAGTACGCCATCGCCCGCACGTGCTTCGACGGGTCGGCGAGGCCGCGGACCACGCGGTCACCCTGGTGGGAGGTGTGGCACGCGAGGAGCGCGAGGCGCCGGTCCACGACCGGCCCGGCTTCGAGCGCGGCGAGGGCAGCGAGCGCCGCAGGGTCGCCGGCGCGGGCCTGTCGTCCGGTCCGGATGGCCCACGCGCACCGCTCGCGGTGGCTCTGTTCCCCAGTCGGCTCGACCATCCCGCCCTCCGGCGGACACGATACCCCCGGCGGTTACTCGGCCGGCGCTTCCTCGACGACGCCCAGGCGGGACACGTGGTACACGAGGTCGTCGCCGCGCAGCCCGGAGAGCGTGGCGGAGATGGTGTCTTCGTCCACGCGGGCGTAGGTGATCTGCAGCGACCGCCCGGAGGGCGCGGTGGCCTCGATGACCCCCGCCTGCGGGCACGGATCGATCATCCGCAGCTCGAGGCTGGTCATGGTGAGGAACCAGTCGGACCCGTCCGAGCTCCAGGTGCGGGTGCCGTCGAGCGTGAACCCCGACTCCCACCACGGGGCCTCTTCGTCCAGCGGCCGCGTGACGTGTTCGCCTTGCACGTCGACGGACACGTCGGGGTCGGCGGTGGTGGTGAACGTGTGGTCGGTGACGACCGTGCGCGACGCGTCCAGGCCGTCCCAGGTGACGGTGGCGCCACCGTCCACGGCCACGTCGCCGTTCGTGAACCCGTCCCAGGTGTGCACCACCTCGAGCGCCCCCGGGTCGGTCGAGCCCACCGTGACGGTGTTGACGCCGGCGTACGTGCGTCCGTTGTAGACGCAGGTGTCTTCCAGGGTGCCGTAGTCGATCGTGGTCGTGGCGCCCTCGACCGTCACCGTGGTGCACGGGACCTGCGTCTCCCAGAAGTCGCCGATCGCGCGGGCCGTGTCTGCCAGGGCCTCGCCGATGGTGAAGTCGGTCGAGATCTCGACCACGTCCTGGGTCGCCTGCTCGCCCTGCGACGACCGGTTGACCTCCGACAGCGTCTGCAGCGCCTCGATCGCACCCATCTCGTCCCCGAGGGTACAACCGCTCGCCAGGAGCACCACCACCGCTGCGCGCATCTCGCCTCCTGCCCGTGGGACCCGCGAACCCGGCCCGACGGAAAGCCCAAGATCGGAGTGTAGCCTCAGAGGCCCGTCCACCGCGTCAGGATGGTCTCGCGCTCGAACAGCTGGACCGTGAGCCAGGCGAGCAGCGCGTCGACGCCGGCCAGCACCACGGTCGCCACCAGGAGCACCCCCGGAGTGAGGAGCGCCACCCCCAGCGCCTGCCCCACGATGGCGCCGACGAGCGGGATCACGACCAGGGCGCCGACCTGCTGGGCCGAGCGCGGATCGATCGAGCGGGCCGAGACCATCATCGACACCAGCACCGACCCCAGCGCCACCAGCGGGGCCGTCACCCCCAGCGCCAGGAGCCACGAGAGGTCGTACACCTGCACCACCACCCCGCGTGGAAGCAGCGTCGCCAGCGCGGTCGCGTGCACCGCGGCGCACACCCAGGTGGCGACGATCGCGGGCACCACGGCGGCCGTGGCCTTGGCGAGCAGGAGCTCCGTGGTGCGGATGGGCGTCGCGAGGAGGGCCTCGAGCGTGCGCTCCGTCTTCTCGCCCACGACGGCGTACGCAGCGACGGCGGTGGGGAGGATGGCGGGGATCACGAGGAACAGGATGCGGTGCATCGACGCGATCGACAGCTGCAGGCACGACGGCCCGTCGAGGCCGGCGCAGTCCACGGTGCGGGACAACACCTCGAGGTCCTCGGGGCCGAGGTCGTCGACCGGGACGTTGGTCATCGCCACCAGCGTGCCGATCGCCACCGCCGTGAGCAATGTAGGGGCGAGGAGCACGGTGGCCAGCACCATCCGCTGCCGCGCGAGGTCGGCGAGCTCCTTCTTCAGCAGGGCACGGTACCGGCGCACGATCAGTCCTTCACGAGCTCGAGGTACACGCGCTCGAGCGGTTGGCGCACCTCTCCCACCCGCCGCACCTGGGCGTCGGCGAGGACCAGCGCCCGCACGGCCTCCGGGGCGACACGATCGGGGTCGTCGACCCGCAGCACGAGCCGTTCGCCGTCGCGGACGAGCTCGGACACGCCGCGGAGGCCGCGCAACAGGGCCTCGTGGCGCTCGTCGGCGCCCGTGACGGTGAGGGTGAGCTGGCGCCCGAACAGTTGCATTCGGAGGTTCTCGGCCGTGTCGAGCACCCGGAGCGTGGTCCGGAACACCGCGATGCGGTCGCACAGCCGGTCGGCCTCCTCGAGGTGGTGTGTGGTGAGGAACACCGTGTGGCTGCGGCTCCGGAGCTCGGACACGAGCTCGCGCACGAGGCCGGAGGCTTCGGGGTCGAGCGCGCTCGTAGGCTCGTCGAGGAACACCAGGGACGGATCGTGGACCAGGGCCCGGCACAAGGCGAGCTTCTGGCGCATGCCCTTGGACAGTGACCCGGCGGGGTCGTCGCGCCGCTCCCACAACCCCAGGCGCTCGAGCCACCGTCGCGAGGCGCCCGCTGCATCCTCGACGCCGTACAGCTCGGCGAACAGCAGGAGGTTGCTCCAGGCGGACAGGCGCTCGTACAGCCCAGGGGTCTCGGTGAGGATGCCCACCCGGCGCCGCACCTCGTCGGGGTGCTGGACCACGTCCACCCCTGCGACGATCGCGCTGCCCGACGTGGGCGCCACGAGGCCGGCGAGGAGCCGGATGGTGGTGGTCTTGCCGGCGCCGTTGGGGCCCAGGAACCCGAGGACCTCGCCCTGGCGGACCTGCAGATCGAGCCCGGACACGGCGACGGCGTCTCCGAACCGCCGGGTGAGGCCCCGGGTCTCGATGGCAAACGTCATGTCGGATCCCCGTAGTCGGCGTCGCGCGGGTCGAGGGGCCGGGCCGCGAGCGAAGGGGCGGGAACGGGCGAGACCACGGGCGCGGGCGGGAGGGGCCACCAGCGGACGGCGAGCCACGCCGACCCCGCGGTGACGGCAGCGAACCCCACGCAGAACGCCTCCACCACCCACACCCCGCGCGGCAGGAGGGCCACCGCGCCGGCGTCGAAGGCGGTGTGCAGCAGCACCGCGACGGCCCAGGGCCACGGAGCGCGCCGCGCCACCGCGAGGCCCACCCACACCGACATCGCTGCGTGCGCGGTCATCGCCGAGAGGCGCTCCACCACGGCCGCGAGCGCGTACGTGTCGGACGCGGCGCGGAAGTCGGACAGCGCCTGCTCGGCGGCCGGCGGGACCTCCACGAGCGACCCGAGCGCCGCGAGCTGCACGGCCGTCAGCAACACGAGCCCGCCGAGACCCGCCGCCTCGATCCCACCGTGCCCGATCCCGGTCACCACGGCCTCGGCCACGGTGCGCCGCCGCCGCAGCGAGACCCACCGCGCGGTCTCCTCACACAGGCCGGCGGAGAGGCCGTACGCCACGGGCACGAGCGCGGCGGGGAGCAACGGGAGCCAGCCGCGACCCGCGAGCGTGGTCACGCCGAGGTTGAGCGGGACGTGGACGACCTGCGACGCGACGAACGCCACCGCGCCGACGAGCGCGGGGCCGACGCCGACCCCTGGCCAGCGACGGCGGGCCAGTACCACCGCCCCGAGGGGCAGCGACACCATGGCGAACCCCTGGACGACGACCGTGGCGACCTGCACGGCGCCAGCTTACCGCGGTGCCTCGTCGACGATCGCGTCCGCTTCGATCTCGACGAGCATGTCGGGCTCGATCAGCGCGGCCACCTGCACCATCGCGGTCGCGGGCCGGATGGCCCCGAACACCTCGCCGTGGACCCGGGCGATGGGCTCCCACAGCCGGATGTCGGTGACGTACATGCGGGTCCGGACCACGTCGTCGAGCGTGCCGCCGAGCGCTTCGATCGCCGCCTGCACGATCTCCAGGCACCGGCGGGTCTGGGCGGCGGGGTCGCCCCTCCCCACGAGGCCGTCGGGGCCCTGTGCGGTCGTGCCCGAGACCGCGATGTGGTTGCCGACCCGCACCGCGCGGCTGTACCCGGCGATGGACTCCCACGGCGCTCCGCTCTGCACCGACCTGCGTGTCACGCTCCCTCCCGCGCCACCCTATCTGCTCGGGTTTCGGTGCGCTGCGTTTCGTTTCACGAGGAGTGGAACAAGCGTGCGTCTAGAACACCGCCGCCGCCTGGAGCGACACGCGGTCCCCCAGGCTCGCAGCCAGGGCGCGGGCGTCGGGCGAACCGTCGGGCGCCGCCAACCAGCGCAGCTCGTAGTCCAGGAGCAGCCGCGCGCGGGGGGTGGCCGCCACCTGCAGGTCAGCGGTGAGGGTGCGGAACACCCGGAAGTCGGGGGCGGAGTCCGTGCTGCGCCACAGCTCGTCGTAGCGGAGGCCGCCGCCGAGGTGGTCCCGTTCGTAGTGCAGGTAGGCATAGCCTCCGCTGGCCTCGCCTTCGGCGGCCACGACGATGGGCTGGCCCGGGAACGGCGGGCTCGCCCCCAGCTCCACCATCCCCGAGGCGTGGATCAGCTCGGCCCGCGCCTGCCAGCCCGCTTTCTCGAGTTTGACCCCCACGCCCTGCCGGATCCGCAGCGCCTCCACGCCGTCCAGCGTCCGCCGCCCCTGCTGGTGAAACACCCACGCGCCCAGCTCGTCGCGCTGCACCGCGCCGCGCTCTCCCCACACCCACGGCGTGAACGTGACGCGCCCCGTCACGTCCTTGGCGTCGTCCGTGTCGAGGGCGCCCATCCGGCCGTTCGACACCACGAGCGCGTAGGAGAGCTCGCTGCGGCCGAAGCCGAAGGAGTCGAACGCCTGCACCCCGAGGTCGCGGAACCCGCTGGCGCCGCCCGTGTACGCGCCCGCCGCCACGGGGTTCTCGTTGAGCAGCTGCCCGGTGGCGGCCGAGACGTTCACGAACTCGGCGGCGATCGGGTTCATCTCGAGGGCCTCCTCCCCGAGCGGCAGCTTGAACTGGCCCGCCCGGAGCCGCACCCCAGGGACGTACGACGCCGTCAGGGACGCGTCGGTGAGCACGACCGGGTCGACGCGGGTCAGGCCGTTGTCGCCGAACTCGGCGGCGATCAGCCAGGCCACGCGCCCGTCGGTCTTCGGGATGGACCCCCGCAGCCCCGCCCGCGCCCGCCGAACGGACAGGCCCCAGGTGGCCTCTCCCGACCCGACCCGGTTGAAGCTGGCCCGCTCTCCCTCGAACGCGGAGAGCGCGGGGGACAGGCCCTCGGGAGGCGGTCCCGACACGATCCCCTCCCCGAGGACGTGCAGGAACCCCCAGGGCCGGACCACCTCGTGGGCGTCGGCGGGCTCGGTGCCCTGAAGGAGCGGCCAATCCGCCGCGGATGCAGCGGCGGCGAGAACGACGAACCACATGGAGGGCCTCGCAGGTACCTGCCTCGAGTGCAGGGACCGTGCCGCCCCCTCAGCGGCCGAGCCCGGCGCCGCCGCTGACGTGTGGGTAGCGCCGGAGCGGTCCCGCGGTGTCCCACGGGCGGAGGACGACACCATGAGGTCAGGCCTGGTAGCGCTGGTGGTGGGTGCGAGCGGGTGCTTCGTCGGCGGGGGGGAGCAGGTGGTGGCCTTCGAAAGCGCCACCTCGCTGTCGGTCTCGCTGGCGAACGGCTCGGTCACGATCGAACCGACCGAAGACGGCGACACCGTGGTGGAGTGGGACGGCGGCGGCATCGGGCGCGCGGCGTTCCCCGAGATCGAGCAACACCTGGATGGCGGCGTGTCCGTGGATGCGCGCGGGCAGCTGGGCGGCGGCGACGTGGTGGTGCACGTGGTCCCCGGGATCCCCATCGACGTCCTCCTCGACCGGGGCGACATCGCCGTGACCCTCGCCGCGCCCGCCGACCTGGACCTGTGCGTAGCGGCCGGCTCCGTGGAGGTGGAGCTCCCGCCAGGAGACTACGACCTGGACGTGGCCGCGGGCGCCGGCGACGTGACCCTCGAGGTCCCCGACGTGGACGGCGCGGCCACCCGGATCTCCGTCTGCGCGGGCGCCGGCAGCATCGACATCTCGTTCGCCACGCCGGGGATCGACGACTTCGACTGGTGAACGGGCGCTCAGAACGCGTAGATCGCGCCGAGCGCGGCCGACCACGGCGCGCGATCGAGGGACTGGCCTGCGAACTGCTCGGTGTACGCGAGGCGCGTGATGCGGGCCCGGACCCCCACGTGCCCGAACAGGACGTCGGCGCTGGCGTGGGTGGTCCAGCCGAGGTGCAGCTGGGACTGGTCCAGCTCCGCCTGCGGACCGAGGTCGAGCCCCTCCAGATCGTCGCGGGTGTGGAGCGCAGCGAGGCCCAGGCCCACGTGGACGGCCGACGAAACCCGTCCCGGGACCCGGATCGGGGTGAGCTCGTACGAGAACGACCCGGACGCGCCGGTCTTGGAGACGGACGGCGACAAGGCGTTCGCGGAGATCAGGTCGCGGGTGGCCCGGGTCAGCGAGGACTGGCCGAGGTCGGGCGCGAAGGCCACGGTGGCCACCACGCCCAGCCAGGGCGAGGGCCGGAGCGAGAGCGAGGTCCAGGCCGAGCGCGTCACCACGAACGGATCGTTCAGCGAGGTCTCGAGGCCGCTCGCCAGCTACACGGCCACGGCTTCGTCGGGTTGCAGGGGCATCACCAGCTCCGGGTTCAGGGTGCTTCGGGGTCGACGAGCGAGGTCAACGCGCGCTCGAGGGCAGGGCGCAGGGGCTCGGGCAGCTCCGCCGCCAGCGCAGCGCGCAGCCGCATGACGACGTCGGGCGTGTTGTGCTGCACCGCACACGACGCAGCGTCCGCGAGGGCCAGTCCGCGGCGGGCCCCGGAGGTCGCGACGGCGAGCTCGTCCCAGCTCGGCAGGGCGAGGAGGCAGTCCCCGACCCGGTCGCGCGCCACGGTGGCCCGGAGCTCCAGCACGGTGCTCCGCCGGGGATGGCCCGGGTTCGAGCCCAGCCAGGCGTCGAGCTCGCCGAGCGCGTCCCCGGGAGTCTCCACGGCCGAGCCGATCTCCAGGGCGGCGATCACGGCCTCCCCCGCCAGTGGAGAGCCCGGCTCGGCGGCGGCGAACTCGCGCAGCGCCACCACCAGGGCCGGGGTCTGCTCCCCGGCCTCCACGCGGTCCAACAACGCCGCCAGCCGCACCCCGGCGCCAACGACAGGGACCGGCGCGTCGACCCGCGACGGTGCAGGCCGCGAGGGGGTGGACCACCGCCGTCCCGGGTCCAGCAGCTCCTCGCGGCCGTGGTAGCGCACGCGGACCCTGCCGTGCAGCACCTCCACCCACACGTCGCTCCCGGACACCCCCACGTCGAACGCGGTGCCGACGACCTCGACCACCACGTCCCCGGCCACCACCCGGAAGTGGCGGCCCACGGCGACCGGGTCGACCTCGTAGCGGCGCACACCTTCGCGCTGGACGAGGGTGGTGCCGCCGGCGTCCACGACGACCTCCACGGGGTCGCTCACCCGCCAGGACTCCGTCGGTGGCGGTGCCGGAAGCGCCACGAGCGCGGGCGGCGCGGGAACCACCACCGGCGCGTCCCCGACCGGCCACGCGAGCCAGATCGCCAGGGCCGCCGCCAGCGCCAGACCCGCGGGCCACCACGGCCGCGCGCTCCGGACGGGAGCGGCCCGGCGGACCAGCGCCTCCACCTCCTCGTCGAGCGGCTGGAGCGCTGCGGCCACCAGCCTGGAGGCGTCGGCGTCACCGAGGAGCAGGTGCTCACCTTCGGCCGCGCTCGGGTCCGTGGCGTCGGCGACCCAGCCCGGCAGGCGCTCGCCGCTCACGGCTCCTCCCGCAGCGCATCGCGCAACGCGTCGTGCGACAGCGAGAACGGCCCGCTCCCGAGGACCGCGGCGAACTGCTTGCGCGCCCCGTGGACCCTGCTGTAGACGGTCCCCACGGGGATCCCGAGCAGGGCCGCCACCTCGGGCGCCGAGCGCCCCTCCAGGTCCGACAACACCAGCACCTCCCGCTGGCTGTCCGTGAGCTGCTCCAGGACCTCCTGCACCAGCCGCCGCCGCCGCAGCTGGTCGAGCCGGGCGTCCGCGCCCGGGCTGCGGTCGACGACCACGAGCTCGTCGTCCCAGCCCACGATGCGGCGGAACCAGGCCCTGCGACGCGCATTCGCGACCACACGGCGGGTCACGCCGAACAACCAGGGCTCGAGCGGCGCGTCCGTCCGGTACCGACCGATCGCCCCGAGGGCGGCCAGGAACACGTCGTGCGCGGTGTCCTCGGGGTCGAGCCGCGGACCACCGAGCCGGATCACCCAGCGGAGGACGGTCCGGGCGTGGGCCCGGTAGAACGCGTCCACCGCGTGTGGCTCCCCTCGGCCGAGCGCGACCCGGTCCAGCGTCATGTGCGCCCCCCGAAGGTCTCTTGTGTGGGAGCGCGCGAAGCCTTCACCCGCGGCGCCCAGATCATGTCGAAGTGGAGCGACGCGGGGTTGGACGAGCGCGTCGTGCGCGCCAACAACGTGGTCCGCACGCCGACGCTCTCGCCCAGCCACACGTCGATCGCCACCCCACCGAGCAACGCGAACGCCACGCGGGCTTCGTTGCCCAGCTCGACGGACTGGTCGCGGCCGAGGGTGCGGTCCACCCGGCTGGCGGCCGACGCGCCGGCGATCAACACCGGGCCCCCGTGGACCCGCTCCCCGCGCCGATCAGCGCCCAGGTTCCACCCGCCCAGCACGTCGAAGCTGCCCGCGTCGAACGGCGGCAACGCGCCCGTCACCGCCGCGAGCGCGACCGGCGCGCCCGACGCTGGTCCCACGCCGATCCCGACCACGCCCCGGAGGTCGAAGTGGTCCTCCACCGCGCCCACCCCGAACGTCACGGCCTCGGGCGTCCACCCGACGAAGGGTTGCCGGATGCCGGTCGTCGCAACCCACTGCCACCCGTCGCGCGCGGGCGCTGGGGGCTCGGCTGGGGGAGCGGGCGGTGGCGGTGGCGGCGGCGGCAAGACCGGTCGGGGCGCTTCGGGCGCGGGGCGCGACCACGCTCTCGCGAGGACCACGGCGGTCTCGGCGTCGGGGGCGTCGCCGTACGTGACGCGGCCGTCGGCGACCCGCAGGAGGCGCACGCCGTCCCACACGAACCCCGCGTCGATCGCGTCGGGGCGGACGAGGACGGTCAGGTGGTCTCCGGGCCACAACACGGCCACCACCGCAGCGACCTCGTCGATGCGGGCCGGCTCCACGTAGAGCGGCTCAGCGGCACGGCTCACAGGCCAGAACATCCACATCATGGCTTCCCCCTCGATCGTCCCACGCCAACACCGTGAACGTCACGCTCCGCGCCGCCGCGACCACCTCCCCCGAGCCCACCACGTCCAGCCGCTCCGGGGCGATCCCCCGGGCGATCAGGCCCTCTCGTACCGCGGCGGCGCGCCGGCGCGACAGGTCCAGGTTCCACGCCGAGCTCCCCGAGCCGTCGGCGTGGCCCTCGATCCGGAGGACCCACACCTCCGGGTGCTCGCGGAGCCACCGGGTGATGGCGTCCAGGCCGGCATCTGCTCCGGGAGGCAGGTGATCGTCGTCGAGCGCGAACGGAACCGGATCGGCGTCCGACGTGGGGGCCACCGGGGGTGGAGGCGCGGGGACCACGTGGAGCACGACCTCCGATGGCCCCTCGGGCACGAGCACGCTGTCCTCCACGGCGCCGCTGACCGGCCAGCGTCCGGGATCGGTGACCCACGCGACCGGCCCGCGCTCCGTGAGCGCCAGCACGTCCTGCCCCAGGCGCACCAGGGCCTCGTCCACCCCCTCGAGGCGCACGGCCACGACGGCGCGCTCGTCGGGGCACCCGTCGTGGTCGCGCCACCCGTTGGCGGTCTCGGGCGCGCGGGGACAGGTGTCGACCACGTCGAAGATGCCGTCGAGATCGTCGTCCGGATCGGGGCAACCGTCGCGGTCGTCGAAGTGGTCACGGTCCTCGGGGTCGTGATCACAGCGGTCCGTCAGGTCCCACACCCGGTCAGCGTCCTGGTCCGCGGGCCGGCCGACGCGCCAATCCAGCGTCACCCCCACGCGCAGCCCGGGAGAGCCGAGCCCGCGGGTGAGCCCCCCCGCCACGGAGCTCGAGATCCGCAGGCGGGGGTCCGCCGCCGAGACGACCGCCGCGACCTCGGCCGGGAGCTGCGGGGCGGTGAACGGCTCCCCGATCGGAGCGGACCCGCGACCCTCTGCGCCGACCGCGAGGTGCCACTGGCGGCCGAGGTCCACCACCGGCCGCGTGGCGCCGGCCCCGAGCTCGAGGCGCGTGCCCCAGGTGAGCCCCGGGAGCTCCACCCGGTCCTGGAACCGCACGCCCGCGTCGGCGCCGAGGATCCAGACGCCTGCGTGGCCGGACGACACCACGGCGAACGCGGTCGACGGCGCGCCGAGCCAGCGCCCGGCACCAGCCCCACCGAACGAGGACTCGACGTGGGCCGCGAACCCGCGGGCCACGGGCACCCCGACGAACGCAGCCACGTCGCCCACCCCAGAGCCCGCGCCGTCTGCGCCGTCCCATGCCTGCAGCGGCGCAGCGACGCCCACCCGCAGCCAGTCCTTCACCGTGACGGAGGCGCCGAGCGTGCTGGTGGCGACCGAAGACACGAGCGGGAACCGCTGGTTCCCGGACACCGCCACGACCGGGCGGCTGGCCACGCTCACGCCGGTCACCACGCGCACCGCGCCCGGCTCGTCGAGGACGACCTCGCGCACCGACACGAACGCGCCCCCCTCGAGGAGCTGCACCGCGGTCACGTCCACCGGAGCACCCACGCCGCCAGCAACAGCAGCGCCCACAACCCCGGCGCAGCGCCCGCGCCGGTGTCACACGCCGTGGAGCCCTCGATGCGGCTGGCCGACTCTTCGCCGGCGGAGTCCTCCCCGCTGCCCTGGAAACAGGTCCGCGCGGGGGCGCCACCCACCGCTCCCCCACCCTCCAGCGTCCAGCAACCGGTGTCCATGCCGAGGCTTGTGCGTAGCCCCAGAGATCCTTCGGTCGACGAGCGGCTTCAGGCGCCGCAGGTCTCGAGGCACGCGTCCAGCTCGGCCTCACAGGTGGCCTCGTCCCCCTCGTGGCCCACCTCGTGGCACGCGATCGCCTCGTCGCTGGCACCATCCTCGTGGCAGGCCTCGGCCAACTCGGTGCAGACCGGCCCGAGGTCCTCGTGGGTGCTCTCGTCGTCGCCACCACACCCGACCACCAGCATCGCCAACCAGGCCCAACGAAGCATCCTGACCTCCCGGAGGATGCCTATCGCCCTGCGGCTGCGCGGATCGTGCGACACGTTGCCGCAGCCCAGCCGGGTCACGGCGAGGCCCAGGGGCGTAACGGAACTGAAACGCCGGGAGCCATGGGCACAGCCGATCGCAGCCATCGCCGTCGACCATGGCCGGGTTCCGCGCGCAGCGGGGCGCGGCGGGCACCGCGCTCGGCGACACGGCCCAGCAGCGCGTGGCGGACGCGTTCGTGGCCAACTTCGACGATCCTGCGCGCCTCCTCCCGGCGTTCGGCGGGGTGGGCGCGATGCGCGCGGCGGTCCGCGACCAGATGGGCGAAAGCGGTGACCTCCGCGCGCTCGGCGGGCTCTTCGCGGTCCTGGGGCGCCAGGTCGCCAACGCCGTCGCGTAGGCTGGGTGGGGGGCTCCGTGGACGACGGGCAGTGGCGGCGCGCGGAGCTGGGCGGGGTGGCGGCCACGGCGGCGGTGTTCGTGGCGTTGCCCAAGCCTCCCGCAGCGGTCTGGCCCCTCGCCGTGTTCATCCCTGTGTGCATCGCGTCGTGGGTCGCGCTCCTGGTGGTCCGGGTCCGCGCCGACCCGACCCTCCTGGATCGGTGGGGCCTCCGACCGCGCGCACACCTGGGCCCCCTGGTCGCGCGGCTCGGTCCGCTGCTCCTGGTGCTGGTCCTGGCGGGCGCCGGCGTCACCGTGGCCCGCGGGCGACCGCTCCGAGCCGAGTGGTTGGGGGTGTCGCTGGTGGCGTACCCGCTGTGGGGCCTGGTCCAG
>JBIKWC010000163.1:0-16004 GCA_044356535.1 Myxococcota bacterium
GCCGCCCACCGCCCGACGGTGGAGCTGTACGCGGTGGAGGGCGGCGCGGAGACCCTGGTGGACACCCAGCCGCTGGCGGACCTCCTGTCCGGTGAGTTCCTCCCGAACGTGGTGTTCGACGTGACCACGGTCGATCTCGCCGCCACCGACGCGTTCGTGGCGCGGGTGCAGTCGCGGCTCCCGCAGTGCAACGACAACAACGACGAATACACGTGGGATGGCCCGTTCTGCGAGTGACTCAGCGCGCGGCCCGGTGAGCCACCAGCCGGTTCGCGAGCCGGATCTCGAACGAGGTGGTCCCGTCGGGCACCCCGCCGTCACCGGTCAGCGCGCCGCGCACGGCCAGCGCCACGCCCCGCAGCGCGACGTCGAACGTTCGATCCGCGAACGCCAGCGTCTCCGCCAGCGCTGCGAGGTCGGGACGCACGAGCGCGTACAGCAGGCGCGCCGTGCGGGACGGGCCCGGGAGCCGCTCCAGCCCCGCGGCGACGAAGGCCGCTGCCTCGTCGGGGTGGCCCGCGAGCTCGCGGGTGACGCCCGCCAGGCACCGGATCACCGCGTCGGTCTCGGGGCGGGTGGCGGAGGCCACGGCGAGGGCGGCCGTGAACGCGCGCGACGCAGCGTCGAGGTCGCCGCGATCCAGCCAGGTGGTCGCGAGCAGGTGGTGGATCTGGGCCGCCAGCGCGTCCCCGGGGCGGAACCCGCGGCCCGGATCGAGCGCGCCGACCAGCGCCGCCACCGCGCCGTCGTGTTCACCGAGCTCGCGCAGCACGAGGCCACAGTCCCGCAGCACCTGCGACGCGATGGACACCGGGAGCTCGAGGGTGAGGTCGCGGAGGGCCCGGGCCCTGGCGCGCGCAGCGTCTGCGTGCCCGCGGCTCAGGCTGACGAACATCGCCGCGTGCAGGCCGTCCGCGCGCTCCTCCGGCGGGCCCGCGAGCAGCGGCGCCACCGCCACCTCCGCCTCCTCCAGGCGCCCGGCGTGGACCAGCGCGTGCGCCATCCCGCCGGCGACGTTGCCCTCCAGGAGGTCGTGGCCGCGCCACCGGTCCAGGGCCGCCTGGTACCAGTCGACCGCCGCGTCGTGCCGTTCCCGGTGGGTCTCGCCGATCGCCAGCTGGAACGCGAGCTCACCGGCCAGCAGCGAACGGTCGTCGGGCGCGGGCTCCACCGCGAGCGAGCGCTCGATCTGCCCGGTGCGGCGGGCGCAGATACACGCCACGACCGCCCGGACCGCTGGCGACCGGAGCTCGTCGAGCCGCGCCAGGACGGCCGTGGGCTGCGGGTTCCACCGGGCCCAGACCTCGAGCTCGGCGGGGGACGGCTCCGGCAGGGTCACGCGGAGGGCGAGGGCGCGGCGCACGGCGAGGTCCGGGTCGGTGACGAGGGGCGCGAGGACCAGCACCTCCTCGCGGTCGGCGCGCGTGGTGGGGCCGAGGACGTCGCGGTGCAGTCCCAGGAACCGGCGGTGTACGGCGTCCCGCAGGGTGGCGGCCAGCGCCGGGTCGGGGGCGGCGGCGCGCCGGACGTGGGTGAGGGCCGTGAGCGCGCGACCGCGGCGGCGGACGTACCCGCGGTCGAGCCAGCTCCGCACCCGATCCTCCCCGAAGACGGAGACCGCGAGCTCGGCCGGGAGCGGGCCCCCGAGGTCTGCGAGGGCGCCGAGCGCACCGTCGTGCCCGACCAGGGCGGTGTACCTGCGCTGGAGCGGATCGTCCGCCCCGGGCACCGTGAACGCGCCGGTCTGCGCGGCCCGCTCCACCGCGGACGCCAGGGCCCCAGGCAGGCCGTCGAAGCCCGACAGGTCTGCGGGGAGCTCGACCGCGAGGCCCCGCGCCCGGAGCCAGCCCGCAGCCAGCGAGCGGGCACCGGAGGGGGTGAGGGGCGTGACCTCCACCGCGACCACCCCGGGGCGGCGGGGGCGGACGGGTCGGCTGCACAGGCCCGGACCCGGCGCGACCTCGTCCTGGGTGTCGTCGGCCTCGGGTGGGCCCGCGGCCAGGAGCCAGTGGGTCCGACCGACGCCGGGTGGGCCCCACAACACGACCGGGCCGGAGGGGGGGAGGGCCGCCAGCCCGTCGGCGACGTGGCGCGTGGCCTCGTCTTCGTCGATCGCCGCCGGCGTGAAGCGGTAGCCGACCCCGGGCTCGGTGTGGAGGTGCGCCGGGGTGGCCGAATCGCGCTCGATGGCGTCGCGGACCCGGCGCAACGTGGTGTCGAGCGTGCGCGACCGGGTGCCCGGGTGGTACCCCCAGACGGCGTGGTACAGCTCGGCGCGGCCCACCAGCAGGCCCGGGCGCTCGGCGAGGTACCGCAGGAGCGCGGCCTCCTTGGCGCGCAGCGACACCACCTTCGCGCGGTGGACCGTCCCCCGCTCGAGCTCCACCCAGCCGTCGTCCAGCGGTACCCGCACGTCTCCCGCTATCCGGGCCACGCGTCAGAAGTGCGCCAGCGCCCGCTCGACGTCGGACGGGAACGAGAACGCGCCCCGCAGCTCGAAGGCGTTCTCGGGATCCACCACCTTGGCCGCGCAGGCGTCGACGGCCGCGAGCTGATCGTCGGCGAAGCTCATGCCCTTCACGAGGCGGGTGAGCTGCGAGATGGTGAGGTGGTTGCGGCCGCACCCGGCGCGCACCACCGCGACCTTGTCGTCGGCGAACGACGCCTGGCGGACCTGGGCCAGGAGCCGCCCGAAGGCGGCCTCGTCCATCGCGACCGGGCCCTGCTGGACGGGCTCGGGTGCCGGCGCTGCGGGCTGCGCCGCGAACGTGGGCGCCTGCACCATCATCACGGGGGCGGCGGCCGTCGGCTGCATCCAGAACGTGCCGTCGTAGACGAGGGCGGCGAGGCCCACGGTCGGGACGGAGACCATCGTGGAGCCGAGGACCGCGTTGTTCCCGTCCGCGATGTCGACGCGGTGTTGCCCGGCCGCCAGCTGGCCCAGGCCCACCGTCAGCGTGCCAGGGTTGTAGGGCCGGTACGCGCCGTCCACGTACACGTTGACCGGCCAGGGGGTGGACACGGTGAGATCGCCGGCCAACGCTGCGTTCGACAAGAGCAGGGTGAACATCAGAACCTCCGAGAAGTGCCGGCGAGGTATCGGATGCTCCGTCGGGTGGGGCGTGAAACGGTGTGACACCGCCTGTCACCCCGCCAGGCCGTTCCGCCGCAGGAACCCCTCCAGCCGCTCGACCTCGGCGCCCAGCGCCGCCCGGCCCTCCGCGCCCACGTCGGCGTGCAGCTGCCAGGCGACGCGGTCTCCGGCCTGCTCCCACCGCCCCACCACGCGTCCCCCCCACCACAGGGTCGGGCGGGCCTCACCGGACGCGTTGACGCCGCCGTGGGGCCCCGGGCCGGGCGACACGCCGTCCGGGGGCGCCCAGTGCCCCACGTTGTAGGGGAACACCACCTCGCGCAGGCCCTGCGCCAGGAGCCAGGCGCGATCGAGGTACCCCTTGAGGAAAGCGTCCTCGTACGGCAGGACCCAGGCGCCCAGGTCCGCGCGGGGTGGCGCGTGGACGTCGGCCAGGGCGGGGGTGTACCAGTACGTCCGGCCGTCGACCTCGAGCCGGGCCACCGCGGGCCCGGCGGTGGTGAGGGCGCGCGACACCTCGCCTTTGGGCGCCGGCAGCCACCACGCCAGGTCCTCGACCGTGAGGGGCCCGAACGTGTCCACCGCGCGGAGGAGCAGCGTCCGGCGGGCCTCGGCGGGGTCGAGGGGATCCGCCAGGGCGGGGGCGCGGCGCGCAGCGAGGTCGTACCGGGTCCGGTTGCTGCGGAGGTGGGCCGAGTCCGCGCGCAGGACCTTCCCCTGCGCCATCGCGAGCATGACCCAGAACCGGACGTGCGGCGCCTGCGCCGGCAGCGCAGCCTTGAGCTCGTTCGTGGTGCGCGGGCCGTCCGAGAGGGCGTCCACGAGGGCGTCGACGCCGGCCGCGAGCGCGGGTTCGTCGAGCCCGGCGAGGCCCGGGGACCGTCGGGCCACGGCGCCCACGGCTGCGCCCGTCGCGGCGACGAGGACGGGGAGGTCGCGCGCCTGGACCACGTGGACGGTGTTGCGCATGGCGTTGACGCGGAACAGCCCGTCCCCCGCGTTGAGCCGCGTGAACACGGCGTCGGCGTCGAGGTCCCCGAGCCGGGCGCGGGCGGAGAGGTAGGGCGTGGCGTAGTCGGTCGAGTGCAGCCCGATGCTCGCGCCGACGAGCGCGTCGAAGTCGCTGGCCGACCGCTGGAGGTGGAGGCGGGCAGCGCGGAGCTGCTCGAGGAGCGTGGTGGTCACGTGGCCTCCGACGCGCGGCGCGCGACGTACAGGTATCGGCGGCTCCCGCCGGCCTCGCAGGTGGGGAGGACGGCGTCGGTCTCCCGGCGTCGCCCGTCCCACAGGTGGCGGGTGCCCTCCTCGGTGAACGCGGCCTCCAGGGCCACCACCGCCTCCTGCGAGCGGCGCCAGACGGCCAGCTCCCGGTCGGTGTACTCGACCGTGGTGAACGAGAGGCCCGCCGCGCGCAACGCCACCGCGAACCGGCTGCCCTCGGGGGTCCGCGTCTCGGGGCCGCCGCCGGTGGCCGAGTAGAGCGCCACCACGCGGCCACCGGGGGCCAGGCCCGCGGCGCACCGGGTGAGCAGCCCCGGCAGGTCTTCGGCGAAGTACGCCGTGTCGAACGAGAACACCACGTCGTACGCACCGGGGGCGGGCATCCATTCGTCGAGGGCGCAGACCTCGAACGAGGACCCATCGGCGGCGAGCGCCCGCGCCTGGTCGATGGCCCGGGGGGCGAGGTCGACGCCCGACACCGTCGCTCCCGTGGTCCGCGCGACGTGCCGCGACAACGTACCGACCCCGCAGCCGAGGTCGATCGCCCCCTGCCCAGGGGTGAGGGCGGCGGCCGCCAGGGCGGCGTCCAGCTGGACGGGGTCGAGCATGTCGAACACGACGAACGGGAGCTGGTTGGCGTGTGCGCAGAACCGGGCGTACGCGGGGCTCGCGGCCGCCGCCACCATCCACTTCCCGAAGGCCTCGGCGGAGACCGCGCGCTCCGCGGCCCGGGCGCGGTCCACGGCGCCGCCGGCGAGCCACCAGCCGTCCCCTTCGGGCACCAGGTCGCCCGCCGCGGAGAGCTGGGCCACGGCACCGTCCACGTCGGCGACCTCGTCGGTGAGGGCCTCCCGCATCCCCTGGGTGGTGGGCGGGGGCGTCTCCAGGCCGCGCGCGCGGCGCCGGAAGGCCCGGAACACCCACCCCAGCACCGCGTCCTCGCCCGTCATGGCGCCTCCGCGGGCCACGTAGCCGGGCCGGGGTCAGAGCGGCTCGCGGTCCCCCTCCCGCGCCACGCGGAGGCCGGCGGCGGTGATGCGCGCTGCCTCCGGGGAGGTGGGATCCAGCGCCGGGTTCGTGTGGTTGAGGTGGACGAGCCGCACCTTCGCCCGGAGCGCCGCCGGGTCGTCGGCGAGCTGCGCCATCGTCTCGACCACGAACGGGTGGGGGACCTCGGACATCGGCCGCGAGAGCTCGCCGTCGGCGAAGAAGGTGGCGTCGAGGTACGCAGCGTCGACCCCGGCGAGCAGGTCCTCCAGGCGGGTGTCCCAGCGCTCCCACTTGTCGATGTCGGGCAGCCAGACGACCGTGCGCGTGGGGCCGCGGATCCGCCAGCCCACGGTCTCGGACAGCTCGTCGCGGTGGGGGACGAGGAACGGCGTGGCCGTGGTGTGGGGCCCGAGCGGCACCAGGGCGCCGGCGGTGGTGGGCGCCACGCGGACGTGGTCGAGCCGGACCAGCAGCGCCCAGGGCTCCTGGTGGAGGAGCAGGTCGGCCATGCGCGGCATCGCCACCACCGGCACGGCGTCGGCGCCCATGACCTCGCGCCCGAGGTGCAGGAGCCCGGTGTAGTGCCCCATGTGCGCGTGGGTGAGCAACACGCCGGCGAGGGTGAGTCCTTCGCGCTGGAGCGCGTGGAGCTCGGCGGGGAAGTCGGGGGTGGCGTCGATCACCCAGGCCTTCCCGTCGTCGACCACGGCGAGCGAGGCCACGTGGTGGCGCCGCGCGGGATCCTCCCAGGCACCGGCGCAGCACGTCCGGGTGCAGCCCGCCTGCGGGTGGCCGCCGTCCTGCGCGATCCCGAGCACGACGATCTCGGGGCCGGTCGCGAGCGCCACGGGGGTCGGCATCAGCGGCTCCCGAGGAGCGCGCTGGCGGGCAACGTGCCGGAGTGCGCGAACGCGAGCTGCTCGAGGCCGGTGCCCTGGAGCCGGTCGGCGAGGGCCTGCAGCGCAGCGCGGTTGGCCGCCGCGTCGTCGGAGAAGACCCACTTCGCGGGCAACAGGGCGCCGGTGCTGGCGGCGTCGGCGCTGTCTCCGAGGAACAACACGCTGCCGACGCGCCAGGCGGCGCTGCCAGCGGTGTGACCGGGGACCGCGTACAGGGTGGCCGTCGTCCCGCCGAGGGTGAGGGCTTCGCCGTCGGACACGGCGGTGAGCCTGGGACAACCGCTGTCGGTCGTGGCGAACCAGCGGGGGAGGGGACCCTTCGAGCGGACCTCGCCACGCACCAGGGGGAGCTCGTCCGCGGCGGCGTACGTGGTCGCGGCAGGGAACCGGCCGCAGGCGGCGACGTGGTCGGCGTGGCCGTGGGTGAGGAGGATGGCGCTCACGTCGTCGGGCCCGGCGCCCTGGAGGCGCAGCGCCTCGAGGAGGGCCTTCCCCTCGGGGTCGTTGCCGGCGTCGACGAGCGCGAACGTGCCGTCGGCGAGGGGCACGACGAACGCCGAGACGTACCCGTCCTCCACCACGCGGATGCCGCCGGGGAGCTCCTGCCCGTCGACGATGGCGCCCATGCCCGAGAAGGTCCACGCGACGAGCGCGACGACCCCGGCCAACCCGGTGAGCCCGGTCCCCACGACGCCGAACGCTGCGCGTTTCCAGTCCATCCGGCCGCCTATCCGCTCCGGGGAGGGGCTGCGCCGGACCTCAGACGGTGAACGACTCGCCGCACGAGCAGCTGCGCTTCGCCGTCGGGTTGTGGAACACGAACCCCTGCTTCACGAGGGACTGCTCCCAGTCGATCTCCGTCCCGTTGAGGAACAGGTACGACTTGCGGTCCACACACACCCGGAGGCCGTCGACCTCGAACTGCTTGTCGGTGTCTTCGGGCGCGGGGACGTAGTCCATGAAGTACGACATGCCGGAGCAGCCGCCGGACCGGATCCCCACGCGGAGCCACTGCGCCGCCTTCTCGGTGAGCAGGGTCTTGCCGCGGGTCACTGCGGCGGGGGTGAACTGGACGGGCATGGAGCGATCCTCCCGGGGGCGCCGTAACCTCGTCTCCGGCGAGGCTGCGGGGATACGTCGCCGCGTGCCCGTCTCCCTCGACCACCACGCCACCACGCCGTGTGACCCGCGGGTGATCGACGCGATGTTGCCCTGGTTCGGCGCCCGGGCGGCCAACGCCTCGTCGCGCAGCCACCGCCTGGGGACCGCCGCCCGAGAGGCCACCGAGGAGGCACGCGCCCAGCTCGCGGCGTTCGTGGGCTGTTCGGGGCGCGAGGTCGTGTTCACGTCGGGCGCGACGGAGTCCGACAACCTCGCGATCCTGGGGACGCTGCGGGGGTGGCGCGGCGCCGGGCGGCCCGGAGGCCACGTGATCACCGTCGCCACCGAACACAAGGCGGTGCTGGATCCGGTGGCGATGGCGCAGGCGGAGGGCTTCGCGGCCACGGTGTTGCCGGTGGACGCCCAGGGCCGCGTGGATCCGGAGGACGTGCGGCGGGCGTTGCGTCCGGACACGGCCCTGGTGTCGGTGATGCTCGTGAACAACGAGGTCGGCGTGCTCCAGCCGCTCGCCGCGATCTCGGCGGTGTGCCGCGAGCGCGGGGTGCCCCTGCACTGCGACGCAGCCCAGGCCGCGGTGGAACCCATCCCGTGGGCGTCGCTCGACCTGGTGTCGCTGTCGGCGCACAAGCTCCACGGCCCGATGGGGGTGGGCGCGCTGCTCGTGCGGCGGACGCGGCCTCCGCTGGTGCTGGCGCCGTTGATGGGCGGTGGGGGGCACGAGCGCAGCCTGCGCCCGGGGACGTTGCCGGTCCCGCTGTGTGTGGGCTTCGGGGTCGCGGTGTCGCTGCTGGACGAAGCGGGCGCGCAGCGGGTGCGGGGGCTGCGCGACGCGTTGTGGGCGGGGCTCTCGGCGGCGCTGGACGGGTTGTCGTTGCACGGGCCCCCGCTCGGGGAGCGGGCGGGGAACAACCTGAGCGTGTCGTTCGACGGCGTGGAGGCGAACGCGCTGCTCCTGGCGGTGCGCGAGCACCTGGCGCTCTCGACGGGGTCGGCGTGTACCTCGGAGACCCTGCAGCCATCGCACGTGTTGCGCGCGATGGGGGTGCCCCCGGAGGTCGCCCACCGCGCGGTGCGGTTCGGGCTGGCGCGCAGCACGACCCCAGCGGACATCGCGCTGGCGGTGCAGGTGATCCCGGAGGCGGTGCGGCGGTTGCGCGGGTTGTCGGCCGCGCTGGTGGACGGGCCCTGATCGGCTCGCCGACTTCACCTCCGGGTCACTGTCGAGGCGGCATGCGGGCGCTACGTCGTGGGCGGGAGGACACCGTGGGGCTGTCGGAGACGGCGATCGAGACCCTGGGCTGGTGCGACGCCGGCCGCTGCACCTCCGCGGACGGGCGCTCGTGGGACTTCGGCGACGCCCTGCGCGCCGCGGTGGCCGGGACCCGAGGCCACGCGCCCCACGAGGTCGAGGCCCTCGCGAGGCGGACCCGCGAACCTCGCGTCGAGACCCGGCTCGAGGTGACCCGCGAGGACACCGCTCGGGCCGGTCGGCGGTTGCTCGCCGAGGGCGCCGCGTCCGTCGGCATCCTGAACTTCGCGTCGGCGCGGAACGTGGGCGGGGGCTTCCTCGGCGGGGCCCGCGCCCAGGAGGAGGAGCTCTGCCGCGCCTCCGGGCTGTACCGGTGCCTCGAGCGCGCGCCCGCCTACTACGCAGCCAACCGCGCCGAGCGGAGCGCCGTGTACACCGACCACGCCATCACGTCGCCGCGGGTGCCGTTCTTCCGGGGCCCCGCCCGGGAGGTCGTCGAGCCGTACCTGTTGTCCGTGGTGACCTCGCCCGCGCCCAACACCGGCGCGCTCCGCCAGCAGGGCGACGCCGAAGGCCTCCTCGCAGTGCCGGCGACCTTCCGGCGCCGCGCGCTCCACGTCCTGGCGCTCCTCGAGGAGCTCGGGTGCGACGCGATCGTGCTGGGCGCCTGGGGCTGCGGGGCGTTCCAGGGCGACCCGGCGCTCGTCGCCGACGCGTTCGCCGAGGGCCTGGCCGGCCCGTTCGCCGGGCGGTTCCCGCGGGTGGTGTTCGGCCTGTGGGGGCGATCGGCCCGCGACGAGCAGAACGCGGTGGCGTTCGAGCGTCGGTTCGCCTGAGGCGGACTACCGGCAGTCCGCGGCCACACCGTAGGTGATGACCACCTCGTCGCCTTCGCCGATCGGCGGGTCGGTGATCGTGACGTCGGAGCCCTGCACCGTGAACGACGTCGTCGGGACGCCCTCGACCTCGACCTCGACGGACTGCGGATCCGGCTCCGCGGCGAGGTTGTAGGTCCGCATCCCCGCCAGGACCTCGGACGCGATGCCCGAGAGGTCGTTGCCCCACTGCGCGCTGCAGATGTCGAGCTTGGCGCCGCCGGTGAGGTCGATCGCCTCCTCGTACCCGCCGGGGCCCGAGTTGTCGCCGCAGTTGCGGTCCAGGTCCAGGACGCCCGAGACCTTGAGGTGGGCGGGGGTCGCGACCCGGGCGCCGAGCTGCGACACCCACCAGGCGCCGGTCCGGCCCGACTGCTCCGACTCGTCGCTCATCACGATCACGTGCAGGAGGGCGCCTGGGCGGAGGAACCCCTCGTTGCAGGCCCCCGCCCCGGTGAGGCCGAGCGCGCGGTCCGCGAGCGACAGGAGCTTCTCGGTGAGGTCGCCGCCGCCGTCGAAGGCGTGGTCCGACACGAAGCCCTCGGGGTCCGGCGAGGACGCATCGAGCACGCCGCCCGTGGCGCAACCCGTGTCCTCGGTGACCAGCATGAGCTGCCAGTCGGCCACGCTCTGGAGCTCGTCGAAGAAGGCCGGCATGCCGTCGGTCACGTCGTCCTGGTTGTCGCCCTCCATCGACCCCGAGTTGTCGACCAGGAGCAACACGTCCACCGGCGGGATGCCGGGCTCGGTGAACGACTCCACGTGGGACTCCTCGTACGTTCCCTCGCCGTTCTGGTCGGCGGAGACCACGCCGCGGGGGTCGTTGCTGGTCACATCGAGGCGACCGGTGTCGGAGCCCGCGTTCGCCGCGGCCAGGTCCACGCGGACCGTGGCGGTGCTGCCCGGGGCCAGCGTCAACGGCAGCGCCGGCAGCGAGTCGGGGGCCAGCGTCAACATCCCGCCCGACGTGTACCCGAGCTCGTCGACGACCAGCACCTCGTTGCCCACGTTCTTCAGCTCGAGCTCGACCGACGCGCCGCAGGGCACGAAGGTGTCACCGAAGTTGTAGCTCTCGGGGGTGATCAGGAGCTCGGGGACCGAGCCCAGGCCGAGCAGATCGACCGTCGCCTCCGGGCTGTCGGGGTCGTCCGACACCACCAGCACCTGGCCGTAGTTCTCGTCGGCACCCATCGGGGTGAACGTGACCTCCACCTCCCGCTCCTCGCCGGGCGCGAGGTCGAAGCCCTCGCCGGGCACTGCGAACGACAACCCGGCGCCGATCACCACGTCCGAGACGTGCAGCGTGGCCTCGCCCACGTTCTGGACCCGGAACCCCAGGGACTCCTCCTGCCCGAGGCGCAGCGTCCCGAACTCGAGCGCGGGCGGGGTGACGAGCACGTCGGGGCCGGGGCCCAGCCCAGGGTCGCCCGTGGGGCTGACGCCGTTCTCGATGCAGCCGACGAGCGAGAGCGAAGCGAGCGTGCGAAACATCGGGACCCCAGAGGAAAGCGCCCCGCGACACAGGCCGACCGGGGCATGTCAACTCCGTGCAAAGTAGATGCCGTGTATACCTGACGGATGAACCTGGTGAATCTGCCGGTGGTGCGGCGGTCCTGCCGCAGTCCCCGGGGCACGGTTCGGCACCGCCGACCGAGGACGCGGTGTCGGTACACCGGACTAGACGCCGTCAGCCACGGCTGGGGCGCTCCCGTTCAGGTCTGCGATCCCGGCCGCCCGCAGGGCCTCGGCCCAGGTTTCGGGCCCGGCGGTGAGCGACCACCCGGGGACGAACGTGGTCCCGCCTCGCTCGGCTGAGTACGGCACGCCCGGGCGCGAATGGATCGTCCACCCGTCGGACGCGAGGCGAAGGAGCACGTGGGCCTCGATGATCGACCACCCGTCGCGGAGCCGCGCCTCCGGCTTCGCCGTGCCCTTCGGATCGAGCCCGGCCGAAGCGGCCTTCGCTACCTCCGGATCGGCAAGCGCGAGCAGGGGACGGTCGGCGAGGTCCACCACGGGAGTCGCCGCCCGGAGGGCGAGGGCCGGCTTGACGATCCGCTCCCCCACGTCCTCCCAGCTGATGGCCGCGTCGGGGACCCGGCCGGTCAGCATGCGGTCGAGCAGCCACCGCTCGAGCTGCGGCACCTCCGAGAGGAGCTCGATCGCCGGACGATCGTCGCTCGCGTCGCCCTCCGGCAGGCCCTCGAGGGCGGCGAGCCGGTCGCGGAGGCACGGGTGGGAGTCGGACGACGACGACCGGCCCTTTTCGAGGATCATCGCGAGGAGGGCCCGATCGGCTCGAGCCACGCGCGGACTGGCGAGGAACGCGGCGAACCCGGAGCCGACCGGCGGCACGAACCCGGCGCCGAGGACGGGCTCCAGCTCCTGGCTCAGGTAGTGGTCGAACGCCACTCCGGCAGTCTCGATCCGACACAGGGCGCTCCGCAGCGGACCGGCGCCGGCCACCCGCGCCGCGAGCGCGTCCGCGGCGGTCTCCGGGGCCCGCGAGACCGCGAGCGTCACCTGGAGGTAGACCTGCGCGTAGAGCCGGAACGGGGCGGAGGTCATCTCGAGCAGGACGTGGCGCGAGGACAGGTTGGACACCGTCTTCGCGATCAGCCACCGCGTGCGGTGCACGAGCGGGCCGAGGCGGGTGTCCCCCCCATGGAAGTGGCCGAACTCGTGGGCCAGGACCGCCCTCAGCTCCGAGACGGTGAGAACCTGCAGCAGGCCGAGGCCGACCGCCATCACCCGGGTCGAGCCCACCCCCAGGAATCCGCCGCGGCTGGTGACCATCGCGTTCACCTCCGGCACGAGGTACAGCTCCTTGGGCGGGGCCTGCCCGGCCAGCCGCGCGGCGTGGTCGACTTCGGCGAACAGCCTGGGGTGGCAGGATCGATCGAGCCAGATCCCCGGCGGCTCGAACACGAACAGCGAGGGCGGCGGGACGATCGACGCCAGGACGATCGCGGCCGCCACCCAGGCGAAGAAGGCCAGCTTCAGGTGCAGCGAGCCGGTCAGCAGGACCTCCCCGATCGGCAAGAGGAACAGGCATCCGGCGATGCACAGGGCGAACACGTAGAACCCGACCGCGAGGGCCAGGGCGATCACGGCGCGGATCCACAGCGGCATCGAGGCTCTCCCGGACGTGGATGTCTCGTCGCCACCGTTCGTCACACGAGGCGGGTGCACCTCCGCGACGTGCGCCGGTCCGGGCGCACGATCGAGCCGTCCGGCAGCGTGCACGAAGTTGCTTGTTGGGTCAACCCCCGGGGAGGTCATGCGGCAGGGGGACATGACGCGCTCCAGGAGGAGCTGGGTGTCGCGCACGGAGTGCCCCTCACCTCCACGACGGCGCCGTCGACGACGAGATCGGGCGCGGTTCGGAAACGAACTGATTCGCGTCGATAAGGCCTCCGTCGGCTAGCTTGGGCCCAGGAGCGAGAACGATGCGCTGGTGCCTCCCTCTGGTGTCGATGCTCGGCGGCTGTTGGCCCCTCATCCCCGCAGGACAGCGGGACGCGGACCTCGCGGCCGGGAACCCGACCGATCCGACGGACCCGACGGACCCGACGGACCCGACCGATCCGACGGACCCGACCGATCCGACGGACCCGACGGACCCGACGGACCCGACCGACACCGCGACCGAGCCGGTCGCCCTCGAGCTCGACGAGGTCTCCCCTCCCTACGGGTCCAACGCGGGTGGGTTCGAGGTCACGCTCACGGGCGTGTTCGACACCGACACCGAGGTCACGTTCGGTGGGGTGGCGGCCACGGTGCTCAGCCGCAGCGACGACGAGCTCGTGGTCGAGGTCCCTGCGACCAACGACGACTACCTCGTGGACGTCGTGGCCCGGTCGGGTACCCGGTCGGCGACGCTGGCCCGCAGCTTCCGGTTCTTCGAGGACGCCACCGGACAGGCGGGGCTCGTAGGCGCCACCACGATGGTGGAGTACGTCGGCGCCTATTGGGGAACCCCGGCCACCCCCGATCCGATCGCGTTCGGCGAGCTCGTGTTCTCCGAGGGCACCGAGTGGTCGTACGACCGCATGATGACGCCCGTGCTGGGGACCTGTCAGTACAACTACGTGCCTCCCGCGAACACCAACGTCACGCCGATCGACCCGGGCGCTGCTTCGGTCGGGTTCACGAACGGGGTGGTCACCTTCGACCTGTTCCCGGACGCGGTGGTCCCCGAGCTGTACGACGCGGAGCTCTCCCCGAGGGTGAACTTCGTCGCCGGCACCACCTACGACCTCGATCCGGTCGTGGGCAGCGCGGACTGGCCCACGTTCGGCATCACCGGCGTGGTGGAGGTGCCTGCGCGGTTCGCCGTCACCGAACCACCGCTCGACAGCGCCTCTCTGTGGTATCAGCCCCGCACGATGGACTTCACCTGGACCAGCTCCGGCGGGGACTATGTCCTGATCGCCGTGGAGCGGGAGAACACCGTGGGCGCCGCCAACGGCAGGGTCACCTGCGCCGTCCCCGACACGGGCTCGTTCACCATCCCTCCCAACACCTGGCCCAGCTGGCCCGCCGACAACCTGTTGTACGTGTCCGTCTCCCGGGTCATCGAGGGCACGGGCACCTTGCCGACCAACAACGGCGAGAACCGGATGGCGGGCGTCTACATGGTCTACGGAGCCCTGATCACGCAGTGAGTGCCAGGTCGTCCCTCGCGATGGTCGACCCAGCTGGGCGCCACCTCCGGCTCGGCTCTCTGCGGATCGAGCGCCCTTCATGGTGGGTACGGTACCAGCCGTCCCCTCGCCGGGAAGCTCTCGACGGCGAGAATCCGGTCGCGCCGCTGGAACTCCCGAGAGATGCCCTGCTGCGAGCGAGGCGGCGCCGCCGAGGGTCCCTCCGGCGTCCAGGTGTCGCGCCGCAGGCCCCAGCGACAACCCGTGGGTGCGGTCGGAGTACGATTCGGCGATGATCCAGACGAACATCACCGGGGCGAACCGGCGGTCGACTTCGGCGACCGGTGGTCTTTCGTGAAGTTGGTACCGCGGTCGGCCGTGACCTGGCTCCTCGCAGTTGTCGCGTGCACGAACCCCGTTCCGTCCAAGGTCGAGCCGCTGCTTCATTCAGCTTCGGGAATGGAGCACACGGGCGGGCCGATTCCCGACTCCGGACGACCACATTCGGCTGGACCTGCGCACACGGGTGGCGCCGATCCCTGGGCGATCCCGAACCCGCCGGCCTGCGAACTGTCCTGGGTACCTTCGGCCGATCCGGGGCCCGTGTTCCGGGTCACCGATGCGTACCTGCTGCGAATCGAGGGTGACGACGGCGACCTTTGCGGTTCGCCCGCCACAGCTCTGCCCGACGGCGAGTCGGACGGGCGACCCGACCTCGCCTTCGCGTGCCTGAACGTCGACACGTACGCCATCGACGAAGTGAGGTGGTACGACGGCACGCGGCAGGGACGACTGGGCCGTTCCGACGCTGCGGGCACGATTCTCCAGCCCTCGAGCCAGGACGGGATCTCGTCGCTAGGTGCAGGCTTCTGGTCGGGAGCTCCGCTCGGAGACCTGGTCGTGGGTGTGGATGCCGGGACCCAGGAGTCGTATTCCCTGGATGTCCCGCTGCCGCGAGGCGTCTCCGCGTCGTCCGATGTCCGAAACGTCACGTTCGAGTCATACCCGTCGAGCAGCTATGGCCCGCGCATCTCGATCGCCGACGTCGACGGGGATGGGGTGAACGATCTGGCGATCACCTCGCACAACCCCCGCGCCATCCTCGTCCCCCCGGAGCAGGCGGGTGGCGGGGTCTCCGTGTTTCGAGGCCTCCCGCCTGGCGATCGGGTTGCCCTGGGTGACGCCTGGTCGACCTACGACGCGGGGTCGTTCGATCGACCGTCCGGTGCTGGGATCCCGCAGAGCGGCTGGTACGGTCTCCCGACGACGGGTGACCTGGATGGTGACGGGGACAGCGAAGTCCTGCTCGGAGGCGACTATCTGTTGGACCTTGCGCCAGCCCTGTACGACGCGAACGGGGGCGCAGTCCTGTTTCTCGGGGGCAGCGCCGGGTGGCACTCGGACCCCGAGGCGCGTGTGGTGTTGTACGGGACCTGCTCGTCGACGTTGTGGGGCGAGCAGGGTCCGGTGGGAGACGTGACCGGCGACGGCCACCCCGACGTGGCCCTCGGCGGGGCGTACCTGAGCCTCGACAGCGCAGACCACTATCGAATCGGGGCGGCTTTCGTGTTCTCGGACCTGACCGAGACCGAAGGGTACCGGTCGGTCGCGACGGCCGACGCGATCGTGCTCGGAGAACATCGTGGCTCCGCGCTCCAGTCGATCGGGAGAGTGGGCGACCTGGACGGGGACGGGGTGGAGGACTGGATGGTCGGCGCGACGGGGGCTGCCGGGACGATCGGTCGCGTGTACCTGTTCCGCGGTCCGGTGCAGGGGGTGAAGAACGCGGCGGACGCGGACCTCGTCCTCGAGGGAGGTGTGAGCGACCGGACCTTCGGGACCGCGTTCGGGATCGCCGGGGACGTCGACGGCGACACCCTCCCCGACCTGTGGGTGTCCGCGCCGAAC
>JBIKWC010000433.1:0-4589 GCA_044356535.1 Myxococcota bacterium
TCGGCGCGCCACGCCGCCGCTGGTACGACCACGACGCACGCGGCGCGACCTGAGCTTCGTCGATCCCTCTCGCGGACCCGATCGCACCGAGACCAACACCGTGATCGGATACGACCATGGTGGTCGTGGCGACAGACCTGTTCGCGCAGCTCGCAGCGAAGGATGCGGAGAACGCTCGCCTCCGCACGGAGCTGGAGTACCTGCGCAACGAGCTCGCCCACCTGCGCGTCTCCGGGCGAGTCGCCCAGGCACAGGTCGAGACGTTGCTGAAGGAGATGGCGAAGGCCAACGAGCGGATCAGCGAACTCCTGGCCATCGCGCAGCGGAAGGCGCAGGCGAAGAAGGAGAAGAAGGTGCCGGAGCCTGGTCCGCCTCCGGCGACGTCCGAGGACCAGCGGACCGCGTTCGACGACCGGCCGCTTCCGCCGCCGGAGCCTGAACCGAAGAAGGAGCCGAAGAAGACCGGCCGGACCGGTCGCAAGGCCGTGCCCGCGCACCTGGAGACGGAGTCGTCGACTGTGCGGGCGACGAGCTGCGAGCACTGCGGAAGCGGGCGGTTGCACAACAAGTCCGAGCGCGTCGAAACGAAGCTCCACGTCGCCGCCCACCAGCGTCGCCGGGTCACGACGGTGATCACCTGCGTCTGTGCGGAGTGCGGCGAGCGGACCGCCGGGGAGGCCCCGCCGTCGCCGTTCGAACGGTCCAAGGTCACCTGCGAGTGGCTCGCGTGGCTCGTTCTGATGAAGTTCCGGCTCTCTGTTCCGCTCGACCGCGTCCGGAACTACCTCGGCGCCCAAGGCGTCGCCCTGTCGATGTCGTTTCTGGTGTCCCAGGTCGAGCGTGCCGCGGACCTGCTCGAGGCCATCGACGGCGAACACTGGAAGGAGCTGCTCGCGGGCTCGCACCTCGCGACCGACGGCACGGGGTTCAAGGTCCAGATCCCCGAGGTGGGGCTGCATCACGGGATCCTCGAGGTCTACCACTGGGATGACCGGGTGGTGTTCCAGTACGAGGCCACGAAGCACGGCGACGCGGTGAAGTCGAAGCTCGCGAAGTTCGAGGGCACACTGTTGGTCGACGCCGAGAGCCGCTACGACCAGGTGTTCGGTGAGACCATCACCGAGGCCGGTTGCAACGCGCACGGTCGGCGGAAGTTCCGTGACGCCGAGACCGTCCAGCCGCTGCTGGCCGAGGAGGGCGGCCGGTTCGTGTCCTCGTGGTTCGACCTCGAGGAGGAGGCCCAGGACGCCCGCCTCACCGGAGCTGACCTCCACCGCTGGCGGCAGGACCGCATCCGCCCGCTCGTCGACCGATTCCACACTTGGATGGACGCGGTCCGGCCCACGCTGATCCCCTCGGATGGCCTCGCCAAGGTGCTGGCGTACTACAAGAACCACTGGGCGGCCCTCACGGCGTTCCTCGACGACCCCGAGCTGCCGCTCGACAACTCGCGAACAGAACGAGAGTTCCAGTACGTCGCGAAGTTGCGCCTGAACTGCCTGTTCGCGGGTGGGACGGAGGGAGCTCACCGAGCGGCCGTCTTGCTGGGCATCGTGGCCACCTGCCGGCGGCTGAAGCTGGACGTGGAGGCCTACCTGACCTGGGTCTTCGTCAGAGTGGGCACCCACCGAAACAAGTACGACCTCACGGCCGCCGAACTGACCCCGGCCGCCTACCTGCGGGCCCACCCAGCAGCCTGATCGGGCGGGCCGCGTTGCCATCGTCCCACGACCGCTCCGGCTTCGACACCCGCGTTCACTGATCGGCCACGTCTCGCTTGAGAGCCGTCCCGGGTCGTTCTGGAGGTCTTTCGGGCTCTGGGACAGACCAGAGACGCCCAGAGACGCCTCGGAGGCGGTTTACACCAAAGAGCCGATGGTGAACGTCGGCGGGTGGGACGTCGGGGCTGCATTTTCCTCGGGCGGCGTGACGATCCGTGAGGCGCGCGTCTGCCGTCGTCCAAGGCGATGTCAGCGCCGTGGAACACGCGGAGCGAGACCGCCGCGGAGGCGCCGGTCTTCATTGTTGCCCGGAGTCTTGCGCAGCAAGGTCACCCCTCGGACGCTACTTGCGAGGCGGCAAACGCAGCAGCTGGGCGATCGACGTCAGCAATATTGTAAGCAGCAATCCGAGGTACTCCGGCGTCCAGAAGGCCGTCCGATCGAGTCCAAGAAAGACCGCGTGCAGCGCGCAGGTGAATAGCCCGACCCCCGCACAGAGCAACGCGAAGCCCCGGGCCGAGGGTGCGCTCTCGGCGACGCGCACGAGGCCGGTGCCGAGCAGCGCGACGGCGGCGACGTTGAAGAGCAGGAAGAACGGCAGGCCGCCGGGGACGCCGAAAACATCCCATTCGTGCCAGTAAGCCGCGTCAGCCTGGTGGGTGGCGAGCAGCGAGAGGTTGGCGACGTAGAGCCAGACATCGGTGCGGACCTTCGGGTTCGCGCTCATGGGCGCCTCGAGGATGGAAAGGGGCTTCGCCCCGAATCGTTCGGCGAGGGCGCGCTCATCGAACACCCTCGCTCGTATCAGCGCGGCGCCGGACCGTGAGCCGCACGGGGCGGGTCGGTCTGCACGTGATGGCCGGCTGCAAGGGCGGGAGCGCATCGTCGACGTTGGTCCAATCGAAGGCGCGGGCGATCCCGGACAACAGCAGCACGGCCTCGATTTCCGCGAAGCGAGTACCGATGCACTTGCGTGGGCCGAGGCCGAAGGGCAGGTAGGCTCCGGTGGGCAGCGAGCGCTCGTAGTCGGAGGTCCAGCGTTCGGGCCGGAAGGCGCGCGGCTCCGGGTGCCATCGCGCGTCGCGGTGCAGGGTCCACGGGGCGGCGAGGACGACCGTGCCCTCCTCGATCGGCACACCGCCGAGGGTTACCGCGCGCACGTTCTCGCGGGAGAGCGCGTAAGCTGGCGGGTACAGGCGGAGGCTCTCCGCGAACACCTGCGCAGCGAACGGAAAGGCCTCGGAGGCCGCGTCGGCGGGCGCGTTCGCGGATTCGGCGAGGAGGCGATGTCGTAGCTCGGTGCGGTGTCCGATCTCGAACATCGCGAACGTGAGCCCAAGTGCCGTCGTCTCGTGTCCGGCGAGCAAGAACGTCACCGCCTGATCGCGCACTTCGCCGTCGGTCAAGCCTCCGTCCGTATCCCGGGCCGCGAGCAGCATCGCGAGCAGATCCTCGCCGGCGGGGGTGGCTGCGCGACGCGCGCGAATGAGCTCGTGCACGACGGCGTCGAGCTCCGCGACGGCCCGGATATGGCGTCGCAAGATTGGCAGCGGGAGCCATCTCGGAATCTCGAAGGGCAGCATGGCGAGCGGGGACGCGAAGTAGTCGCTCACCGCCGAGAAGGCGTCCGACACGCGCCGTGCGTCCGCGTCCGACACGTCGGCGCCGAACAGCGTGCGGACGGCGACGTCGAGCGTGAGGCGTGCCATCTCTTCCGCGGCGTCGATCACGCCGTCGGACGGCCAGCGCGCGACTGCGGCGTCGGTGCACTCGCGCATCGTGCGGGCATACCCGTCGAAGCGCGCCGAGGCGAAGCCGGGATTGAGCAATCGGCGCTGCCGCCTCCACGCCTCGCCTTCACTCAGCAGGAGACCATGCCCGAACACGTCCGCGGCGCGGCGCGACAAGCGATCCTTGACCCAGGTTCCCTTCGTGTCCCGCATCATCTCGGACACGAGGGCCGGATGCGCGAGCACGACGGTCGGGACTCCGAAGACGCGCGTTTGCACCAGGTCGGCCGTGCGAGGGATGGACTCCAACAAGCCGAATGGCTCGCGAAAGAATGCGACGCTCGCGCGCAGGCCGCTCTGTCGTGCGATGCGAAGCGGCGGAGACGGCGCGTCGGCGGAGGCGTCATCGTGGGCGATGGGGCAGCGATCGGTCATGGCTCCTCCGGGGTCGCGCAGAAGGTTCGGAGCTGTCGTTCGAGCGGCGCGAAGGGCGTGGCGCCACCGTCGGTGAAGCGCTGCAAGATCAGGCCCGTGACCGCGTGGAGGATGAGCTCCGCGCGCGCCCGCGAGACGTCGAGCAAGCGCGAGAGCGCGGCGACGTAGCGCGCATGCGCCTTTCGCGAGGCGTCGAGCGAAACCCCCTCTTCGGCGCGGGCGAGCCGCGCGTATTCCACGAGAACGGCAGATTGGAGTTGCAGCTCTTCCTCGCCGCTGCGCACCAACTCGAGGAACGCGTCGAGCCGCAGCGGTGTGCGCGCGGGCACGGCGGCGAGCACGGCTTCGAGGTCGGCGAGATCGCCGTCGACGGTGCGCTCCACGAGCTGCTCGAAGAGAGCGCGCTTGTCGGGGAAGTAGTGGTAGAGGCTGCCCGTCGACACACCGGCGGCCTTGGCGAGGTCGCGCATCCCCGAAGCCGCGTAGCCGCGGGCCGCGAACAAGGCACCAGCGGCGGCGAGCAGCTTGTGGCGCATATCCTCGTGGTTGACCTGCTTCGGCATGCATCTATCTATAACGAACGTTCGAAATACGATCAAGCGAATCGGTCCGGCAGGGTCGAATGTTCCGCGTCGTCTCTGGATGGTCTGGCACGTGAACGCATCACAACAGCGCCTGCGGTCCTTCCCACGGCGGGCGGGCG
>JBIKWC010000164.1:0-15968 GCA_044356535.1 Myxococcota bacterium
CTCGCGATCGGCAACCCGTCGCGCGGAGACGACGCTCTGGGGCCTGCCTTCGCGGCGGCGTTGCCGCCGGACACCGGGTGGGACGTGCTCGTGGACTTCCAGCTCCAGGTCGAGCACGCCCTCGACCTCGTGGGGCGCCCGCGCGTCCTGCTCGTGGACGCCAGCGCCACCGCGCCGCCCCCGTGGTCGGTAGCAGGGGTCATCGCCGACGGTGCCGGCGCGCCGTTCTCGCACGCGCTGGGCCCCGCCCAGCTGCTCGCCGCGTGCTCCGCCGTAGGCGCGGCGCCCCCCACCTTCGTCCTGGGGATCCGGGGCGAGCGCTTCGTCCTCGGCGACCCGCTGTCCCGAACGGCCCGGGGGCACCTGGCGGCGGCGCTGGACTGGTTCGCAGGCTGGTCCTCGGGTGGCGACCCCGAGATCGGGCGCCGGCTCGGGTTCGAGGGCGTGGTGCAGGGCGTAGGGTTCCGGCCGTTCCTCCACGGCCGGGCCGTGAACGCTGGGCTGCGGGGTCGCGTGTGGAACGGCCCCGACGGCGTCACTGCGCTGGTCTCCGGGCCGGCGAGCGCCGTGTGGGGCCTGGTGGCGGCCACCACCACGGACGGCCCACCGGGGGCGCGGGTGGACGCGGTGACGGTGGCGCCCGCCGCGGTGGACGATGCCGGCTTCTCGATCGTACCCGCACCCGACGGCGCTGCCCCGGCACGGCTGGCCTTGCTGGCGGATGCGGCGACCTGCGCCGCGTGCCTCGCCGACGCCGCTGGGCCCGGGCCGTTCGCCGGCTGGCCCCTGGTGAGCTGTGCAGCCTGCGGGCCGCGCTGGTCCATCACCACCGCGCTGCCGTGGGCGCGGGACCACACCACGCTCACGGACTGGCCACGGTGCGCGGACTGCGAGCGCAGGTACCTCGATCCGCGCGACCGGCGGTTCCACGCGGAAGGCTCCACCTGCGAGCGCTGTGGCCCCCCCGTGTGGCTGGTGTGGCCGGCCTGGTCCGGTCCGCCGGTGGCTGGCGCGGCCGCCCAGGTCTCGCTGGCGGCCGCGCTGCTCCGGGGTGGCGGCGTGCTGGGCGTCCACGGCCTCGGCGCTCACCACCTCGCGGTGGACGCCACCGATCCCGCCGCGGTCCGCCGTCTCCGCGCGCTCAAGCGCCGCGAGTCCCGTCCGTTCGCGGTGATGGTACCCGACGAGGCAGCCGCAACCGTGCTCGTGGAGCTGGACGAGGCCGCGCTCGACGCGTTGCGTTCCCCCGCGCGGCCGATCGTGGTGGGCCTCGCCCGCTCCGGCCACGACCTCGCTCCCGAGGTGGCCCCCGACACCCGCCGGCTGGGCGTGATGCTCCCCTACAGCGCGCTCCACCAGCAGCTGGTCCTCGCGACCGGCAGACCGCTGGTGCTCACCTCCGCCAACGCCGAAGGAGCGCCGCCGTTCCTCGCGCCCGCTGCGGTCCTGGAGGCGCTCGGTGGCGAGGTCGACGGGTTCCTGTTCCACCACCGGACCGTAGCGCACCGCGTCGAGGACTCCGTGGTGTCTGCGGTCCCCGGCGCGCCCCGGGTGCTCCGGCGGGCGCGGGGCCTGGCGCCGTCGTCCTTCCGGCTGCCGGTCTCGGTTCCTGCTCCCGTCCTGGCCGTGGGGGGCCACCACCAGTCCGCGGTCTGCGTGGTGGTCGGGGACAGCGCGTTCCTGGGCCCCCACCTGGGCGACCTCGACACGGTGGAGGCCGAGCACGCGTGGATCGCGGAGGTCGAGGCGTTCGAGCGCCTCCTGGGGGTGCGCTGCGAGGTCCTCGCGCACGACCTGCACCCGGACTACGCCTCCACGCGGTACGCGCTGGAGCGGAGGGCCCGGGAGCGCGTTGGGGTGCAGCACCACGCGGCCCACGCCTTCGCTGCGCTCGCGGAGTCCGGCATCGACGAGCCCGTGATCGCCGTGGTGCTGGACGGGTCGGGCTGGGGCCCCGACGGGACGAGCTGGGGCGCGGAGGTGCTGGTGGTCGAAGGCAGCGCCTGGCAGCGCCTGGCCTCGTTCCGGCCCTTGTCGCTCCCCGGCGGCGAGCGGGCCATCCGCCACGTGTGGCGCCAGGGCTTCGCGGCGCTGTACGAAGCCTTCGGAGACGATGCGGAGAGCCTCGCGGACCGCTTCGCAGTGTTCGCAGCCATCCCTCGGACGGATCGGTCGACCGTGGCCCGGCTGCTCGCGACCGGGGTGAACACGCCGCGGGCGCGCGGGGTGGGGCGGTGGTTCGACGCGTTCGGTTGCCTGACGCTGGGTCGCTCGGTGGCCCACCACGAAGCCCAGGTGGCGGTGGCCTTCGAAGAGGCAGCAGGGACCGACGCCCGCGCCTACCCGGTGGGGATGCCCACGGCGCTGGCGCGCGGGGGCCAGGTGTCGTCCGAACACGAGGTGGACCTGCGACCCACGGTGCGCGCCCTGGTCGACGCCCTCGGGGCGGGGGTGCCGGTGCCCGAGGTGGCCGCCCGGGTCCACGCCACCCTGGTCGGCGCGCTCGGGGACGTCGTGGAGCAGGCCCTCCTCGAGACCGGCGCGCGGCGGGTGTTGGGCACGGGTGGCGCCATGGCGAACCTGCGCCTGTCCCGGGGCCTCGCGCAGCGCCTCGGACGCGCCTGGTGGGCACCTCGGGTGGTGCCGCCCGGGGATGGCGGCCTGGCCCTGGGGCAGGCCTGGGCCGCAGCGCACCTGCTCGACGAGCCGAGGGTGCAGCGGATTCGCAGGTGACACGTCCGGAACGGCCGGCTACCCTCGAGCTCTGGAGCCTCTCATGTCGCCTTGTCCCCATTGTGGCCTGCACGTCCGGTCGCGCGACACCACCTGTGTCCACTGCGGAGCCCGGGTGGGTTCGCAGAGCCTGCTCCACTCCTCCGCCGCCGCCGCCCTCCTCGGGCTCGCGGTCGCGTGCACCGGGGACAAGACCTCCGACTCGGCCCACACCGGGAGCACGAGCACGCAGCCGCTGTACGGCGTCACCTACACCGACACCGACACCGATTCCGACACGGACTCCGACTCCGACTCCGACTCCGACTCCGACACCGCTACCGACGTCCACACCGGCCGCACCACCCACACCGGCACCACCGGCCACACCGGCCACACCGGTGCGGCGGCGGACACGGGCACCACCATCCAGCCGCTCTACGGGGTCACGACCACCTACTGAGCCAAGGCTGCGGAGGGCACATGTGCCTCGGGGTGCCGGGTCGGGTGGTGTCGATCGACGGAGACACGGCCCTGGTGGACTTCGGCGGCGTCACCCGCCACGTCCGCCTGGAGCTGGTGGACGAGCCAGTCCGCCCCGGCGATCACGTCCTGGTGCATGTCGGGTTCGCGATCCGGCGCATCGCGGCCGAGGATCTGGAGACGACGTTGGCGTTCTTCGCGTCGCTGGCCGACGACGACCGTGAGGGCCTCCCGCCCCCGAGCCGCGGGTGAGCACCCTCCCGTTCCGGGACCCCGAACGCGGTCGCGCGCTGAGCACCCGCCTGCAGCGAGCCGTGGACCGCGCTGGGCGGCCCGTCACGGTGATGCACGTCTGCGGGAGCCACGAGCAGGCCATCGCCCGCTACGGCCTGCGCGCCAGGCTCCCCGCCGGGCTCACGGTGCACATGGGTCCGGGCTGTCCCGTGTGCGTGACCGACACCGCCAGCGTGGACGCCGCCGTGGCCCTCGCCCGCGCCGGGGTGGTGGTGCTCACGTACGGGGACATGTTGCGGGTACCCGGCGCTTCCGCGTCCCTCGACGACGCCCGCGCCGCTGGGGCCGCCGTCGAGGTGGTGTACGCCGCCACCCAGGTGCTGGAGCGCGCCGCCGCCACAGACGGGCCGGTGGTGTTCTTCGCGACGGGGTTCGAGACCACGGCGGTCGCCACCGCCGCGATCCTGCGGTCTGCGCCCCCGCCGAACCTGTTCGTCCTGTCGGCCCACAAGTGGGTGCCCGCGGCGATGGAGGTCGTCGCGCAAGTGCCCGGCAGCGCGATCGAGGGGTGGCTGGCTGCAGGGCACGCCGCGACCATCACCGGCTGGGGCGTGTTCGAGGACTTCGTGGCGCGGCACCACCGGCCGGTGGTGGTGGCCGGGTTCGAGCCGCTCGACCTGCTCGCCGGGTTGTGCCTGCTGGTGGAGCAGGTGGCCGAGGGTCGAGCCGAGGTGGGCAATGCCTTCCCGCGCTGCGTCTCGCGCGAGGGCAACCGCCGGGCGCTCGACGTGTTGTTCTCGGTGTTCGAGGTGGGCGACGGCGACTGGCGGGGCATCGCCCACGTCCCGGGCGGAGACCTCCAGCTCCGCAGCGCGTTCGCCGCCCACGACGCCCGCCTGCGGTTCGCGGAGACCCTGGCGGCAGCGCCGGGACAGGCCCCCTTCGCGCTCGCGTCGGCTTGCAGGTGCGGCGCCATCATGACCGGCCGCGCCACCCCCACCGACTGCGAGCTGTTCGGGACGACGTGCCGCCCCGAGCGCCCCGTGGGCGCCTGCATGGTGAGCACCGAGGGCGCGTGCCGGATCTGGCTGGAACACGGGGAGGGCCGATGAGCGACGACGTGGTGCGGCTGGCCCACGGCGCCGGAGGCCCCGCGATGCGCGACCTCGTGGCGCGCGTGTTCCTGGGCGGCGCGTCCCACCCCGAGGCCCGCCGGCTCGACGACGGCGCGGTGATCCCGTTCGGCGGCCGGTTCCTGGTGGTGAGCTGCGACGCACACGTGGTGCAGCCGCGCGTGTTCCCGGGTGGGGATCTGGGGCGCCTGGCGGTATGCGGCACCGTGAACGACCTCGCGGTGATGGGCGCGACCGAGGTCCTGGGGCTCACCACCACCTTCGTGCTCGAGGAGGGGTTCCCGCTCGCCGAGCTGGCAGCCGTGCGCCGGTCGATGGAGGCGGCCGCGGCCGAGGCGGGGGCGCCGCTCCTGGCCGGCGACGTGAAGGTGATGCGCCGCGGCGAGGTCGACGGCCTCGTCACCAGCACGAGCGGCGTGGGGGTCACCGATCGCGTGATCCGCAGTGACGGCCTGCGCCCGGGCGACGTGGTGGTGGTGAGCGGCACCCTCGGGGACCACGGCCTCTGTGTGCTGGCGGCCCGGCACGACCTGCGGCTCCAGGGGGACCTGCGGTCCGACGTCGCGCCGATGAACGGTCTCGTAACGGCGGCGCTCGCGGTGGGCGGGGTCCGCGCGATGAAGGACCCGACCCGCGGGGGCCTCACTGCGGCGCTGGTCGAGCTGGCAGCAGCGAGCGGGGTGTCGGTGCGGCTCGAGGAGGCGCTGTTGCCGATGACGGCGGCGGCCCGGGCGGCGGCCGAGCTCCTGGGCATCGATCCGCTGGTGGTGGCGAACGAGGGCAAGGTCGTGTTCGGGGTGGAGCCGGGCGCGGTGGACGCTGTCCTGCAGGCGCTGCGGGCCCACCCGTACGGGCGCGACGCCGCGCGCATCGGCCAGGTGGTGGCAGGCAACGGTGAGGTGGTCCTGGACACCGGCTTCGGCACGCGCCGCCTGCGGGAGCCCGACGTGGATCCCTTGCCGCGGATCTGCTGATGCACGAGGTGTCGCTGGTACACGCGCTGTTCGACGAGGTGGACCGGCACGCCGCCGACCACCCCGGCGCCCGCGTGCGGCTGGTCCGGGTGCGGCTCGGCGACGCCTCGGGGGTGGAGCCGGAGCTGTTCCGCACCGCGTTCGACGGCACCCGCGACGAGCGCGGCCACGGGGACGCCACGCTCGAGGTGGTGGCGGAGCCCGAGGCGTGGCGTTGCGCGGAGTGTGCGAGGCCCATCCCACGGGGCGCGGTGTTGCAGTGTCCGGCGTGTGGCGCTGCGGCGCAGCTGGTGGGCGGGGACGCGCTGTTCCTCGACCACCTCGAGCTCGAGGTGCCTACCGGAGCGCCAGCCCCACCAGGAACGCGTCGGTGAAGGCCTCGGCCGCCACGTCGACCACGTCCGCGCCGCCGTCTCCGAGCCTTCCCTGCCCTTCCAGCACGCCCCAAACCCGCAGCCCGTCGTCCGCGGGGCCGACGCCCAGGGGCCACACCTGCGACGCGCTGTCGAGCGAGCGCAGGACCAGCGCGCAGCCCCACTGCCCGCTGCGATCGAGCCGCGCCACGAACCCGTCGCGCCCCAGGGCCACGAGGTGCGTGTCGCCGAACGAGACCCGGCCCGCGGCGCGGCCCACCACCACCACCTCGTCCCCGAGCGCGGTGACGCCGCCCATCAGCACCGAGCTCTCGGCGCCGGGCCGGACGCGCGCGACCCACCCCAGGCTGCCGTCCCCCTCGAACCGCGCGGCCCACCCCTCCAGATCCGCAGCCTCGAAGCTCTGCTCGCCCGGCTCTCCGCGCCCGAACGTGACGGGCCCGAGCGCCGAGCCGACCGCGAGGACCTCTCCCTCCGGTCCCACCGCGACCCCGGACACCTCGGCGCCGCCCACCTCGGCGACCCAGCGGAGGGCCCCGTCGGTGGTGTAGTGGGCCACGAACCCGAGCCCCTCCTGGGGCGGCGCGACGGAGAGGTCGTCGGAGAACCAGGTGGCGCCGCTCCCGTACACGCTGCCGGACACGAGCAGGCCGCCGTCCGGGGCGACGCCGAGCCCCGTCACCTCCGTGGACGTGGCCCCACCCGCGGTGGTGACCCAGCGCAGGGTCCCCGCCGGTGAGAACCGCGCGAGCCACAGCGTCAGCTCGGCCCCCGGCGCCGTGCGGACGCGGACCCGCCCGAGCTCCCCGGCGCCGAACGTGGCCGTTCCGCCCAGGACGCCGGCTGCAACGAGATCACCGTCCGGCAGGGCGACGATCGAGGTGGTCGCATCGTTCTCGACGGAGCCGACGGACACCACCCACACCACGTTGCCCGCCGGATCGAGGCGGGCGACGAAGGCGTCGGACTCCCCGCGGTCCCCGAGCGCGGGGCCGTCCGCGAGTGCGGAGAGGCTGTCCCCCGAACCCCCGACGTACAGGTCCCCGGCGGGCCCGGGGGCCAGCGCCCGGAGGTCTGCCTGCGACGTTCCCTCCAGCGACGTGACCCAGCGCGGCGCGCCCCGCTCGTCGAGCCGCGCGAGCGCACACGCGGACTCCCCCAGCGGCGTCGTGGTGGTGGGATCGCGCGTGTCCGTGCCAAAGGTGAGGTTCCGGTCGTGGCGCACGGCAAGGACCGCGCCCCCGTCCGGCCAGGCCAGCGCCGCGGTGGGCGTGTCGTACCCGTCACCCGGGAGCACGAGCGACGAAGTCAGGTCTCCGCAGGTGCCGAACCCGCTGGTCGCGACGGGGCCGGGGTCTGCCGTGTCGGCGGTCGCGACCTCGGTCGTAGAGGGGGGCGGCGCCTCCGGCACGTGGAGGCAGGCCGGGAGCAGGACCACGAACATGCGCCACGATACCCGGATCTGTCGTGTGGTGGAGGCGTGGTGCGACGCTGGGTCCCTGCCGTCTGGCTCGTTGCGTGCACCCCGCACTTCGACCTGCCCGACGCGCCCATCGTCGGGGCGTCCCCTGCCCTGCGCGCCCAGCTCCGCGCCGAGCTCGCCGCGTTCGACGCCGCCATCGGTCCGGGGCGGATCGTTCTGCGCGAGGTCCGCGTGGTGGACCAGATCGGGGGGGACGACGACATCGCCGGCGGGTACCGCAACGAGCGCGTCCACCTTCGGATCGACGACCCGATGCCCACCTTCACCCTGCGGCACGAGCTCTGTCACGCCGTGCACGTCCAGGAGGACCTGCTGCGGGACGCCCACCCGCTGTTCGACCTCGCTGCCGCCGGCCTGTTCACTGGGGACGACACCTACGTCGCGGCGCTCGGCGGCCACTACCGGTCGGCGCGGCGCCAGCGCACCGAGGCCATGGCGTCGTTCTGCGAGCTCGGCCCCACCGCGCTCGACGCGCTGCTCACGCCGTGCCCGGGCGAGGCGCCGCTCGCCGCCGACCTCGCCGCCTGGATGTTCGACCACGTGTACACGGCCTTCGAGCCGGGCCCGCCCCCGGAGCCGGGCCCCGTCGTCACCCTCGACGGCTGGCTCCCCAGCACCTTCGAGCAGGTCTCCGGCAGCACCGTGCCCGGCGTGGTGGTGGTGGCCACGGTGGACGGCCGCTCGAGCCCCTGGGACCTCGCCACGGGGGCCCGCCGCGACGCCCTCGAGGCCGAGCCGATCGAATCCGCGTTCAGCCCGCCACCGCTCCGCGGGATCCTGCGCGTGGAGGAGGTGGGGTGGCTCGAGGGTCCGGCCGCCGCGCGCGGTCCGATGTTCCTGCACCACCTGGGCAACAGCGCCTCCCGGCTGTTCGTGGGCACGGCGCCGGAGCCCACCTGCCCCGACGGCTGCTGGGCGCCCGTGGAGGGCTCGTGTGACGGGGACGAGCAGCTGTTCACCGCCGACGGGGCGGTGTACCGCGCCTGGACCGAGGGGCTGGCCGTGCGCTGGCAGGCGCTGTAGGGCACACTCGGCGGGGAGGCAGCGATGTGCGACGTCTGCGGCTGCGGTGACCCCGCGGTGATCCCGGTCCCGGTCCACACCCACCTGCTGTCGAAGAACGACGCCGACGCCGCGCACCTCCGCGCGCACTTCGCCGCGGACGGGGTCGTGGCGCTCAACGTGATGGGGTCCCCGGGCTCCGGGAAGACGGCGCTGATCGAGGCCACCGCGCGGGCCCTGCCGGGTCGCCGGATGGCAGCGGTGAGCGGCGACCTCGCCACCTCGCTCGACGCCGAGCGCCTGGCGCGCGCCGGCATCGTGGCCTCCACCATCACCACCGGAACCGCGTGCCACCTCGACGCAGCCATGGTGCACCGCGCCCTGCACGACCCCGCCCTGCAGGCGGCGCTGCGCGGCGGGGGCCTGTTCTTCGTCGAGAACGTCGGGAACCTCGTGTGCCCCGCCATCTACGACCTCGGCCAGGCCGCGAACGTGGTGGTGGTGTCGGTCACCGAGGGCGTCGACAAGCCCCTGAAGTACCCGGTGATGTTCCGGAAGGCCGACCTCGTGGTGCTCACCAAGGTCGACCTGCTGCCGCACCTGCCCGAAGTCTCCGTGGACGCGTTCCGGGACGCGCTCGCGCGGGTGATGCCGGTCCCGAGGCTCCTCGAGGTGTCGGCGACCCGCGGGGTCGGCCTCGCGCAGTGGCTCGCCTGGCTCGACCAACAGCTCGCGGCGCGGCCCGGTCCCAGCCTCGTCCGCACCGATCCGGGGCCGTCGATGGGTACCGTGCGGCTCCCCTGATCGGCGCTGGTTACGACCCGGGGTCCAACGACCCGTGGAGCGCTTATGGCCGAGCAGCAACGGTACGTCGCCCGACATCCGATCCGCATCGTCACCGCCGCAGCGCTGTTCGACGGGCACGACGCGTCGATCAACGTCATGCGGCGGTTGCTGCAGAGCGCGGGCTGCGAGGTCATCCACCTCGGGCACAACCGGTCCTCGCTCGACGTGGTCTCGGCGGCCCTGCAGGAGGACGCCCAGGCCATCGCGCTCAGCTCGTACCAGGGCGGGCACGTCGAGTACTTCCGCTACGTCCGCCAGCTCCTGGACGAGCGCGGCGCGAAGCATGTGCGCATCTTCGGCGGCGGCGGCGGCGTCATCGTCCCCGACGAGATCCGCACGCTCGAGGGCGAGGGCACGGTCGAGCGCATCTACAGCCCGGAGGACGGCCGCAAGCTGGGTCTCCTGGGCATGATCGACGACCTCGTGTCGCGCTGCGACTTCGACCCGATGGAGGTGGCGCCCGCCTCGCTCGGCGCCCTGCGCGCCGGCGATCGCAACGCGCTGGCCCGGTTCGTCACCTGCGCCGAGGCCGCCCTGGAAGGCCGCGCTGCGCTCGCGCCGGAGGTCCGTCGCGCCCTCGACGAGGTCACCACCCGCCCGCCCGTCGTGGGCATCACCGGGACCGGCGGCGCAGGCAAGTCCTCGCTCACCGACGAGCTCCTGCGCCGCTTCCTGCTCGACCACCCCACGCGCCGCATCGCCGTGTTGTCGGTCGACCCCACCCGCAAGCGCACCGGGGGCGCGCTCCTCGGCGACCGGATCCGGATGAACGCGCTCGACCCCGAGCGGGTCTTCATGCGCTCCCTCGCCACCCGCGGCCAGAAGGGCGAGCTGTCGGGCGCGATCTCGGACGCGGTCCGGCTGTGCGCGCTGTCCGGCTTCGACCTCGTGTTGCTCGAGACGAGCGGCATCGGCCAGGGCGACACGGGCGTCACCGAACACAGCGACGTCTCGCTGTACGTGATGACCCCGGAGTTCGGCGCGGCCTCCCAGCTCGAGAAGATCGACATGCTGGACTACGCCGACCTCGTGGCGATCAACAAGTTCGAGAAGCGCGGCGGAGAGGACGCGTTCCGCGACGTGCGCAAGCAGGTGCGCCGCAACCGGAACTGGTTCGACGTGCCCGACGACGCGCTGCCCGTGTTCGGCACCGTGGCGTCCCGGTTCGCCGACCTCGGCATCACCGCGCTCTACCACGCGCTGCTCGACAAGCTCCGCGAGAAGGCGCACGTCGACTTCCGCTCGTCGCTGCCCCCCTCCACCACCCGGCGTTCCCCGGCCGCGCAGGCCATCGTGCCGCCCGATCGGGAGCGCTACCTGGCGGACATCGCGAGCGCCGTCCGCGACCACCACGCCACGGGCGCCACCCAGGCCGAAGCCGCCCGGCGCCACGCCGCGCTCGAACGGGCCCTCGGCGAGGTGCGCGACACCGCCGCCGAGCCGATCCTGCGCGAGAAGGTCGCCGAGGCCCTGCGCGCCGTGGACCCCGCCGTCCGCGAGGCGCTGGCCGCGTGGCCCGCCACCCAGGCGCAGTACGCGGGCGACGAGTTCGTGTACTCGGTGCGCGGCAAGGAGATCCGGCAGCCGATGGTGTCGGAGAGCCTGTCGCACCTGAAGATCCCGCGGGTGGTGGTGCCACAGACGACCGAGCCCGGCGAGGTGGTCCGGTTCCTCACCAAGGAGAACGTCCCGGGCGAGTTCCCGTACACGGCGGGCGTGTTCCCGCTCAAGCGCACGGGCGAGGACCCCAAGCGGATGTTCGCGGGTGAAGGCGGCCCGGCCAAGACCAACCACCGGTTCCACTTCCTGTGCCAGGGCGAGACCGCCCACCGCCTGTCCACCGCGTTCGACTCGGTCACCTTGTACGGCTGCGACCCGCACGAGCGCCCCGACATCTGGGGCAAGGTGGGCGAGAGCGGGGTCTCCGTGCCCCACCTCGACGACATGAAGGTGTTGTACGGGGGCTTCGACCTGTGCGCGCCCACCACATCGGTGTCGATGACCATCAACGGCCCGGCGCCCATCCTGCTCGCGATGTTCCTGAACACCGCCATCGACCAGCAGCTCGACGGGTTCCGCGCGAAGCACGGCCGCGAGCCCACCGCGGACGAGGCCGCAGCGGTCGCGGCCCACGCGGTGTCCACGGTCCGCGGCACCGTGCAGGCCGACATCCTCAAGGAGGACCAGGCCCAGAACACCTGCATCTTCTCGACGGACTTCGCGCTGCGGATGATGGGCGACATCCAGCAGTGGTTCATCGAGCACAACGTGCGGAACTTCTACTCGGTGAGCATCAGCGGGTACCACATCGCCGAAGCCGGCGCGAACCCCGTCAGCCAGCTCGCCTTCACCCTCGCCAACGGCTTCACGTTCGTGGAGGCGTACCGCGCCCGCGGCATGGACGTGGACGCCTTCGCCCCGAACCTGAGCTTCTTCTTCAGCAACGGGCTCGACCCCGAGTACACCGTGATCGGGCGCGTGGCGCGGCGGATCTGGGCGGTGGCCATGCGGGACCGCTACGGCGCAGGCCCGCGTTCGCAGATGTTGAAGTACCACATCCAGACGAGCGGCCGGTCGCTGCACGCCCGCGAGATCCAGTTCAACGACATCCGCACCACGCTGCAGGCGCTGATCGCGTTGACCGACAACTGCAACTCGCTGCACACGAACGCCTACGACGAGGCCATCACCACGCCCACCGAGGAGTCCGTGCGCCGCGCGATGGCCATCCAGCTCATCATCAACCGCGAGCTCGGCCTCACGAAGAACGAGAACCCGCTGCAGGGGTCGTACTTCCTCGAGTGGCTCACCGACGCCGTCGAGGAGGCCGTCCTGCAGGAGTTCGACGCGCTGTCGCGGCGGGGCGGCGTGCTCGGCGCGATGGAGCTGCAGTACCAGCGGTCGCGGATCCAGGACGAGTCGCTGCACTACGAGCAGCTCAAGCACGACGGCACCCTGCCGATCATCGGCGTGAACACCTGGCTCGATCCCGCGACCACCCGCGACGACTGGGAGCCGGCGGTGGCCGAGCTCCGGCGGGCCTCCCCGGACGAGAAGAACGACCAGATCCGGTCGGTGCGCGACTTCCAGGCGAAGCACGCGACGGAGTCCGCGGCCGCCCTGCAGCGGCTCCAGCAGGTGGCGATGACCGGCGGCAACCTGTTCGCCGAGCTCATGTCCACGGTGCGGGTGGCCACGCTCGGCCAGATCACCCAGGCGCTGTACGCAGTGGGTGGGGAGTACCGCCGGAACCTTTGATCGGGGTGCGCGTTACCGGAGGACAGCCCCCGGAGTCTCCATGCTCACCTTGCTCGTTGCGTTCGCGTCCGCCGCCGACCCCGCCCCCGCCTCCCCCACGCGGGTGGTGACCCAGGGCACGGCGGTGGTGCACCTCGAGCTGCCCTCCGGCTACGCGCGCTGGACCGACGGCACCAAGACGGTCACGCTCCAGGGGCCGCTGGTCGTCGACCTGTTCGACCAGTGGGCGATCGTGAAGAACCCCACGAACAACCAGATCCACGTGCTGAGCCGCGACCGCGTGCTCTACGTGGGGACGAACCCGCCCGACAGCTTGTGACCGTGCAATCACCTGCCCGGGTCCAGCGTAGGCCCGTCCGGGAGGCGTGATGGAGGCCCTGAACCGCGGCGTGGCGGCCAGCATGTTCCTGGGCGGCGCCGGCAGCGGCGTCGTCGCGCTCGTGTTCGCCGTGTTCCTCGGCACCGCCGACCACGCGGACGGCAAGGTGTCGAAGATCACCACGTCCCAGTCCTGCACGAGCCTGACCGGCACCAGCGCCACCCGACGGATCGGCCGCTCCACGCGCGACTGCACCACGTACTTCTGGGCCGAGGTGGCCTACGCCGAGAAGAACGGGGACCGGCACACGGTCACGGTGGACGCCGGCGAAGCGAGGGGGCGGAACGAGCCCGTGTCCAAGGCCCAGCACAAGGTCGGCGATCGGATCGCGGTGTCGTACAGCCGGCCGGTCCCGGGCTGGGCGTACCGCGAGGGGTTCGGGCCCGTCGCGGCTGCGTTCTGGTGGTGGGCCCGCTTCCCGATGGTGGCGGTCGTGGGGCCGGCGGTGTTCTGGATCGCCTTCACCGTCACGCGGCTGCGCTCGGGGCGGTGATCCGCAATACGCTGCCCGCATGTTGAACCTCGCCTCGGAGAGCGAGCCCGGCTGGGCGGACGCGGTTGCGCTGCACCTCCCCGAGCTCCTGCTCGACCACGCCCACTGCGAGAAGAAGGCCGCGTCCACGGCCATCAACCTCGTCTTCCGGTACCAGGTCCACCCAGACCTCATGGCGCCGCTCTCGGCCCACGCCCGCGAAGAGCTCGAGCACTTCGAGCTGTGCCTGCGGGAGCTCGCGCAGCGGGGCTGGGCCTTCGCGCCCCTCGACCCTTCGCCGTACGCCGCGGAGCTGTTCAAGGCCATCCGCCGCGGCGAGCCCGAGCGCCTGGCCGACACCCTGCTCGTCATGAGCCTGATCGAGGCGCGGAGCTGCGAGCGGATGAAGCTCCTCGCGGAGTCGCTGCCCGATCCCGGGCTCGCGGCGTTCTACCGCTCGCTGCTCACGTCCGAGGCGCGGCACCACACCACGTTCGTCGACCTCGCTGCATCGAGGATCGGCCGCGACGCCGTCAAGGTGCGGCTCCCCGAGCTCGCGGCCCACGAAGCTGCGGTCCTCGCTGCCCTCCCGCGCGAGGCCCGGATGCACTCGCGCGCCCCGGCACCGCCGTCCAGCTGTTGACACGTCAATCAGATACCTGAAGTATCACTTGACGTGTGCGGGGTCCCGGGCGATGATCCGGATCCTGCCGCCGGGCCTCCCGCGCCCGGCTTCGAGGTGCCCCCGTGCGAAACCTCCTCAAGGTCGGCCTCCGTCGCCTGGTCTCAGGCGGAGAGGACGCCCCCGCCGCGCCCACCCACCTGCCCGGTTCCCGCCGCGCCACCGTGATCGCCGTCGCTGCCCAGAAGGGAGGCGTCGGCAAGACCACGACCGCCGTGTCCCTCGCGGCCGGCCTGGCGAGGAACCACGGTCTGCGCGTGCTCCTGGTGGACCTCGACCCCCAGGGGCACGTCGCGACCGCGCTGCGGGCCACCATGCCGTCCCAGGGCCCGTCGCTCTTGCGGGTCCTGCGCGAGGAGCGCGGCACCGAAGTGCTCGACGCCGCCGTCGGCACCGGGATCCCGGGCCTCGACGCCACGCCGTGGGACCCCTCGATGACCACCGCCGAGGAGGTCCTCGGGGCGCGCATCGGCAAGGAGTTCCTGCTGCGCGAGAAGCTGCGGATCACCCGCACGCACTACGACGTGATCATCGTCGACTGTCCCCCGAACCCCGGTACCTTGACCATCAACGGCCTCGTCGCCGCGGATCAGGTCCTGGTGCCGTGTGACCCGTCGCCGCTGGCGCTCAAGGGCGTGTCCGCTCTCGCCGAGACGATCGACGCGGTGGCCGTGCGCCTCAACCCGGGGCTCGAGGTCACGGGCGTGTTGTTGACCCGCGTCGACGGCCGGACCACCACGCTCAACGACGCCATCGGCGCAGAGATCGAGGCAACGTTCGGGCCCATGTTGCTCCCCGTCCACATCGGCATCAGCGCGAGCCTCGCCAAGGCCCAGCACGCCGGCCAGGACATCTTCGCGTTCGACCCGGGCTGTCGCGCGGCGGTCCAGTACGCGAAGCTGGCCGAACACGTCGCCGCCACGCTCGGCCACGCGGGCGCGGCGGCCGCGGTGGAGCTGCGCGCGTGAGGCCCGCAGGAGACTCGGGAGTACCCTGCGCTTCCGACGCCGGGGTGGTATGGATTCACGAGAGGTGCGCGGTGCGTTCCCCCGAGGTATCGACGCTGGCCCGCCTTGCCCGGTTCGCGTACACCCTGCCGGGCACGCTGCTGCTCGCTCCGGTCGCGAGCGCGGAGGACCTCGGCACCCCCGAGATGACGACCGATCCCGCTCGGCAGGCGGAGTACGCGAGGATCGCGCCGAAGGAGGTCGTCCAGCTCCAGCGGTTCCGCGCCGAGTCGACCGCGCCCGTCACCCGCAACGACGGCCGCGCCGGGGTCGCGAAGCTGGTGGATCTGCAGCCCGAGGTCGGGCGCGCGTGGTTGTTCACCCTCGACTGGGAGGGTCGGGGTCCGATGACCTGGCACCTCGAGTCGCGGGAGGGCCTGCGGCTGGTCGTCGAGGAGGGTGACCTGGCGGTGGTGCAGGCCGACGGCTCGCGGTTGTGGTGCGAGCTCGTGGCCGACGGCGGCGCGTTCCTCGAGAAGGCGCGGCTCGGTGGTCAGGCCTACACCGCGGTGTGCGCCGACCAGGTCGTCGTGCGCGGAGTGGTCGACGGCCGCAAGACCAGCATCGAGTGGACGACCGACTTCCTGCGGGACAACATCCCCGGCGGCGAAGCCCTCACGCAGTTCGTGCGCGACACGTTCTTCAGCGACGACCACCTCAAGCAGGGCGCGCTCAAGGCCGGCGACACGGGCGCAGCCGCCGACGCGGGCCCCCCAGGCGCCCGGATCGACCCTGCGCTCCGCGGCATGACCGTGGTCCCTCAGGACTTCGGGCTCCCGGTGGAGGGCCTGCCGGACGGGCTCGAGCTCGGCACGTGGACCCCCGTGACCGGGCAGCCCGGCATGTGGGCGAGCGTCACGAAGCCCGCCGCCATCGATCCGGCGTTGATGGCCGAGCTCGAAGGCAAGATCGTGGCGCTCGACGCGACC
>JBIKWC010000305.1:0-8797 GCA_044356535.1 Myxococcota bacterium
TCGCCGCCGTTGCCGCCGTCCTCACCACACCACGCCAGGGCGTCCGAGCGCCCACGCAGGCCACCGCTCCCGCCGTCGCCCCCGAGGCCACCGGACCCGCCGAGGCCGCCGTCCCCGCCGTCGTCCGCGACGAGGTCGTTGCCGCTCAGGACGGGCAGATCGACCGGCGGCGTCGAGAAGAACAGGACCACGCCGATCGAGGCGCCGCCGCTGCCCCCGCCGCCGCCAGCGAGGCCACCACAGCCGCCAGAGCCCCCGCCGCCGCCCGTTCCACCCAGGTGATCGAGCGGCTCACACGCGGTCGCCTCGGCGCCCGAGCCCACGCCGCCACCGCCACCACCGGCGCCCGGCAGCGCATTGCCGCCGCCCGTGCCGCCCGCGCCCGCCCAGCCGCCGGCCGCCAGCGACCGGAAGGTGCCGTCCGCGTCGGCGCCGCCGCTGCCACCCAGGCCGTCGCCGCCGAGCGCTCCATCCCCGCCGTCGAGCCCCGAGGAGCGACAGACCGGGTCGATGGTGCACTGGCAGTCGTAGCCGTTGTAGTCGAACGCGATCTCGCTGTCGCAGCCGCCGCGCCCGCCGTCGCCGCCTTCCCCGGCGGGGGAGCCGGACTGCCCGCCGCCCTGGGTCACGCCGCCGTTCGGGCAGTTGGCGTCGCCGCCGTTGCCGCCGTCGACCACCGTGCCGCCGCACGTGCGCTGGCCCCCGTTGCCCCCGTCCGGGAGCGCGGCGCAGCTGCCCGTGGTGCCGTCCAGGCCGTCCCCGCCGCTGCGACCGTCGGTGCCGTCCGTGCCGTCGGTGCCGTCCGCGCCGTCGCGGCCCGGAGACGTGGAGACCACGTTGTTCGTGAACGAGAACGCGCTCGTGCTGTCCTCGATCCACGCCCCGATCGAGGAGCCGCCCGGCGCACGCGAGTCGCCGCCGGCCACCTCGAAGCCGTCGAACGCAGCCTCGGACACCATGCCCACGGCCGTGACCGTCGGGGCGGTCCCCGAGCCCTCGAGCTCGGTGTCGAACAACACCGGGTCGCGGGTGAGGAAGTCGAACGAGTACCCGCCGTACACGGTGATCCCGTCGGCGAGCACGACGTCCTCGCGGTAGGTGCCGCTCGCCACGATCACGTACGCCACACCCAGCGAGCCCGCGAGGTCGATGCCGCCCTGCACGGTGTCGACCGGGTCGACCTCGGTGCCGGCGGCGCCAGGGCTCCCGAACAACGCCGACACGTACACGGCGTCGGTGACGGCGCCGTCCTGCCCATCACAGTCGGCGTCGATCCCGTCGAACGGCACGTCGACGTCGGACAGGTACTCACACTCGCAGCCGTCCGCGGCCCGCCCGTTCACGTCGAAGAAGCCCGTGAGGCACGTGTAGTCGCAGAACGGGAGCGCAGGCACGGCGTTGCAGAACGGCAGCGCGTTGTCGAACACGGCGGCGCCGCAGTCGTTCCCGCACCCGCCACAGTGGGCCTCGAGCGTGTAGCGGCCCGCGACCTTGAACGGGTCGTCCGGGTTCGCGTCGCAGTCCTGGTCGACGTAGTCGCAGATCTCGGTGGCGCCGGGGAACGTGCCCGGGTCTCCGTCGTCGCAGTCGCCGTCGCAGGCGGAGAGGCCGTCGCCGTCGAGGTCGAGGTCCACACCCTCGTCGATCTCGGCGTCGCAGTCGTCGTCCGCCCCGTTGCACAGCTCGGCGGCGCCCGGGAACCGCGTGCCGTCGGCGTCGTCGCAGTCCACGCAGTTGTCGGAGCCGTCGCCGTCACTGTCGAGGCCCTCGTCCACGCCGAGCTGGCCGTCACAGTCGTCGTCGAGCAGGTTGCAGCGCTCGGGGGCCCCGGGGAACACGAGTGGATCGAGGTCGTCGCAGTCCTCGCACTCCACGAAGCCGTCGAGGTCGGCGTCGGTCGTCTCCTCCGGCGGGATCACGCCGTCGCAGTCGGAGTCCTTGCGGTCGCAGATCTCCGGCGCGCCGGGGAACACGGCAGCGTCGGTGTCGTCACACTCGGCACAGACGACGAAGCCGTCGAGGTCGGCGTCGGTGGTCTCGTCGGCCGGGGTCGCGCCGTCGCAGTCGTCGTCGAGGCGGTTGCACTGCTCGGGGGCGCCGGGGAACGCCTCGCTGCGGGCGTCGTCGCACTCGGCGCAGGCCAGGAACGTGTCTCCGTCGACGTCCTGTTCGCCCGCGGCCGCGCCGTCGCAGTCCTCGTCGAGGCCGTTGCACTGCTCGGGGGCGCCCGGGAACGCCTCGCTGCGGGCGTCGTCGCAGTCGCCCCCACACGTCGTGAAGCCGTCGGCGTCCGCGTCGAAGGCCGGGTCGATCACGCCGTCGCAGTCGTTGTCCCGCCCGTCGCAGATCTCGGGGTTCCCGGGGAAGTTGCTGGGGTCGGCGTCGTCGCAGTCGCCGCCGCAGCTCGGGACGCCGTCGGCGTCGGCGTCGGCTTCGTCGGCGGGCACGGCGCCGTCGCAGTTCCCGTCGAGCCCGTCACACTGCTCGGGCGCCCCGGGGAACACGGTGGGGCGCGTGTCGTCGCAGTCGCCGCCACACGCCGAGAGCCCGTCGCCGTCCTGGTCGACGTTCACGCCTTCGTCGACCACGCCGTCGCAGTCGTCGTCGAGGGTGTTGCACTGCTCGGGCGCGCCGGGGAAGGCCTCGGGCCGGGCGTCGTCGCAGTCGCCGGCGCACACCGCGAAGGTGTCGGCGTCGGCGTCCTGTTCGTCGGCCGGCAGGGTGCCGTCGCAGTCGGAGTCCAGGCCGTCGCAGATCTCCTCCGCGCCGGGGAACACGGTCGGAGCGTCGTCGTCGCAGTCGATGCAGGCCAGGGCGCCGTCGCCGTCGAGGTCGACCTCGTCCTCGCCAGGCGCGCCGTCGCAGTCCTGGTCGAGGCCGTCGCAGAGCTCCTGGGCGCCGGGGTTCACCGCCGGGTCCTCGTCGTCGCAGTCGCCGGCACACGCGCGGAAGCCGTCGCCGTCGCCGTCGGCCTCGTCCGCCCCTGGAGCGCCGTCGCAGTCCTGATCGGCGCCGTCACAGGCCTCGGGCGCACCGGGGTACACGTCGCCGTCGTCGTCGTCGCAGTCGTCGCCGCCACACGCGGGGGACGCGAAGCCGTCGCCGTCGGCGTCGCAGCCGTCGACCACCGTGTACGTCACGGGCAGGGTGAGCTCGATCGAAGCGTCGGCGCCGACGAGATCGGGGTGGCACCCCTGGCCGGGGGCGCCGTCGAGCGCCCGCACGCGCACCACGAGGTCGGTGGCGTAGGCACCTTCGGACGGGGTCGTCCACGGCTCGGGGAGGTGCACCCGGACCAGCGCCGTCTCGCCGGGGGCGAGCTGGGAAGGCACGGTGGCGGCGTCGACCCGCAGCGACTCGCTCCCGGGGCCCAGGAGCTCCACCTGCTCGAACACCACCGCCGTGAGGCCCGCGTTCGCCACGGTCACGAACGCCTCGACCTCTCCGGGCTCGACCGTCAGGGTGTCCAGCTCCCCGAGATCGACCGCCACCGGATCGGTGATCAACACCGGGAGGACCTCGACCTGCCCGCGGCAGGCCAGGACGAGCGAGACCACGAGCGGGCTCCAGGAGCCCCACGACCTGCCGAACCTCGTTGCTCCGTTCATCCTTGCTCCCGGCCCAGCGACGCCCGTGCCCTGCCACGGTACCTCCCCCACCGGCCGACCACAACCGGGCTATGAGTCGCCGATGACCTGGGGCCTCGCCAGTCTGGCGGCAGCTGCCGACCCCCACGCGGCGGTCGAGCTGGATCTGATCCGACCCGGGGCCGGCGCGCCGCGGATCTACGTCCAGGCGGGCCTGCCGGACGGCACCCTGGGCGTGTTCCTGGTGGACACCGGCGCCGACATCAGCGTGTTGTCCCCCAAGACCGCCGCGCGGCTGCACCTCGAGCCCGGCGAGGTCTCGCAGGTGGCGGGCGTCGCCGGCGCGGCCCAGGTCGAGCTCACGCGGCTGCCCTTCGTCGAGCTCGGCGGAGAACACGTGGCCGACGTGCTCGTCGCGGTCGGGGTGCCCGGGTTCGGCGACACCGCCGGGTTCATGCCGCTCGACGGCCTCCTCGGCAACAACGTCTGGTCGGGGTTCACGCTCGAGCTCGACTACCCGCGGGACCGCATGGTCCTGCACCCCGCCGAAACGAAGCTCGCCCGCCGGCGCTCCGACCCCATGTTGTTCGACGGCTCGCACATCTACACGATGATCGAGGTCACGACGGACGAGCCCGTCCCCCGGACGATCCCGATCGTCACGCAGGTGGACACGGGCGCGTCCGAGCTCACGGTGTGCGCCGGGACGGGTGTCCCCCTCGCCGGGAACCACACCGAGGGCCTGGAGGCGCTCCTGGGGATCGGGGCCAGCGACACGCTCCCGCCGTACCGGTTCCTCTCGATGACGCGCCGGATCCCGGTGTCGCAGGTGGAGCTGGGGACCCGCGCGGTGGACGTCACGATCCCGGCGCGGTGGCGGGACTACGAGTGGCCCGGCAGCCCGATCTGCGTGCAGGGCGCCGAGCTGCGGTCGCTCCTCGGGCACGAGTACCTCGCCCGGCACCGGGTGTTCTTCGACTACGCCCACGGCCGCTGGGCGCTCCGGCGCTCCCACGGCAAGGCGCGCCAGCTGGACGGCCACGCGGTGCTGCTGGGCCAGGAGATCGAGGCCCGGGGCGACGACCCCCAGCGGGGGCTCGAGCGGGCGAAGCTGATGTTGGGCGCGGGACGCGACGACGACGCCGTGGTGGAGCTGCTCCGCTACGTCGAGGCCGGAGACCCCGATCCGCTGCGGCTCGCCGAGGGGCGGGTGCTCGTGGCCCAGGTGCTCCGGTCGAAGGCGCGGCACGCCGAAGCGTGGGCGGTCCTGGACGGCCTGTCCGCCGGCGACCTCGTGGAGCAGGACCAGATCGTGGGCACGGTCAACGGCCTCGTCTTCGACGATCGGCTGCCGGAAGCGCTCGCGCTGGCCACGCAGGGGGTCGCCGAGCGCCCCGACGCCGGCTGGGCACACGTGGCGCTGGCCGACGTGCTCTTCGCGGAGGACCACGTCGACGAAGCCCGCGACGAGCTGCTGCGCGCGGCCGAGCTCGAAGGCTACCCGGACGCCCACCTGCTGCGGCGCGCCCGCGTGGCCCTGGCAGCGGGGGATCGGGTGGGCTCGATGGCCTACGTGCGCAAGCTGCTGGCCCTGTACCCCGGGGACGGGCCGTCGCTGTGGTTCTACGCCATGCTGGTGGACGGCGAGGCCGACCTCGAGCGGTTCCGCCAGGACGTCGACGTGGCCATGGCGCGCCTGCACCCCTACGCGCGGCCCCTCGACTTCCTGCTGGCGGCGGAGCAGGTCCTCGGGGGCCCGGTGGAGCCGCTCCTCGAGCAGGGCCTGAAGCGCGACTGCGAGGGGCTCGACGGGCCCGACTTCGACAACTGCCGGGCCTGGTACCTGGCGCTCGCCCACCGCGACCCCGACGAGGCGCTGCAGCGGATCGAGCGCGCCCTCGCCGCGACGGGGGATCGGCCCGACTACCTCGACACCCGCGCGATGGTGCACCTGTCGCGCGGCGAGCTCGACCTGGCGCTGGTCCACGCGCAGAAAGCTGCGCGGATGTCGCCGGACGACGTATACATGTCGTGGCAGGCCGAACGCATCGCGGACCTCGCGGCGCAGGCCTCACCCGAACCCAGGAGCCCCCGGTGACCCTCCTCGCCCTCTCGACGCTGGTGTTCGCTGCCGAGCCCTCCGCGGGTCAGCCCACGCCCCCCACGTCGGGCACCGTGAAGAGCGTGTACGACGGCGACACCTTCACGCTCACCACGGGCGACAAGGTGCGGCTCAAGTGGGTGAACACCCCGGAGATGAAGCCCCTGGAGCCCTTCGCGCAGGAGGCGAAGGAGCTCACCCAGGCGTTCGTGGGCGGCTCCGAGGTGCAGCTCCTCTGGAAGGGGTCCAACCCGCGCGACAGCTACGGCCGCCTGGTGGCGGGCGCGCGCACCGGCGAAGGCGACCTGTCGGAGGCGCTGCTCCGCGCAGGGCTGGCGCACCTGTTCGTGATCCCGCCGGACGACATGGACCTCACGCGGATGATCGCCGCCCAGGAGGAGGCCCGCATCGCGCGCCGCGGCATCTGGGGCTCGGACACCTTCCAGGGCACGTTCCACCTGACCTCGTTCCACGCGAACGGCGCCGGCGACGACAACCTGAACGTGAACGGCGAGTACCTGCGCATCTGCAACATCACCTCCACGGCCGCGAGCCTGCAGGGGTGGCGCCTCGTGAACCAGGCGGGGAACACGTTCCCCTTCCCGGACGTGGTCATCCCCGCTGGGCAGACCGCGCGCGTGATGTCGGGCAAGGGACCGTCGGGCCCCGACGCCGTCGGCGTGATCGACGTGTACCTCGGCAGCGAGACCCCGATCTGGAACAACACCGCCGACGCCGCCGAGCTCTACGACCCGCAGGGCATCCGCCGCGACCGCCGCGAACACCACGGCAGCGAGTGACGGGCCGCAGCCCGGGGCTCAGTTCCCCAGGCGGTACGTCGAGAACTGGTCGTCCATGCGGTCGTCCTGATCCGCGGTGAACTCGTACATGCACCCGTCTTCCGAGTAGTCCATGTAGTTCTCGACCGGGTCGTTGCCCGGCTTCGCGGCGCAGGAGTCCCGGTTGGCGGGGCAGCCGTAGTTCGGGGAACGCTCGTTCGGGGTGTCGGCGATGCGGTCACCAGTGGCGCTGCACGCGCCCTGGAACGTGTGGTACAGCCCCATCCAGTGACCCACCTCGTGGACGAGGGTGTCGCCTTCGTCGTAGGGCCGCTGGTTGCCGCCGGGCAGGGTTCCGTAGTGCACCACGACGCCGTCGTCGTCCTGGCGAGCGGCGTACGACGAGGGGAACGTGGCCCAGCCGAGCACGCCGAAGCCCGGGCGCGCCGTGTAGATGTTCAGGTCGTCGCCGGAGCCGATCCGCAGGGACCGCTTGGCGTTGTTCTCGGCGTTGCTGCCATCGTTCATGCCGAACCAGGCGCTGTCGTCGGTCCAGTCGGTGGACTGCAGGTCGAACACCCAGCCGGTGCCCGCGTACGCTGCATTCAGCACGGTCATCTGGTCGTCGACCTCGGACTGCTGCAGATCCCCGGTGGCCCCGTTGTGGATGACGTGGAAGTAGACGTTGATGGTGCCGCCGTTGACCGGCGGGAGCAGCGGGACGTTGCCGGCGAGCGTGGCCGACCGGTCGAGGTCGAACTGGAGCTCCATGCGCTCCACCTCCAGGTCGGTCGGCTCGACGCCGCAGGAGCGCTCGAACGCGACCACGTCGGGGTCGCTGTCGGAGAACGAGTCGGGCACGAAGGGGTCGGCAGGCGCGGGCGCACCCTCCGAACCCGTGGAACAAGCCGCCAGCACCAACACCAGGGACAAGTGACGCATCCGGACCCTCCGACTCCCGAACGGTACCCAGGCCCTGCGGCCCGCTCTGTCAACGGGTTGTTCCGAGATGCGTCAGCCTCGGAACACCCAGACCGAAGCTGTAGTCTTCCGTTGGTTACAACGGTGTCAAGCGACCGAGCGGGCCCTCGACCCCCTCCACGTCCACGCGCCGGCCCCGGATCCGGAGGCGATCCTGCGCCGCCCAGCGCAGCGCGAGCGGGTAGATCACGTGCTCTTCGGCCAGGATCCGGAGGCGCAGCGCCTCGGCGTCGTCCGTGGGCAGGACGGGCACCGCGGCCTGGATCACGATCGGGCCCGTGTCCAACCCGGCATCGACCAGGTGGACCGTGCACCCGGCCACCCGCACCCCGGCGTCGAACGCCTGCTGCTGGGCGTGGAGCCCCGGGAACGCCGGCAGCAGGCTCGGGTGGATGTTGAGCACGCGCTCGGGGAAGGCGGCCAACAGCGCCGGGCCCACCTGCTTCATCCAGCCGGCGAGGCACACCCAGGTCACCCCGGCCTCGCGCAGGACCTCGGCCACGGCGTGATCGTAGGCGGCGCGGTCCGGGTGATCCCGCAGGAGCACGACCTGGTGCGGGATCCCGTGCCGGCGGGCCCGATCGAGCGCTCCGGCCACGAGGCGATCCGTGACCACGAGCGCGATCCGGAACGGCGCCTGCGGGGCGGCAGCGGCGTCGATCAGCGCCTGGAGGTTGGTTCCTCCACCCGAACACAGGACCGCGACGGGGACCGTCACGCCCCGCCACCCAGCGTGAGCTCGAAGTCGTCGGCGGCGTCCGTGCGCGGGACCACCTCGCCCACGACGTACCCACCGACGGCCTTGGCGAGGTCCTCGCCGATGGGGCGCGGCGCGGCGAGCACGATCCCGAGCCCGCAGTTGAACGTGCGCAGCATCTCGGCCTCGGTGAGGCTGCCGGCGCGCTGGAGCACCGAGAAGATGGGCGCCACCGGCCAGCTCCCGCGCCACATCACCGCCTTGCAGGCGTCGGGGAGGAGGCGGGGCACGTTGCCGGGGAGCCCGCCGCCCGTGATGTGCGCGGCGCCGTGGAGGTCCCAGGCCTCGCGGGCGCCGAGGAGGAGCCGCGGGTACAGGCGCGTGGGCTCGAGGAGCTCGTCGGCGAGCGACCGCCCGAGGCCCCCGGGATCGGCGGCGAGATCGAACCGGCCGCTGTCGACGAGGAGCTTGCGCACCAGCGAGTAGCCGTTGCTGTGCAGCCCCGAGGACGGGATCCCGATCAACACGTCGCCGGCCGCCACCTGCGAGCCGTCCAGCAGGCGGTCGCGCTCGACCACCCCCACCGCGAACCCCGCGAGATCGTAGTGCCCGGGGCCGTACATGCCGGGCATCTCCGCCGTCTCGCCCCCGA
>JBIKWC010000348.1:0-7133 GCA_044356535.1 Myxococcota bacterium
GCGATGAGCTGCTCGGCGGCGTCCACGTCGAGCTTGCCGGTGGCGTAGTAGTCGAGGAAGAACAGCGGCTCGGCGCCCATCACCGCGATGTCGTTGACGCACATGGCCACGAGATCGATGCCGATCGAGGCGTGCCGACCCAGGCGCTGCGCGACGAGGAGCTTGGTGCCCACGCCGTCGGTGCCCGAGACGAGCACCGGATCCCGGTACCCCTTCAGCGAGAACAGGCCGCCGAACGACCCGAGGCCCCCCATCACCCCCGGCCGCATCGTCCGCCGCGCGTGGGGCTTGATGCGCTCGACGAGGTCGTCTCCGGCGTCGATGTCCACCCCGGCGTCCCGGTACGCGTCGCGGCTCATGGCTGCCTCCGGCTCCCGGCTAACGCACGGTCACTGCGCGGTGCGCTCCTTCCACTCGTCGACGGCGTGCTCGATGCGCTCGCGCACGATGCGGTAGACCCCGGCGTCCCACACGAGCTGGGAGTGCCCGACCTTCCGGACCTCCACGTTGGTCATGTGGCCCTCTTCGCCGGGGCGCGGGCGGAGGACGCTGGCCCAGTACGGACAGACGAGGTCCTCCTTCGAGTACACGCTCGTGAGCGGGATCTGCGAGGGGAAGGTGTCGCGGGAGATGGCCGACACGAGCCTCGACTTCGGCAGCAGGTCGCGCGCAGAGCTGGACACGAGCCCGAGGCCCATCAGCCCGACGGCGGCCCAGGCGGTCGGGGTGCCGTGGTGCGGCGTACCGAGCGTGGTGACCGAGCGCACGCGCCGATCGCCGCCGAAGTGCTGCACCCAGCGCCGCGCGATGAGCCCGCCTTTCGAGTGCCCCACCACGTGCAGGTGCGAGAACCCGTGGCGGCTGGCCAGCGCCTCCACCTTCTCGGCGACGAGCTCGGCGCAGCGGTCCACGGGGTGGGTGTTGAACCGGTACAACAGCCCGCCGAGGTTGAACGACATCACCGCGAAGCCGTCGTGGCGGAGCCGATCCTCCATGACGTCCCAGATGTTCCGGGTCTGGAAGAAGCCGTGCAGCAGGAGCACGAGCTCCTGTTTGCCCATGTCGTCGCGGCGCCGGACCTTGTCGCCGCCGAGGTAGACCCCGCGCACGCTCCCCAGCTGGTCGCGGAGGGCAGACCAGGTGCGCCAGGGGACGAACAGGCTCTGCACCGACGCCAACGGGTACCTCCTACCGGCTCCCCGGGATGATGTCAGGGCGTAACGGGCGCGGGCTCGGGCGGCGGGGGCGGCGGCGGCGGCACGAACGGCGGGTCGTTCTCGTTGCGGCAGCACCGGAACGAGAGGGTCTTGTCGGCGTAGTTCTCGGACTCGTCCGTCGCCGAGGCGCAGCGGGTGCCGCGCTCGGGGGTGCCCTTCTCGCCGCCCTTCACGAAGTAGCGACCCTTCTTGGCGGGGCTCGAGGTCCACTCGCGGAACGAACCGGACTGATCGAACGCGCCGTAGTCGCTGCGGCACTCGCCCTTGGCGCCCGACGAGTAGATCTCCTCGATCCCGCCGCCGCAGTACTCGGTGTCGTAGGTGTTCCCGTACGAGTAGATCTTGGACTGCGGCCCCTTGCAGGCGCGCTCCCACTCGTCGGCGCTGCACAGGTGTTTGCCGGCTTCGGCGCACAGCTGCGTGGCCTGGTCGAACGTGACGTCGAACCGGGGCGCCTGGCCCTTGAGGTTCGGGTACTCGAACACGTCGATCAGGAAGCCCGGGGTCTCGGAGACCTCGGCCAGCGGCTCCTTCGTGTTGGCGGAGGGGTCCTGGCGCATCCGGCCGCGGACGAAGGGCCCGGCGGGCACCCACACCATGTTGGACGGGTGGCGCTGGTACATCTCGCGGTACTTCGACTCCGAGGGCTGGGCCGCGGTGAGCGTGTCCAGGACCTCCTTGCGGACCTGCGAGTCGGCAGCCTCGGCCTCGAGGGCCGGGTCGGACTGCGAGAAGAACAAGATGATCGCGATGAACATCACGAACAGGAACGCGAGGCCCATGGCGAGGAGCGAGACGAGGAGCGCGCGGCGTCCGCCCCCTTCGTTCTCTTCGACGGCCACGTCCTGGAACGTGCGGCGCAGGTCGGCGACGAAGTCCCCGGTGGACGGGTAGCGGTCGTCCGGGCTGTTCGAGAGCCCTAGCTCGGTGACGGTGTTGACGTGATCCGGCAGCTCCGGACGGCGGCTGCGGGGCTCCTGGTACGTGCCCACCGGCGGGACACCGACGAGGAGCTCGTAGAACATGACAGCGACCGAGTACACGTCCGATCGCGGGGACGGCACGGGCTCGAAGCTCTTGAGCTCGGGCGCGAGGTACTGGGCCTCGCCGCGGGTGAACTCGTCCTCGGCGATGACCGCGGTGGGGACGAGGTTCCAGAAGGCGCCGCCCGTGATCTTCGTCTGCGCGACGAACGTCTTCTTGGCGGGGCCGGCGTACCGGACGTTGATGAGCACGTACTCGGGGCGCAGCGCGCGCACGATGACGCCGGCCTTGTGCAGGTCCGAGAGGCCGTCCAGGATGCCGATGCAGATCTGCGCGGCCTCCTTGAGGCCGAACTGCTTGCCGGCGACGCGGTACTCCTGGAGGAGGTCGCGGAGCGTGCCCCCTTCGAAGTCCTCGTAGGTGATGTACGCGACGCCCTGGTGTTCACCGAGCTCGCCGTACTTCACGAGGTGGGGGCTGTCGACCGCCTTGGACTTCTTGAAGAGGTCCACGATCTGGTCTTTCTGCTCGCGTCCCGCGATGCGGGGGCGAAGCAGCTGCAACCGGACGTACTTGCCGGTCTTGAGGTGCTTCGTGCGGTACGTGACCCCGAGCGGGCTCTCGTCCAGCACGTCGACGACCTCGTATTTCTCGGCGATGGTCTCGCCGCGGGAGAATTCGAGCTTGGCCGACACCTGCAGCGTCTCCTGGCTGGGGGCTCCTGGTGGGCAGGACCCAGAGAGGTCGCACAGTACCACAGGGGGGTCTCCCCGGGAACGATCGCGAACGCTGACTCATCGGTCCGACCGGGCCGGACTTGACGGGTACCGGAAAATGGAGCCGGGGCCCGTGTCCCTCTCCCGCCCGTGGCGTTCAGTCCCGGCGCCACCGGAAGAACCGCAGCACCGAGAGGAACAGGCGCTGCCAGTACCCGAGCGACAGGAACCGCGCGAAGAACACGTGGATCCCGAGCGCGCCGAACACGCCGAGCCCGGCGAAGAACAACAGGAGGCCGCCCAGGCCGATCACCGGGATCCCGAACGGCGTGGGGGACCAGGCCGCCAGGAACAACAACGACCCCATCGTGATCGTGGAGGCCGCCGCCGCGAGGGACAAGCGGAGCACGGCGCTCCGGATCTCGTCCCGCAGGCGCGCGGCGTCCGGATCCCGCGCCACGATCGTGATGTTGCCCCCCTGCAGGTCCATGATGACCTGGTTCATCTGGGTGGGCAGGTCCCGGAACTGGCCTTGCATCTGGATCATCGCGCGCGCCACGTCGTGCGCCACGCGCTCCGGGCTGAACCGGCGGGTCATCAGGCGCTGAGCCCAGGGCTTGACCTCCTCCACGATGTCGATCGACGGGAGCAGCGCCCGGATCTCGCCTTCGACGAGCGTGATGGCCCGGGACAACACCGCGAACTCCGCCGGCAGCGAGATCTGGAACTTCGTGCAGAGCTCGATGATCTCCATGAACGTGGTCGGGTTCGCGAGCTCGTCGAGCGAGGCGCCGTAGTACTGCTTCATCTTGCGGTCGAGCTCTTCGACGAAGGCGCGCAGGTCCACCCTGCCCTGCGTGGCGCCGGCCCGGAACACGGTCATCGCCAGGGTCTCCGGGTCCCGGAACACCATGGACGTGAAGGCGTTGACGATGGTGTCCTGCATGCCGGACGTCAGCGTCCCCGTCATGCCCCAGTCGAGGTACACGACCCGGCCGTCCTTCGTGACGTAGATGTTTCCCGGGTGCGGGTCGGCGTGGAAGAAGCCGAAGTCGAACACCTGCCGGTACATCGACTCCATCAGGATGTGTGCGATCTTCCTCGCTTCTTCGCCCGATGGCTCGACCTCCTGCATCTTCTGGGACAGCGGCACGCCGTCCACGAGCTCCATGACGAGCATCCGGCGGGTGGACCACTGCGGGAACACGCGCGGCACGCTGACCTGCTGGCTGAACGGGGCCCCGGCGCCCGCCAGGTGGTTCGCCATGCGGACGTTGTTCTTGAGCTCCGACAGGAAGTCGAGCTCGGCGGTGATCGCCGCCTCGAACTCCCGCACGATCGCGCGGGGCGTGTGCAGGCCGGGCACCGTGATCCGGCCCTCGGACAGGCCGGCGAGCGTGTACAGGATGCTGATGTCGGACCGGATCGTGCGCTCGATCCCCTTCCGCTGGAGCTTGACCGCCACCCACTGGCCGCCGAGGAGCCGCGCCCGGTGCACCTGCGCGATGGACGCGGACCCGAGCGGGACCGGATCGAACTCCTCGAACACGTCCTCGACCCTGCCGCCGAGCTCGGACTCGATGACCTGCCGGACGTCCTCGGTGTCCATCGGGGGCACCTTGTCCTGCAGGCTCTCGAACTCGGTGAGGACGTCCGTGGGCAGGATGTCGGGGCGCACCGACAACACCTGGCCGAGCTTCACGAAGGTGGGGCCGAGCTCGACCAGCACCTGGCGCGCGCGCCGCGCGAACGGACCGGTCGACTTGTCGGCGCCGGCGGGCAACACGGCCGCGATCCCGACGAGGTTCAGGAGGTGCCCGAACCCGTTGCGCGCCAGGACGAGCGAGATCTCGTTGACGCGGGGGAGGTCCCCGACCTGCAGGGTGGGAGCGGGCGCCTCGGGCATACCCGGTGCTTTAGCAGGTCGGCGGCCACCGCGCCGCGGGCCGGGTCAGAACCCGAGCTCGTCGAGGATCCACTTCCCGTTCGGTTGGAGGGACAGGAGCCAGCCGACGTAGCGGATGTCCACGTGGACACTGCGCGTGGTGGCGGTGTCGAACTGCCAGTCCGCCGCCATGGACTCGTAGTTGCCGTCGAACACGAGCCCCACGAGCCGGCCCTGGGCGTCGAGGGTGGCGGAGCCGCTGTTCCCGCCGGTCGTGTCGACGCTCGAGAGGAAGTTGACGGGGACCTCGCCGAGCGCGGCGTCCACGAAAGGCGAGCTCCCGGACGCCGCGATCGCGGAGAGGAACTCCGGGGGGGCCTCGTAGGCCGGGAGCCGCTCCTTCTCGACGATGCCCGACAGGCCGGTGATCGGCGTCGCCACGAGCCCGTCGCGCACCCGGTAGCCCTCGACCTTCCCGAACGTGTAGCGGAGCGTGCCGTTGGCGTCGGGGTAGCTCCGGCCACCCTGGACCGCCCGAAGCGCCGTGATCCAGGCCGGTCGGAGACGCAACAGCGCACCCTCCCGCGCCTCGGACCCCGCCCGATCTGCCTCCAGGAACCCGCGCTCCAGCGCCACCGCCAGCGACATCCACGGATCGGTCGACGCCTCCAGCGCGGTCCGCTTCTGGGACAGGGTCGCGCGGCGCGCCTCCGGGGTGCCCAGGGCCTGCGACGGCGCCTGGAGCGCGGCGATCGCCCGCTCGGGCCCGCCCTGCGCCGCGAGCCAGGCGTCGAGCGCCTCGACCTGGGAGGCAGGCGGGCTGGCGACGTACCGGGTGATCAGCTCGGAGGACACGCGGCCTTCCGCAGGCAGCCAGATCTGGTCGTCGAGCTCCGTGAACCAGGCCTCGAGGTCCTCCCGATCGCGATCCTGCAGCCCGGGCTCGCGGTCGGCGTCCTTGCGACCCCGCTCGACCGACCACCGGTACGCAGTGTGGGCCACGGACAGGTACGACAACGAGAACAGGTCGTCGAGGGACTGGCGCCGCACCGCAGCGGCCTGGCCCTCCGCGACGACGCGCCGGAGCTCCGTGATCGCCTCGCGGGCAGCAGGGTCGCCGGCGGTCGCGGCGTCGATGGCGGCGCCCCGCGCCCGGGAGTCGGCGAGCGCAGTGCCGCGCAGCACGTTGTCCTGGATGCCCTGGTCGTACTTGCGGTAGTTGGCGAGGTCGTTGGCCTGGGCCTGGAGGTGGCGGTCGGCCTCCTCGGAGGTGGCGCGCTCCTCGGCCACGATGCGCTCGAGGAGGGCGTAGCGGTCGAGCGAGTGCGGATTGCCGACCTCCACCTGCCACGCGAGCTCCTCGGGGAGCGCCGTCCGGCTCGTTCCGCCCGGGTACCCGATCGCCATCACGGCCTCTCCGGGTCCGACGCCCGTCGGATCGATCCGGAGGTGCGCCGCCGGGTGGTAGGGCACGTTGCGCGGAGACGGCGCTGCGGGCTTGCCGTCCGGCCCGACGTAGGCGCGGAGGATGCCGTAGTCGGCGTCGTGGCGCGGCCACTCGTAGTTGTCGAGGTCCCCACCGAAGTAGCCGAGCCCGTCGGCAGGGCTGTGGACGATGCGCACGTCCCTGATCTCGAGGCTCCGCAGCAGCCGGTAGGACGACCCGCCGTCGAACGCCGCGACCCGACACCGGCGGCCTCGCGCGCGCTCACACTTCGCGACGATCTCGGTACGGACGCGATCGAGGACGGCGATCCGGTCGGCGTCGGTGACCCCGGGGGCGTGGACCGCTGCCCGGACGGCGGACGTGACGTCGTCCACCGACTCGAGCACGTAGATCCGCGCCGCGGGCCCCGCCGGAAGCTCGTCCGCGCAGGACGCCGCCGTGAACCCCTCCTCGAGGTGGTTCCGCTCCCCGGTGCTGGCGAGCGCGACGAACCCCTCGATGCAGTGGAGGTTGGACAACAGGAGCCCGTCCGGGCTCACGAACGACGCCGAGCAGAAGCCCAGGCCCGCGATCGCCGACAGCGGGGGTGCGTTCGGGTCGGCCAGGGCCGCCGGATCGAGCCCGAAGCCGAGCGCGGCGAGCTCGGAGGCGAGCCCCGGAACCTGCTCGGGCAGCCACATCCCCTCGCCTGCCCAGGCCGCAGTCGTCCACCACATGTCCACCTCGGGGCCGGAGCTATCCCCGGTCAGCGGCTGTGGGTGGGCTCGAGGATCTGGCCCACCATCCCCCGGATCCCCTGACGGAAGAGCGAGGCGAGGGCCAGCGCCCCCAGGGCGACGGCGCTGATCGAGGCGATCGGGCGGGAGGCCGGAGCCGGGTCCACG
>JBIKWC010000434.1:0-4566 GCA_044356535.1 Myxococcota bacterium
GGCTCCTCCTCCTCGCCGCCGACGGTGGTGGTGACCAGGGCGCCCTGGTTCTCGAAGAGCGTCCCGAGCTTGCGGCACAACGCGCTCGCGTCCTGCGTGTTCAACAGGGCCTCCGGAACGCAGAACATCTGCAGGTGCAGGCCCTCGAGGTTCGCGGCGCCCGGGTCCACCACCACCGGCCGGTGCAGGCCCGACAGGGGCTGGTAGGTGTGCACCATGCAGCCGCCGGACCCGGCGAGCAGGCCGAGCCCGAGCCGAAGGGAGCGGGAGATGCGCATGAACACCGGGTGGGTCTCCGGGGCGGAGGCCCCGTCACGATATACGGCGCCGGAGACGGCCGCTCGTCGAAGAATGTTCCGATGCGGACGGGACGCCCGATCGGGGCCTGGTACCTCCGCTCTGGCTACCCCAGGTGCGCGCCGGGCCCGGGGGCGTGGGCGTCCACCCGGAGCGCCAGCGGACGGAGGGCGGCCGCCACGGTCTCCGCGGACCCGGGGGCACACAACACCTTCACCTGCGGCCCGGCGTCCATCGTCGCCCAACAGGGCACCCCGCGCGCCCGCAGCGCGAACACCTCGTGGAGGAGCGCCACCGTGGCGGGCTGCCAGTACAACAGCGGCGGCGTGCTCGACGTCATCGTGCCGTGCATCGCGAAGGTCGAGCGCTCCATCACCGCGCCCAGGCGCTCGAGATCGCGGGCGCGCACGGCGGCGATCGCGTCGTCCACGTCGCGCTGGCCGTGTTCGACCCACGCCGCGTACAGCGGGCTGGTGGTGCGGCTGCGCTCCATGCCTTCGGTCGAGCCCACCGCCTTCTTCGCGTCGGAGACCACGGCGACGAGCAGGCGGAGGTCCCAGCCCTCGTCGAGGGGCACCCCGTGGCTGTCGAGGCCGTCGGGGCGCACCCCGGCCGGCCACACGACGAGGCCGCCGAAGATCGAACGGCACGCAGAGCCGCTGCCGCGGCGGGCGAGGACCGACAGGGCTTCGGGGGAGTGCCCTGTTCCGAGCGCGGCGTCCGCTGCCACCACCAGCGCCGCGAAGCCCGACGCAGAGCTGGCGAGGCCGGCCCCGGTGGGGAAGTCGTTGCGCGTGGTGACCTTGAGCGGCGGGCGGCCGGGCGCCACGAGGTCGAGCACGCGCAGCACCTTGGCGTCGTCGGTGCGGGCACCGGCGAACCACACCTCGTCGGCGTCCCAGCGCTCGACGGTGGTGTGGGTGGCGTAGCCGTCGAGGGTGAGCGACAGCGACGGCACCGCGGGCAGGTTCAGCGCGAGGTCGCGTTTGCCCCAGTACTTCACGAGGGCGATGTTGGGGTGCGCGACGGCGGACGCTCTCACGGGGTGCCTCCCACGGGTCGGGCGGAGAACGCGGAGACGCCGGCGTCCGCGGCGGCGCGGAGCACGGGCGCGGGGTCGTCGACGATCGCGAGGACGACGCCGCCCCCACCGGCTCCGGCGAGCTTGGCGCCGAGGGCCCCGCTGCGGCGGGCCAGCGCCACGAGGCCGTCGAGGGCGTCGTTCGAGACGCCGATGGCGCGCAGCAGCGCGTGGTTCTCGTCGAGGAGGGCGCCGAGCGCGCGGGGGTCGTGCAGGCAGGCGCGGGCCTCCTCCACGAGCGCGGCGATGCGCGCGAGCGCGGGGTCGATGCCCGGCCGCCGCGCTGCCACGCCCGCCACCAGGGTGCTGGTGTCGCCGGCGGTGCCGGAGTCGAACACGACCAGGCCGAAGCGCGGGGAGGGGAGCCGCTCGCGGACCGGGGGCTCCCCGCGGCGGAAGTACAGGCACCCGCCGGCAGCCGACACGGCGACGTCGACCCCGGAGGGGTTGCCGTGGAACGCGCGCTCGATGGGCATCGCCCGGGTGTAGACCTCGTCGACGTCGGGGTGCTCGCCGATCAACGCGGCGCGCGCCCGCACGAGCGCCACCGCCAGCGCCGCGGAGCTCCCCATGCCCCGGCCGACGGGGAGGTCGGTCGACACGGTGACGTCGAAGCCTTCGGCGGGCAGGACCTCGAGCAGCGCCTGCAACACGCGCCCGTCGGTCTCGGCGGAGGTGAGGCGGGTGGGGCCGTCGAGGGTCCCGAGGGTCACGGTGGTGCCGCGGTCGACGGCCACGGCGATGGCGCCCGACCCGTGGACGACGGCGTGTTCCCCACACAGCAGCAGCTTGCCGTGGCCGCGCCCCACGCCCGTCGCGGAGGCCACCTCAGGCCCGCAGCGCGGCGATGATGCTGCGCGCGGTCTCGACGGAGAAGTCCTTGCGGCGGCACAGTTCGTGGGTGACGCGCGGGACCTCCGCGGGACGTGCGCCCGCGGTGGCGGCGACGGTGCGGGCGTGCATCCGCATGTGCCCGGCCTGGATGCCTTCGGTGGCGAGCGCCTTGAGCGCCCCGAGGTTCTGCGCGAGGCCCACGGCGGCGGCGACCCCGGAGAGCTCGCGGGAGGTCTCGACGCCCAGGAGCTTGAGGTTCGACTGCACGGTCGGGTGGACGCGGATCGGGCCGCCCACCGTCCCGAACTGGAGGGGGACCTCGATGGAGCCCACGAGGTCGTCCCCTTCGAGCTCCCAGCGGGTGAGGGGGCGGTACGTGCCCGTGCGGGCGGCGTACGCGTGGGCGCCGGCCTCGATCGCGCGCCAGTCGTTGCCCGTGGCCAGGGCCACCGCGTCGATGCCGTTCATCACGCCCTTGTTGTGCGTGGTGGCGCGCCAGGGGTCGGCCCAGGCGAAGCGCCACGCGGAGGTGATGCGCTCGGCGACCTCGGCGCCGTCGAGGCCGTCGGTGGTGAGGGCTGCGGCCCGCACCCGGACGCTCGCCCGCGAGACCCTGCGGTCGGCGAGGTTCGTGAGGATCTTGAGCCCGACGACCTCGCCCGTGACCTCGGCCACCACCGGCGCCAGCGTCTCGGCGAGGGTGTTGACCATGTTCGCGCCCATGGCGTCGACCACGTCGAGCACGAACTCGAGGACGACCATGTCCTCGCGCTGGCGCCCGGGCTCGTCGTACACCACGTGGCGCACGGCGAAGGAGACGAAGCCCCCGCCGCGCTCCTGGAGGCGGGGATGGACCGCGCGGGCGACCTCGGCCATGGCCGGCAGGGCTGCCTCGAGCCGCGCGATGGTGGCGGGTACGTCGCGCACCTTCACGAGCTGGATCTGGCCGGTCATGTGGGAGGGGTCACACTGGGTGACGAACCCGCCGCCTTCGCGGGCCAGCCGCGCGACGTTCGACACGGCCGCCACCACCGACGGCTCCTCGACGACCATCGGCACGATGCGCTCGACGCCGTCGATCACGAAGTTCACGGCCGCTGCACACGGCAACGCGAACACGCCGATCACGTTCTCGACCATGAGGTCGGCGGCCTCGAGCGTGAGGCCCCGGCGGTACGCTTCGAACTCCGCTCCGTCGAAGCCGAGCGCGCGCAGCCGGGCGTCGGGGGGGAGCTTGTAGAAGCCGGGGATGCGCGAGCTCATGGGGCGGAGCCTTAACGAACCGGCTGCCGCTCCGCGACGCCGCTACCGCCGATGGTTGGGGCCCGGCGTGCGGGCGCGGTCGTACATGGCCTCGAGCTGGGGGGCGTACCGCGCCTCGACCTCCCGCCGCTTCACCTTCAACGACGGGGTCAACAGCCCGTTCTGCATGGTGAAGTCCTCCGGCAGCACCGCGAACTTCCGGATCTGCTCGAAGGCGGGGAGCTCGCGGTTCACGGCGTCGACGTAGCCGCCGATCAGGTCGCGGACCTCGGAGCGCGTGGTGAGGTCCACCGGGTCGGCGAACGGGATGTTGCGCGCGCGGGCCCACTTCGTGGTGGCGTCGAGCTCGAGCGTGACGAGCGCGGTGCAGTAGGGGCGGCGGTCGCCGTGCAGGACAACCTGCGACAGGTACGGGCACCTCGTGCGCAGCAGGCTCTCCACGTGGAGCGGCGCCACGTTCTTGCCGCCGGCCGTGACGATGAGCTCCTTCTTGCGTCCGGTGATCTCGACGTGCCCGGTGCGGAACACCTGGCCGAGGTCACCGGTGTGCAGCCAGCCGTCGACGAGCACCCGGGCGGTCTCCTCGGGGTCCCGCCAGTAGCCCTTCATCACGCCGCGGCTCTGCAGCAGGATCTCGCCGTCGGGCGCGATGCGGACGCTGCAGCCGGGCAGCGGTGGGCCAACGGTTCCGAAGCGGTAGGCGTCGAGCCGGTTCACGGTGGACGCCCCGGAGGACTCGGTGAGGCCGTAGCCTTCGAGCAGCAGGAGGCCGATGGCGTGGAAGAACTCGCCGACCTCGCGGGGCAGGGGCGCGCCGCCGGAGATCAGGAAGCGGAGTCGCCCGCCGAACCGGGCGCGGACCTCGCGGAACACGAGCCGATCGGCGAGCCGCCACTGCGCGCGGAGCAGGGGGTTCGGCTGGTCGCCGCGCTGCAGCACCTCGGACCGCTTGCGACCCACCTCGAGGGCCCACGCCCAGGTGCGTCTGGCCACCGGACCGCGGGCCGCGAAGCTCGCCTCCATGCGCTCCTTGGCCTTCTCGAACGTGCGGGGGACGCCGGCGAACCAGGTGGGGCGCGTCTCCTCGAGGT
>JBIKWC010000165.1:0-15925 GCA_044356535.1 Myxococcota bacterium
GGGGGGGGGGGCGGGGGGCGGGGGGGGGTCGGGGGGGCCCCCCCCCGGGGCAGGGGGTGCGGGGGACTGGTCCTCCGCGGTGGTGTCGGGGGCGGCGCCCCTGACCCACACGACAGACACGAGAATTGAGCTTCGCTCGTGCGAAGCGCGAGCGATGCACAATTGATCCAGGGTCGGTCGGCCTCGGTACGCGGGGTCCAGGGGGGAGCGCCCCCTGGCAGGGGGTGCGGGGGACTGGTCCTCCGCGGGGGTGTCGGGGGCGGCGCCCCTGACCCACACGACAGACACGAGAATTGAGCTTCGCTCGTGCGAAGCGCGAGCGATGCACAATTGCCTCTCCGGCGACGGAGCCCCGGGCCGAGAGACGTCCGCAGGTCACCCGGTGGCTGCGCGCTCCGCCCGGCCCACTGCGTCGAGCAGCCCCGCGGTGCCGTACGGCTTGTCGAGCACGATCAGTCGGGGATCCGGCTCCGCCCCGCCGAACGCCGTCGTCAACACCACCGGCAGGTCCGGCCACCGCCGGCGCGCCTCGTGGATCAAGGTGTGGCCGTCGCCTTCCGCGAGGAGGAGGTCGGTGATGAGCACCGCCCCCCGCGGGGTGAGCGCGGCCAGCGCGAGGAGCGCCTCCGCCTGCCCCGAGCAGACCACCACCTCGCGTCCGCCGCGCGCGAGCAGCGCGGTCGTCAAGCGCCGCAGGCCGGCGTCCTCGTCGACGAGGATCAGCGGGTGCATCACCGACGCGCCCTCCTCCGCCGGGACCGACGGACCCTCGCCGGGCTCGGCGAGCGGCAGCACGAGCCGGAACTGCGTGCCCAGCCCCAGGACCGACGTGACCTCGACCTGCCCTCCGGCGCGGGCCACGGCGTCCTTGACCACCACCAGCCCGAGCCCCGTCCCGCGCCCCTCCCCCTTCGTGGTGAAGAAGGGCTCGAACACCCGCGGCAGCACCTCCGGAGCGATTCCCGAGCCGGTGTCGGTCACGACGAGCTCTGCACCCTCGGGGGTCCTCCGGGTCCGCACGGTGACCGTCCCGCCCCGCGGCATCGCGTCGCGCGCGTTGACCACCAGGTTCACGAGGAGCTGTTCGACCGTGCTGGAGTCGAGGAGCACACGCAGCGGCTCGGCGTCCGGCTCGATCTGCAGGCGAACGTCTGCGCCGCAGAGCCGTCGGAGGAGGGGCGCAACCTCGCTGATCCGCTCGGCGAGCGACGTCGCGAGCTGCGGGTCGCGCCGGACCGGGCGGGCCAGCGCCAGGAGCTGTCGGGTGAGCGCCGCTCCCCGTTCCCCCGCCGCGAGCACGCTCTCGGCCACTTCGCGGCGGGTCGGATCCTCGTCGACGGCGAGATCGGCTGCTCCGCCCACCACCACGGTGAGCAGGTTGTTGAAGTCGTGGGCGAGGCCGCTCGCTGCGAGCCCGACCGCGCCGAGGCGATTCGCCTGGACCAGGCGCTGCTCCGCCGTCCGCAGCTCTTCGCCCTGGTGGCGTACCGTGGAGGACAGCCGGCGGTTGAGGGACGAGATCTCCTCGCGCTGGGCCGCGAGCTGTACGAGCTGGGCGCGGATGGTCTCGCGCGACCGGATCACGGCAGCGATCGCGGACCCGATCGTGACGCCCAACACCAGGGGGACCAGGTACAGCTCGGGTCGCGGCTCGATGCCGAGGACGACCCGGAGCTGGATCGTCGCCGTGGCGCACACGCCGAGCGTGCTGGCGACGATGACGACGACCTGCGTGAATCGGGACGACACCGTGCTCCTCTCGGACGTGGCAGAGGCGGACTTTAGCGTGGGTGGGTGGTCGAACGCCACTTCCGCGCGTGGCGGCCCCCCGACGAGTTCGCGTGGACCGCGCTGGAAGCGTGGCGCCGAGCGCGCGAACGTGCGGCGGCAGTGCAGTTGGCTCTCGGACAGGAAGGAAGGCAGGAAGGCTAGAACGGAAGGGAAGGCAGGATAGGACGGTCGCCACTGGCCGCCGAACTGGAAGCTCCCAGGGAGTAGAGCCCATGCCCGAGACCGTCCGCTACGCGCTCGACGCGCACGTCGCCACCCTCACCCTCGCCCGCAGCGCCAAGCGGAACGCGTTCGACCTCACCATGCTCCGCGAGCTGGCCGAGGCCTACACCCGCGCCGACGACGACCCCGAGGTCCGCGTCCTCCTGGTGCTCGCCGAAGGCGCCCACTTCACCGCAGGCCTGGACCTCGGGGAGGTGGGCCCCGCCGTGGCGAGCGGGGCCGCGCTCTTCCCCGAAGGCGGCGTCGACCCGTTGGGGCTCTACGGTCGCCGTCGCACGAAGCCCGTCGTCCTGGGCATCCGCGGCTACTGCCTCACCATCGGCATCGAGCTCGCCCTCGCGTCCGACGTGGTCCTCGCCTCCGACGACGCGCGCTTCGGCCAGATCGAGATCAAGCGGGGCATCTTCCCGTTCGGCGGGGCCACCTTGCGGCTGCCCCAGCGGGCGGGCTGGCACAACGCGATGCGCTGGCTCCTCACGGGCGAGCTCTTCGACGCCAACGAAGCCCACCGCATCGGACTCGTCCAGGAGGTCACCACACCCGAGGCGCTCGACCGGCAGGCGCGCGCCCTCGCCGACAGCATCGCCAACGCGGCGCCGCTCGGGGTGATGGCCACCCTGAAGAACGCCTGGATCGCCGAGGCCGAAGGGCCCGACGCCGCGGCCCGGGCGCTCCTCGAGCAGGCGCGCGCGCTCATGGGCAGCGAGGACGCCGCGGAGGGGATGCTCTCGTTCCTCGAGCGCCGCGACGGCCGCTTCCACGGGCGGTAGTCGGTTACCCACCCGCGCTTCAGGGGGGGTCAACATGGGCGACCTCGAGGCCGACGGCTGGGTGACGAAGAAGGGTGACCAGTGGGTGTTCGCCGTCCCCCGCAAGGCGCTCCTGAAGCAGGCCGCGCTGCAGGGCCTGCTGCTGCCCCTCCTCCTCGTGCTGGTCTGCTTCGCCCTGGTGTTGGTGGCCGAGGGTGACCCGAGGGCGTCGCTGCCCAGCGTGCTGGGCTGTGGCCTGCTGGCCCTGGTCGGCATGGGGCAGGCGGCACTGGGGGCCCTGCGCTCGAAGCGCCTCGCGGAGCGGTCCACCGTCACGGTCGCATTGGCCGAGCGTCAATTGAAGCACGCGGATGGGGTGGCCTCTACCGACGGCGTCCTGGAGCTCGTCGTCCGCCAGGCCAACAGCTGGCAGAAGTGGCTGGCCATCGACGCGATCCTGGCGCCCACGGCGACGCCGGCCACCGGGCCCTTCGCGGCTCCCAGCAAGGCCTCGAGCTGGCGTCTCCTGACCCGGATCCCGCCGCAGCTGGGGCCGGAGGCCGCCGGTACCCTGCGAGAGCTGGGAGCAGCCCTGGGGGTGCCGGTCCACGTCGAAGGGGGCGTCGATCGGGGGAGCGTCCTGGGCATGGGGCCCGGTACGACTGCGGTGTTCTGCTACCTTCCGTTCCAGGGCCTGTTCCTGGTGGCGTCCGTGGGGGTGCTGCTCGTGTCGCGAGACCCGGAGCTGCGGTTTCACGCCCGACAGTCCCTGGTGCTCTTCGTCGCGGAGCTCCTGGCCTTCGTGGGTTGCGGGGTGGCGGGCGGGGTGGTGGCCCTGGTCTCGACCGACGCGGGCATCGTCGTGGGGGCCCTGCTGTTCGTCGCGGTGGCGTTGCTGCGCCTGGTCGTCCGCATCGGGTGCTGCTTCCTGGCGCAGAAGGTCACCCCGTTCCGGATTCCCGGCATCGGCCGGCTGGTCGCCCTTCCGGAGCCTCTTCAAGCGTAGCGACCGCGGCCGCGCCTCGGCCTTCGCGTCGGGGTCGGGGTCGTCGACCCGAACACGGCCCAGTCCCGCACGTCGCGCGACAGGGTCACGGCCCGCCGCGGCGCTACCACCACCTCCCAGCGCGCGTCGTCGTCGCCGGTCAGCGCGCGCAGGAGGAGCCCCGGGACATCATCGAAGGGAGTCATCGGCGGAGCCTGCTGCACCCGGAACCCCACCCGGGTAGGCTGACGGGGATGGCGGACCTCGTTCAAGTCCTGGGGGTCGTGTTCCACTGGTGGTGGAGTGTGTTCCTCCCGTCGGCGGCCCCGTTCGTGGGCGCCTTCAACGTGATCGCACCCCTGCTGGGGACGGTGGCAGGGTGGGCCATCGCGGCGGAGCGCCGGCGCCACGCGCTCCCCGCGCTCCGGAAGGTGGTGGTGCGGTGGGCGTCGAAGAACGGCGTCACGCTCGGGTTCGACCGGACGTCCGCGACGATGACCGGCAGGGGATTCACCACCCAGGTGGCGCTGGTGGCGAAGGAGGCGCGGGCGCCGGGTTGGGTGACGCGGATCACCGTGACGGGGCCTGCGGTGCCGCCGAGCCTGACGTTCGGCAAGCCGGCGGGACTGTGTAAGACCGGGGATCCCGCGTTCGACCAGGGGGCGGGCGTGTGGGCCCCGTGGCGTGTCCTCTGGTACGGGCGGCTCACCCCCGCGCTCCGACCCCGGCTCCTGGCGTTCGTCAGAGGTGGCGGCCAGTGTGCCAACGGTACCATCAGGCTCGAACGGAGTGACCTTCGGAGCCTGGCGGACCTCGAGACCTTCGTCCGGGCCGCGCTGGAGCTGGCCGAAGCGCTGGCCGTCGAGCCGACGATGGAAGACGTGATCCAGCGCCTCGACGACCCCGAGCCGGGCATCCGCCTCGGCGCCGCGAGGGCGCTCCTGGAGGTCGCGGAGGCCGACTTCGAGCTCCCCGATTCGGTGTGGCGGGTGCTGCTCGAGGCCGACAACGAACCGATCCGCCTCCGGGCCGCCCTCGTCCAGGGGGACCTCGCCACCCTGCGCACGCTCCTGCCTGCGGCACGCGAGGTGCGCGTCGCGGCGGCCAAAGCGCTGGCGGCGGCAGCCCCACCGGGCACGGCGGACCCCGAGGTGGAGGCGGCCTTGATCACCGGCCTCGCCCTCGACGATCCGGGGGTGCCGGAGGCGCTCGCCCGGATCGGCAGCGTCACCGCCGTGGAAGCGCTGCGGCGCCACGACGGCGTCCTCGGGCGCGGGCGGGCGGCACGCCGGGCGATCGAGGTGATCGAACGCCGCGCGTCGGTGAAACGCGGGCTCGTGTCGCTCGCCGACCTCGAGGCCGGAGGCCTCTCTACGGCCGACGACGGAGCCCCGGGCCGGGTCTCGCTCGAACGACACCCTCCGCCGGTCCCCGACCGGTAGCAGGCAACGGGCGGGGCGGCTCGGGCAGCGGGCAGCGCCGGCGTCAGGGCAGCGAGGCCACCCGGCGGGCGAGGTGCAGGTCGAACAGCCCCTCGGGGTCCGTGAACGTGGACACCCGCGAGAACCCAGCGGCGTGCAGGAGCCGGTCCACGTGTGCCTCGTCGTACTTGTGGGAGGACTCCGTGTGGATCGAGTCTCCGCACCCGAAGGTGGCCGCTCCCAGGCCCGGTACGCGGACCTGCTGGGCCCGCTCCGACACCAGGTGCATCTCGATCCGCGAGCGCGCCCGGTTCCATCGGGCCTCGTGACGCCAGGCGGACAGGTCGAAGTCCGTCTCGAGCTCGCGGTTCAGGCGGACCAGCAGGTTCCGGTTGAACGCTGCGGTCACGCCGGCCGCGTCGTCGTAGGCGGGGAGGAGCCGCGCCGGGTCCTTGGCGCGATCCGTCCCGAGGAGCAGGGCCCCGCCGGGCGGCAGGACGGCGGCGATCTGCGACAGGAACTCGATGGCAGCAGGGTCCTCGAAGTTCCCGATCGAGCTCCCCAGGAACAGGACGAGCCGGTTCGGCCCCAGCGCGCAGAGGGCGGGCAGGGCGTCGGTGTGGGTGCCCCGGATCGGCCGCAGCTCGACCTGGGGCGCTTCGCGACGCAAGCGCTCCGTGGCGCCGTCGAGGGCGGACCCCGAGACGTCGACGGGCAGGTACAGGGTCGGACCCTGTCGCCGAACGAGCGCCTCGAGCAGGATCTGGCTCTTGGTCGCAGAGCCTGCACCGAACTCGATCACCTGGGTCGGGTGGTCGCTCGCCGCGAGCTGCAGGATGTCGTCTGCGTGGGCCTCCAGGATGTACCGCTCCGCGCGCGTCAGGTAGTACTCGGGGAGCCTCGTGATCTCCTCGAACAGCTCGGAGCCCCGCTCGTCGTAGAACAGCCAGGGGGGCAGGTTCGGGGCCGCCGCGAACAACCCGGTGGCCGCCGCCAGGAGCGGGGGTCCGTTCATCGCACCACCGTCACGCCTTTCCAGAACGCCACCCGGTTCTTGATCTCCGCCGCCTGCGCAGAGGGCTCCGGGTAGTACCAGACGGCGTCCTTGTTGGTCTTCCCGTCCACCACGAGGTCGTGGTAGCTCGCCACGCCCTTCCAGGCGCAGGTGGTGTGGAGCGCGCTGTCGCGGAGGAAGGTCGGGCTCACGGAGGCGCGGGGGAAGTACACGTTCCCCTCCACGATGACAACGTCGTCGCTCTCCGCGATGGTCGTTCCGTTCCAGCTTGCCTTGGCCAAGAGTGCCCCCTACCGGTCTCGAGTGAGGTCGCGTGCCACCCGGAGCCCCGTGGCCTGGAACCGGGTCCCCGGTGGCCAGAAGTTCCGGTAGGTCGGCCGAGAGTGGCCGGGCGGCGTGAACACCGAGCTGCCTCGGAGGACCGCCTGGTTGATCATGAACTTCCCGTTGTACTCCCCGATCGCGCCGGCGGCGGCCCGGTACCCGGGGTACGGTCCGTAGGCGGAGCGGGTCCACTGCCATACCGATCCGAACCAGCCCCCGTCGGTCCCCCGCGGAACAAAGTCGCGGGCGTCCGGTCGGGCATCGTCCCGGCCCGCTGCCCCGAGCTCCCACTCGGCTTCGGTGGGCAGCCGTCCGCCGAGCCAGGTGGCGAGCGCGTCCGCTTCGTAGAGCGACAGGTGGGTCACGGGCTCCGCCGGGTCGGCGACGCGCTCCCCATGCAGGCCGTAGACGACCACCTCGCCGTCCACGAGCTGGGTGTAGGCGGGCGCGTCCAGCGCCTGGGACCGGACGAAGGCGAGGCCGTCCGAGAGCCACAGCGATGGGGTCTGGTAGCCGCGATCGGCCGCGAACGAACGCCACTCGCCGACGGTGACCAGCCGGTTCGCCAACGCGAAGGGCGGGAGCAGCACCTCGTGGACCGGCCCCTCGTTGTCGAAGGCGAACGCCTCCTCCCGCCCCAGTGCGACCCGCCCCCCGCCGTGTTCGACGAAGCGGAGCTCCGACGGGGAGACCCCTGCATCCGCGCCCGGTGCGTACGTCGGCTGGAGCGGGTTGGCTGCGAACGCCCCGAGCAGGTCGGTCAGGATCAGCTCCTGGTGTTGCTCTTCGTGCGCGAGCCCCAGCCGGACGAGGGGGACCAGCGCCAGGAACGTGTCTTCTGCAGCTCGTTCGAGGAGCAGGGTGACCCGGTCGTCCACCCGCGCCCGCCAGGCGCCGATCTCTGCAGTGGAGGGCCTGGAGAGCAAGCCGCGTTGCGGCCTCGGGACCCTGGCGCCGACGGCTTCGTAGTACGAGTTGAAGACCACCCCCCAACGCGGCTCTTCGGGAGGGACCCCGTGGGGAGCGAGCACGAACGTCTCGAAGAACCAGGTGGTGTGCCCCCGGTGCCACTTGGTGGGAGAGGCGTCGGGGTACGCCTGGAGCTGTTGGTCCTCGGGGGACAGCGCCGCCGCGAGGGACTCGGTGCGGCGGCGCACCGCGCGGAACTGCTCGATCAACGTGGGCCGCTCGGTCGGGGTCATGGGGAGCGGTAACAACACCGTCGGGGCTCGGAGATCACGCTTCGCCCTGCTCAGAACGGACCGACCGCAGCCTCCGAGCCCGTGGTGAACGAGAACTCGATGTTCTTGGCGGGGTCGGTGACCCACCCGACGTCCGCCGACACGACGTAGGTGGTGTCCGGTTGCAGCGGCTGTGTGGGCAAGAGCACCGCCGTCGACCAGTTGGTCCCCCACTCGTAGGTGCCCGGCAGGAACACCAGGTGCTCCACCGGGCCGTCCGGCCCCGTCACGGTGGAGGCGTCGACCCGCACCCCCAGCGGGTTGCTCGTGGTGATCGAGCCCTCCACCGAGCCGAAGGTCATGGTGATCGGGTACCCGGGGCTGGCCGGCGCGCCCGACAGCGGCAGGATTCCCGTCACCGACGGGGGCACGTCGGTCTGGCCGTCGACCGGGTACGTCGCGGGTCGCGTGGTGCTCTCCCCGCTCGGCATCGCGAGCACCGCGTGGAAGTACGCATACCGGACCTCTTGCTCGGTGAACTCGCTGTACCCGCCGCCGAGCCAGCCGGGCGCCAGCAGGACGTCGCGGACCAGGGGGTCGTGCATGTACGAGTCGACCACGGTGCCCCGGTCCGCCGCCTCGTCGATCGGGATCAACACCTCCCAGACGAAGGAGGCGGACGCGTCGATCGGAAACTCGGCGGCCTCGAGGCGCTCGAAGGAGTCGATGCCCGTGAAGCCCGTGCTTCCGGGCTCCTCGAGGTTCCAGTCGGGCGAGATCCCGTTGGCCTCGAGGTACGTGGCGTGAGATGCCGCGGCGAGCGTGATCTGCTTGTCGATGCTGGCCTGTCCGAGCCCAGCGTACCGGCGGTAGCACGTGGTGCGCCCGAAGAACTGGTTGGCCTCGGCCGATCCGTGCTGGTCTCCCCCGATCTTCTCCTTGCACGCGTCGTCGATCGACTCGAAGTTGCTGCACCCGACTCCGACAGCGACGAGCCCCACCAGTGGACGCGACACAGGACCTCCCGTTCGAGTGTGTACGCAGGCGGCGGGGACTTGTTTCCGCTCGCCGCCGACGCTCCCGTCTAACGTCTCGGACGGGAGCCGGGCGTCGCGCCCGTCCCTACACCTTCCGCTGCGTCGATCCGAAGAGCGGCGACGCACCTGGAGCCGCCATGGACCTCGCCGCCTACGCGACCTCGCTCTCCGCCTTCCGCCTCCGCCAGGACGTAGGCGTGGCCGTGCTGCGCAAGGAGCGGGACGCCAACACCGCCGCCGCCATGCTCCTCATCCGGAACATCGAGACCGCCACCCCCACCGCCGCGCTGCCCGAGCACCTCGGTCGCAACATCAACATCGTGGTCTGAAGAACCTGGAGGTCTCCCTCGACCTCACCCACGAGCGCGCTACCTTCTCGCGAGGGCCTCGTGTTCGCGATGTGGATTCCGATAGCTGCCGCCGCAGACCCAGCGCTGGGCGCAGAAGTGGTCGTCATCGGGGAGTTCGCCTCCATGACCGGGGGCATGGCGTCGTTCGGGCACTCCACGCACCAGGGGTTGTCCCTGGCGATCGACGAGGCCAACGCGCTCGAGAGCGGCGGACGCTTCTTCCGGCTGGTGGTGTCCGACGACCGCGGCACCCGTGAGGGGGCTGCCGAGGCGGTCGAACACCTGGTGACCGTCGAGGGCGCGGTGGTGCTGGTGGGGGAGGTGGCCTCGTCGCTGTCGCTGGCCGGCGGCGCCGTGGCGCAGCAGCTCGGCGTGCCCATGGTCTCGCCCGCGAGCACCAACGGGTCGGTGACGACGATCGGCGACCGGGTGTTCCGCGCGTGTGCGACCGACGCGTACCAGGGGCAGATGGCGGCCGCGTTCGCCGCAGGCCCGTTGAAGGCCAGGACCGCCGTGATCCTGTCGGATGCGTCGTCGACCTACAGCCAGGTGGTCAGCGGGGCCTTCGAGCGCGCGTCCGTTGCGCGGGGCGGGCGGGTGGCGGCCACACTCCCGTACCAGTCCGGCGACACCGACTTCCGGCTCCAGCTCCGGGCCCTCCGCAAGGCGCGGCCGGACGTCGTGTTCCTGCCGGGGTTGTACACGGACGTGGCCTCCATCGCGGTGGCGGCACAGGACCGGGGCCTCGACGTCACGTTCGTCGGTGCGGACGGCTGGGACAGCGACGGGCTCGTCGAGGCCGCAGGTCCAGCCGTCGAGGGGGCGTACTACGTCAACCACTTCGCCGCCGATTCGCCGGAGCCCGGAGTCGCCGCGTTCGTGGAGGCCTACCAGCGCGCCTACGGCACCGTTCCGGACGGCCTCGCAGCCCTCGGGTACGACGCGGGGAGGATGGTGGTGGACGCGCTTCGTCGCGCGCCGACCACCAGCGGCGCGGACCTCGCAGCGGCCCTGGCGACGGTCCGCGGGCTGGCGACGGTGACCGGCCCCCTCACCGTGGGCCCCGACCGCGATCCGTCGAAGCCGATGGTGGTGATGCAGCTCCGGGACGGCCGGGCAAGCTGGGCGGCGACCGTTCCCCCGGAGTGACGAGCCCTTCGGTGAAATCGAACCACCCATCGACCCGGATCTGGTATCTTTTCTGCGATACTCCTGGAGAGTATCGACCCACGGAGGCGTAGTGACCCCAGAGGCGCTCGCCGTTGCGTTGTCTCGCGGCCCGCGGTCTGCCTCCGAGCTGCAGCGGGCGCTGTCTGTCTCCAAGTCCACCCTGCAGCGGGCGCTCTCGCAGGCGGGGCTGCTGACCGTCGGTCGGGCCCGGGCGACGCGGTACGCCGCCCGCCGTCGGGTGGATGGGGTCCACACCCCGGTGCCGGTCTACGAGCTCGATTCCGCCGGGGCGAGCCGGTTGGCGCTGACCCTCCACCCCGTGGAGCCGTTCGGGTTCTACGTGGAGGGCCACGTCCCCGAGGTGACGAGCGGGTTCGAGTGCACCAGCCCCACCGACTCGGACCTGCCGTGGTTCCTGGCCGACGCGCGGCCGCAAGGGTTCCTGGGGCGCGCGTGGGCCCGGGTCCACGCCGATCAGGGGTACCCCGTCGACCTCGAGCGCTGGACGGCGGACCAGGTCCTCCGGTTCTTCGCGCACTACGGGGTGGAGCTGTCGGGTGCGTTCGTCGTCGGGGCGTTCGCCCTCGATCTCCTCTCGGGCGGGCCTGACCGGTCGCCTACCGGTGACCTGCCCACCCGGGCCGCGCGGGCCCTCGCCGAGGCGCCGTGGGGCTCGTCGCCGGCAGGGGAGCAGCCCAAGTTCGCGGAGCCGGGCTGGATCGTCAAGTTCTCTCCCACGACCGACACCCCGGACGGACGGCGCTGGGCGGATCTGCTGGTCGCGGAGCACCTGGTGCACGAGGTGCTGCGGGAGCGGGGCGTCGAGGCTGCCCGCTCGGAGGTGGTGGACGCGGGCGGGCGACGGTTCCTGCGGGTGGAGCGGTTCGATCGGCACGGCGAGCGCGGTCGGAGCGGCCTCGTTTCGCTCGCGGCGCTGGACCCGTCCGGGGTGGCGCGGGAGCTCCGGAGCTGGTCGGTCGGGACGGCGGCCCTGGTCCGGGCGGGTCGGCTGACGGCCGAGGACCACGCGCGGGTGGGCTGGCTCGAGGCCTTCGGCCACCTCACGGCAAACGCCGACATGCACCCGGGCAACCTTTCGTTCCGGATGCGCGGGACGTCGCTGCAGGGCCTGGCGCCGGTCTACGATCTGCTGCCCATGGCCTTCGCGCCGCGCCACGGCGAGCTCCCGTCCGAGCCCTGGGTTCCGAGCGCTCACCGGAGCGCGTTTCCGCCCTCGGCCGTGGAGGCGGCGCGGGCGTTGTGGGACCGCGTCGTCGCCTCGCGCGACGTGTCGGACGCGTTCAAGCGCCTGGCCGGGCGTCAGCTGGCCGTGCTTCCTGGGTGAGGCCCGCGAGCCCGACCGCGACGACAGCGCCTGCCAGCAGCTCCGCCTGGTGGGCTTGACGCGCCTCCTTGAGTTTGCCATCATGAGCTGGCTGGACCGATGAGGGAGGATGCATGGGGGGTCGCCACGCATGGTTGGTACTCGCGGCGCTTGGCGGGTGTGATCCGGCCACCAACGACGACAAGGGCCCCGAGCACACCGGCGTCGTCGGGGGGGGGGGGGCGAGCCGCCAGACGCGGACTGGGTGGCGAGCGTGGTGGCATACCGCGGTGACGAGGGCGCCTGCCCCGGCCCGTCGGCCCGCCGCGACCACCAGCTCGCGTCGTTCGTGGCGCCATCGTGGTGGTTCCTCCCGGACGGTCGGCCGATCGAGCTCGGGCTCGTCCTGTACGGCGGCGAGGCCCTCGACGGCACCGCGCTGGACGATTTGTGGGTGTACGCGGCGGTAGGGCGCGACGCTCCGGGCGAGCTCCAGCCGGTCGACGACTGTCCCTGGATCCAGCTCTCGGCCTCCACGCCGGGTAGCGGCGGGGTGGCAGGCGGCCTGCTCCACCAGGACGGCGACGGGTTCCGGCTCGTGGGGGGTCGGGAGCAAGTGGTGATCGATGGCGTTCCTCGATGGGTCGCCCTGCGTTCGCCGCTCGTCATGCACCAGCTCGACGGCGTCCTCGCGGGAGGTGGACTTCTTCGACGAGCAGGACTTCTCGTACGGGGTGGCCGCGATGGAGGTCGGGTCTCCCTACTGCACCGTGTTCGACGCGTACAACTCTTGCGTGCCGGCTCCCGGAGAGACGAAGTGCACGGACGCGGATGACGAGGAGGTGGCTGCCGGGGCTCCCTTGGCAAGATGGACGCTTGGCGTCAGCCTGACGGACATCGAGTCTCGCCGTCGAGCCGTCTGTACCCAGGTACACGAGGACTGGCGGACGCAGCCCGACATCGTGTGTGTGGAGGAGCTCGTCCCCGGTGGATGTACTGCGGAATGGGTATCCCAGCCGTTGCTGAACGCGTGCCTCTCCGATCCGTTCTGCGACGGAGCGGACCTGAATCTGGTCACGTTCCTGGATCCCGAACTGGTTCCCGCGGCAGATCGCGGGTTGCCAATGCCGGTCGCGTACGAGGTCGGTGTCGAGCTGACGTGGCAGGACGCGCCCGGCGTGTTCGGCCCCGGCGGCGCGTACGACCCCGTCGCGGGTGTGGCGTGGTGGTACGGCGGAACCAGCGGCGGGTGCCAGGACTGGTTCGGCGTGGGCGGCTGCGGCGAGACCTTCCCTGATGGGGCCGACCATGCAGGCTCGCTGCACGCCTTCAATCTCCAGGGGTTCCTGGAGATCGACACGTGGTACGGGAGCCACCAGCGATCGCTCGCGGAGCCATGGGACGCCGACCGCGAGGCCGTGCTCGGCGAGGCACCCACCGTCGGGGTGCGCGGTGCCGGGTTGGTGCCCCTCGGCCGGGTGTGGGATGTAGGGACGCGGTCTTGGACCTCAGAGAACCCGCGGTGGCGCCTGGTTGGCGGCACCCTCCACCAGGACGTGGAGCCGCTCGTCGCCCACGTCCTCGACAACGGTCTCGACCTCACCCCTACCCAGATCCGGTTCGAGGAGATGGGCGCCGACGAACCCGATCCTGGCGTGTGGTGGGTCGAGCCGCTGCGTGGTCTGGGTGGGGTCGGCCTCAGTGAGGGGGCTGTGCCCGAGGAGGTGCCGACCTCCCTCGCCCCTGGCCACGACCGAGCGGTGGTCGCCGTCGGGCCCGACCACTTCCTGACCGTCGGGGGTGACGTGCAGGGTGGTGAGCACGAGCTGATGGTGTGGGGCGACGCGATGGCGCCGGAGCCGATCGCGGACGAGGCGGGGGTCGTCCGAAACCACTTCCCGGTGGGCGGCGGCGGCGGGCTCGCCGCGGCGTACGACCCGGTGACGCAGTCCGCCTATGTATTCGGTGTGTTCGGGACGGACCCGGAGGCGCGCGGTCCTGTGCAGCCGGACCTGGTGCGAGTGCAGCCGTCAACCGCCCCGGTGGTAGCTCACCACCTGCTGCCGACCGAGGTCGATACGCGGTTGCGGATCCTCGACCCGATGTCGGCGACCCCCGAGACCGAGTCCTGGGAGGTCCACCACGTCTCCGAGTTCCTGGTGGACTGCGACAACGCCGTCACGGGCGCCGGCGGGTGTCGTATGGATACGATTTCCGTCAAGCTGGCGCCAGGGTTCGTGGCTTCCTCCATGGAGGTCTTGATCGGCGGGGTGCGCCACGAGTTGATCGAGGCCGGTCGGACCCGGTTCGCGAACGCGGACCTAGTTGTGCTGAAGACGCCGATGCTGGCCGGCACGCTGGACGCTGCCGTGTCACCACGGTTCCTGCTCGAAGTGCACGGCACGCTCCCCCCAGCGGCCCAGGCATCGGGGTGGTGGGAGAAGCACCCGACGCCGACCTGGCTCGGGTACGGGTCATCCGGATCGTGTGGCGCTGCAGCGGGGATGAGCTGGGACGGGCTGCCGGTCCACCTCGACAGCGAGGGGTACGACGCAGTCCTGAATCGGAGTCCGTTGCACACCATCGAGGTGATCGGACCCACCGGGTTTGAGGTGGTAGCGCCGTGGTTCGACCGGGTCTGCGAACCGACGGTGATGAACTGCTGCCAGAACGCGCTCGATGTCACCTCCGAGCGCCGGACCTGCCTCCGCCCGGACCACGACGGGACGGTGGTGTCGTTGCAGACAGAGCGGTTCTCGTTCGAGCTGCGCCCGGACACAGACCCGCCGGTCCACCGCGCTCCCTCCGCGGGCCCGGCGGCGAACGTGTGGATCGATCGATGCCTGGACCCCGCGGTCCGCGCAGCGGTGGACGAGTGGGTCTCGGGGGATAGCGGTCCGTGGGCCCGGTCGTACGACGGAGCGGCGTCGTGGCTCGACGCCCGGCTCGGTTCGGCCGAGGCGAAGGGGACGGAGACGCCGCTCGCGGTGTGGATCGGGCGCGACGAGGCGCGGTCTGAAGGCGGGGTGGTGGTGCCGGGGTACACGAAGGGTGGCCTCGTGGTGTTGCGTCCGTTTGGGCCGGATGGAGGGCAGACGGCCAACGAACCCGTCGCCAGCTCGCTCCGCCGCCTGGACGGCACTGCGACCCACGAGCTGGCCCACGTATTGATGAGCCGACGCAAGTTCATGGAGACGGAGTGGTTCAGTGAGGCGGTCCCGACGGTGCTGAGCATGCAGCGCGTGCCCGGGTTCCAACCGCACACGTTGTACGACGGGCTGGCGCGGCGGGTGTCCGCATTTACCTCGAGCACTGAGGGTGTGGAGGAGATACAGAACCTGTCGTTGCTGACGGAAAGTCGGGATGACCCTGTGCAGGTCCGCGTTGCCTGGGTTCGCGGTTTCATGGTCGGTCCATATCTGCTGGCCCAGAACCTGGCGCTTCGCGACGCCGCTGACTCTCTGGCCGCTTGGAACACTCTACGCGACACGATCCTCGCGAGCGGCATTGCTCATCGCCCGGCGGACCTACCCGAATTGGCAGGGTGGCTCGACCAGCCTGGGAGCCCGACCGCGGGGTTCACCGAAGCCCGAGTGCAGGGAGGGGTGCGGGGTGAGCCCCTGCTGGGCTTGCACATCCTCGACCACCCCGCCGCAGGTGACGTCCTCGCCGAGGTTGTCCAGGTGCAGACGAGCCTCGTTGCCGCCGACGGGACGCCGTTCCCGGTGTTCGACGCGGTGCCGTACGCGATCGGCTGCGCGAGCGACGCCGACGGAGCGCCGCTGTCGGGAGGCCCGCCGTTCCTCGAGTGCGACCTCGGCGGGATCGGCGTGATCTCCGCCGGACACGTGCTCACCACAGCGAGCGCGGCGTTGACGTTCACTCCCCAGGCGGCGACCGACACGAGCGGCGCGTGGTTCGCGCTCCTCGCGGGGCCGCAGCTCCTCCCCGAGGTGACCGGGCTGTACGGACTGCTGGACGGGACCAGCCCGCCGGTCCCTTATGAGCGATGGCCCGACGCCCGGCCCACGTGGTGGGCCTCGTGCACCGCCGGTAGCAGCCTCGTCGGGTGCCAAGCTCCCGACGCCGACGCGGACGGGTTCCGCCGATACGGCGACTGCGCCGATACCGACCCCATGACTCACCCTGGCGCCGCCGACCCGGTCGTCCCCTACGAGACGTGGTCGGTGACCTCGCCCGACCGCGACTGCGACGGGTGGCCGGGGCCGTGGCTGTTCATCGATCCCACCGCTGCTGTTCCGGAGGTCCCATGAGCCTGCGCCGCCTGCTGCTCGCCGCCCTCCTGGTCGCACCCGCCGTGGCGCTGGTGCTCGCACCGTCCGCCGTGCATGCCGA
>JBIKWC010000166.1:0-15877 GCA_044356535.1 Myxococcota bacterium
GACGCCTCCGACCACCCCCGGCACCACCACGCCCACCACCACCACCACCACGCCCACGACCCCGGTGGACTGCGCGCCGGTCGAGGCTGCGGGGTGGTCGCTGTGTACGTCGACCGCCGACCGGTGTGAGGCCGTGTTCACCGACGGCGCGAGCTGCGACGCCGTGTGCGCCTCCGTGGGCCTGCCCTGCACCGCCGCGTGGGACGACCTCGACGGCACCTGCAGCCCCGACACCTCCCGCCCCGCCGTCGCGTGCGACAGCGGCCACCGCAGCGACTTCTGCGTGTGCGGCGGCGACGGTGTCCCCGTCACGCCCCCCGCCCTGTCCCGGGCCGAGTCCCTGCTCGCCGAGCGCGCGGGCTTCGGGGCCCTCACCACGGGCGGCGACCCCGACCTCGAGTACGTGGTCACCTCGCTCGGCGAGCGCGGTCCCGGCACGTTGTGCGACGCCCTCGAGAGCGCCACGGCGTGGACCATCGTGTTCGACGTGGACGGCACCATCACCTGGGACGACGACTGCGAGGTGCGCTCCGACAAGACCGTCGACGGCCGCGGCCACGACGTGACGGTCGACGGGACCTGGCGCCTCGAGGACGTCCACGACGTCATCGTCTCCGACCTGTCCCTCACCCGCACGCTGCGGTCGTCGGAGGAGGCCTGTGAGCAGGCCGGCGACGTGATCGTGGTCCTGGGCTCGGGCGGCGACGACCCCGCCGACTTCACCTCCCACGACCTGTGGTTCCACCACCTCGAGCTGTTCGACGGCGGGGACGGGCTGATCGACATCCGGGGCGGCACCGACCTCACCATCTCGTGGTCGCGGTTCCGGACCCACAAGAAGGCGACGCTGGCGTGGCAGACCAAAGACGGCGACGAGGCCGCCGGCATGCGCGTGACCTGGCACCACGACCACTTCGAGGGCACCTCGGTGCGCAACCCGCGCTTCCACTACGGCGAGGCCCACTTCGTCGACAACCTGGTGGAGGCCTGGTGGCAGTACGGCGCGGCCTCGTACGACGGCGCGCGGTTCCTCAGCGAAGCCAACGTGTACGCCGCCGAGCCCGACTGCGTGGGCATCCCCGGGGTGTTCCCCTGCGTCGACCCGAACCCGTGTGGCGGCGACAACGACTGGCGCGTGGAGCGATCGGACGCCGTGGTGAGCTCCGGCGAAGGCAACGACCGGGGCTACGTCGACAGCGTGGGGGACCTGCTCCTCGGCGGAGCGCGGGTGTCCGAGAACGAACCCGGGCGGGTGTCGCGGCCCCCGGCACCGTACGACGTGGTCGCCGAGCCTGCGGACGCCGTCCTCGAGGCGGCCGTGCGGGCGGGCGCAGGCCCCCGGACCACCTGGCGGCCGTGAACCCCCTCACCCCAGCCCTCTCCCCGGAGGGGAGAGGGGGTTACAACAGGCACTTCCCGTGTCCGGCGGGCTGGACTGGGCGTCGGAACCCGCCGAGTTCGACCTCGACCTCGACCTCCGACCTCGACCTCCGACCTCGAGTTCGACCTCGAGTTCGACCTCACGACCTCGACCTCGAGTTCGACCTCGAGTTCGACCTCGACGCTGCGCGGGTCACCCGGTCGCTCGAGCGACGGTGAGGCGCAGCCGCAGCTGCCAGCCGCCCTCCCCGCGGGTCAGGCGCTCGCCGAGTCCCAGCCGTCGCAGCGTGGCGACCGCGTGGTAGACGCGATCCCGAGCGGCCTCGACCGTCGCGCGCTCTCCGGGCCACCCCGCCTGGAACAACGCGTCCACGTCCGAGGGCCCCGACGCCGTCGCCAGCGCCACCAGCACCCGCCGGATGGGGTGGCGGGTGGAGAGGTCGACCCGGGTGGCCCCCAGCGCGAACCAGGCGCCGTCTGCGGCGAGCTCGAGCAGGTCGCCGGCTGCCGCCGCCGCCAGCCGGGCCCGGGCCGCGCGGACCTCCGACGAGCGCTCCCCCGCGGACTCCGCGGCGCGCAGGGCGTTGGCGGCGGATTCGCCGCGCGGGAGCGCCAGGTGCGCCGCGCTCAGCTCCACCAGCGCGGCGTACGGGTGCTCCACCCCGGTCAGCAGCGCCCGGGCCCGCGCCAGCGCCGCCTCCGCCACCGGGCGCTCCCCCGCGTCCGCCTCCAGGCGCGCCCGCCAACACGCCAGGAGCCCCTCCACCGCGCGGTTGCCGTACCGCCGCTCCAGGGCCTCGCCGCGGACCAGATCGTCCCGCGCGCCCGCGAGGTCGCCCATCGCCTCGCGGACCAGCCCGCGCACCCCGTGGGCGTGGCCGAGGAGCCGCAGCTGGCCCGCCGCCTCCAGGTCCGAGAACGCCGCCTCCGCCTCCGCCAGCGCCGCAGACCGGTCCCCGCGCGCCAGGGCGCGGTCCGCGAGGCGGAGCCGGTACGCCGCCGCCCGGGGGTCGCCCGACGCCGTGAGGGCCTCCACCGACCGGCGCAGCCAGGTCTCCGCGTCGGGGTGGTCGACGTCGTGGCCCACGACGCCCATCCCGCCCAGCACCAGGCCCTCCGCGAGCGCGCTCCCGTGGTCGCGGGCCTCGGCGAGGGCCTCCTCGAACGTGCGGAGGGCGCCAGCGGTGTCCCCGCGGGCCGAGCGCACCCCACCCAACGCGTAGGCAGCGCGCAGCCGGTCCCGCGCGGTCGGTGCGTGCGCCAGGGCCTCGACGTACCGGAGCTCCGCACCGGGGAGCTCGGCGCGGTTCCAGGCCGCGCGCCCCCGGGCCAGCCGCAGGGCGGAGGCCAGCTCCGGGTCCGCGCCGTGGGCGGTGAGGGCCTCGACGAGGGCTTCGTCGGGCACCAGGGCCGGCTCCGTCTCCACCTGCTTCGCCAGGAGGGCCGCTCGCACCGCGCCGGTGGCGCCCAAGAGCGCTTCGGCCACCCACCGACGCCGCACCGCAGCGGGTCCCCGGGCCTGCAGCGCCGGATCGAGCGCCAGCACCCGCTTCGCCAGCCGGGGGGCGTCGCCCCGGGCGCGCTCCGCAGCCGCCAGCAGCGACGGGAGCAGGCGTTGCAGGCCGTCCAGGGCCTCCGCCTCCCCCGGACCGAACAGCGCCTCGCCGAACGCGCGCCCCCGGTCGACGAGGCCGTCCTCCACCTGCTGCGCGAGCGCGGGCGCGAGCCGGGCCGCCGCGAACGTGCGCACGCCCTCCCACCCCTGGTACCGCGCGCCGGAGCGGGTCCGGAGCACCCGGAGCAGCGAGCGCTCCACCAGCCGCGTCAGCCGATCGGTGGCAGCGCCCGGCGCCCCCAACCAGGGCAGGTCGGACGCCGCAAACGGACCCACCAGCAGCGTCGTTCCGGCCAGCGCGTCCCGGTCTGCGGGCCCCAGGAGCGCCCAGGACGCTGCGATCGACGCCTCCAGGCTCCTCTCCCGGACTTCCAGGGCGTCGAGGCCGTCGGTGAGGCGGGCAGCGAGCCCTCCGGGGCCCAGCGCGTACACGCGTCCGGCAGCCAGCTCGAGCGCCAGCGGCAGGTGGTCCAGGCGGGCGACCAGCCGCTCCACGTCCCCCCGCTCGTCGTCGGTGGGGGTGAAGCCGGCCTCCGCCGCGCGCGCCAGGAACAGCGCCACCGCGTCGGTGGGGGCCAGCGGCTCGACCGGGAGGTGCCACCCGATCCCCAGGTGGCGGCGCGAGGTCGCGAGCAGCGTCCCGCCCGGGACCGCCCACCCGGCGAGCGCGCGCAGGGCTCCGTCGTCGAGGCCGTCGACCCCGTCGAACCACACCAGCGCAGGGCCTGCGGCAAGCGCGGCGCCGATCCGCTCCACGTCGGGTTCGGCGAGCCGGAGCGCGCTCCCCACCGCGCGGACGAGGCCCTCCTCGTCGCGCACGCCGGCGAGGGCGATGGGCTCCACGGCCCCGGCGGCCTCTTCGGCCAGGCGCGTCTTCCCCACGCCGCCCGGACCCACCAGCACCACGAGCCCGCCGCGGCCCAGCGCGTCGCGGAGGCGCTGGAGCTCGATCTCGCGGCCCACGAGCGGGCGGTGGCTGGGCACGGGCACCCCGGGTTTCGGACGGCTTCGGACGGCTGCGGCCGCCTGCCCCGCTATCCCTGGCCACGAACGAGCGGAGGTCGCATGTCCCGGTGGATCGCGTGGCTGGGTGGGTTGGCAGGGGCGCTGCTCGGGGGCTGCTCGGAGACCGGGTTCGCCCAGCCCGTCGGGGTCGAGGTGGGGCTGGACGCGACGGAGCCGGCGACGACCGGTGGAGACGAGCCCCCCACGCTGGGGTCCCCAGGGGAGCCCTGCACCGAGCCCGAAGCCGGGTACGCCAAGGACCCCGCGGCCCGCCTGCTCGTGGCCGACGACACACTGCCCATCACGTTCACCTGGCTCGGCTCCCACGCCGGCTACGAGCAGGCGCTCGTGGTCGACGCGCCCGAGGCGAGCTTCGTGGCGGACTCGGACGACCTGCCGGGTCGGCGCGTGGTCGTCGGGCCGTTCCCCGTGGGCACCGAGCTGGTGCTGGGCCACGACGTCTACGACACCGGAGATCACTGGCGGTCCGGGCCGGCCTCCCGCAACGCCGACGGCGAGATCCACGGCGCAGCCGCCTGGCGCGGCGGTTGTTCCTGGTGGTTCGGCTTCGAAGACACCGACGGCGGCGGAGACGCGGACTACGACGACCTGCTCGTGCGGGTCGACGGCCCCCTCGTCCAGGCTCCCTGAGCGCCCGGTGACGGCGCGGATCGGGTACGGGCATCATCCCGTGTCGGTCGGGAGGGAGCGTGGCCTGGAAGTCCGTGGTGCTGGTGACGGTGCTGGTGGTGGGGGCCCTCGCACTCAGCGTGTAGCCACAGTCTCTCGCGACAGTGGCACGACAGGCGAGACGATGGGACAGTACGCGGCGCGTTCAGCGCATGGAGCGCCTGACCCCATGCAGCCGCCACTTCCCCCGACCAACGAGGCGATCCGGCTCGCAGCGCTCCTGTCGTACGGGGTGCTGGACACCCCGCCCGACGCGGCCTTCGACCAGATCACGGCCCTGGCGGCGAGGCTCCTGGGTGTGCCCGTCGCCCTGGTTTCGCTGGTGGACGACCGACGGCAGTGGTTCAAGTCGCGGTACGGGCTGGGCGCTACGGAGACCCCCCGGGAGGTGTCGTTCTGCGGGCACGTCGTGGAGGCCGGTCAGCCGCTGGTCGTCCCGGACGCCTGCGTGGACGAGCGCTTCGCCGACAACCCGCTCGTCACGGGTGACCCACGGGTCCGGTTCTACGCGGGCGTCCCCCTGCACACGCCGGATGGGTTCGTCCTCGGCACGTTGTGCGCGATCGACCACGCTCCCAGGGACGCCTCGCCCGCGGACCTCGACCTGCTCAGGTTCCTGGCGGATCAGGTGGTCGGCCAGCTGGAGCTCCAGCGGACCGCGCGGAGACACCGTCGAGAACATGCCAGGCTCCAGGCCCTCCTGCAGACCATGCAGGACGGGGTCGTCGTCCACGACCCAACGGGCCGCGTCGTCGAGTGCAACGTCGCAGCCACCAGGATCCTCGGCCTCACCTCCGACCAGCTGCTGGGCCGAACGTCGGTCGGCCCTCGCTGGCACACGATCCGCGAGGACGGCACCCCGTTCCCGGGCCACGAGCACCCGGCGATGGTGACGCTGGCCACCGGCAGCCCCGCATCCGGCGTCGTGATGGGTGTGGTCGGAGCCGGCGGGGTGACATGGATCTCGATCGACGCGCGCCCCCTGCCCCTCGACGACCGCGGGGTGTTGGTGACGTTCCGCGACGTAACGGGTGAACGAGCCGCGCGTGCGGATCTCGCCAGGGAGCGCTCGTTCCTCCGAACCCTCCTGGACCAGCTGCCGCGGACCACCCTGGTCCTGTTCGATGGAGCGCTCCAGATCGACCAGGTGTTCGGTACTGGCAGTGGCGCCTGGGAAGTCGGCGACACCTTCCTCGGGTGGTTCGACGCGGCCCACCTCGACAAGTTGGAGGACGCTGCACGCCAGAGCCTCGGCGGGGTCCCGGCGCGGATCGACACGCGCAGGGAAGACCGGCACTTCGAGCTGTCGTTCGTTCCCGTGCCGGAGGGTGACCGTCCGGTGGGGCTGCTGGTCGCGCACGACGTGACCGAGCGGTCGCTGCTCCAGGAGCGCCTGGCCCGGCAGGACCGGCTGGCCACGACGGGAACGCTCGCCTCCGGCGTCGGCCACGAGCTCAACAACCCGCTCAGCTACATGATCGGGAACCTGGACTACGCGGTCGAGGAGCTCCAGTCCATCGCCGGGGTGTCGTCCTCCGCACGCCTCGAGGCCCTGATCGAGGTCCTCGTGGACGCGCGCGAAGGTTCCGAGCGGATCCGCAAGATCGTACAGGGTCTACGGGCCCTCGCGCGCGAGTCCTCGGAGCCTGTTCCCGTGAGCCTGCCGGACGTGATCGAGGTGTCGCTGAACTTGTCGATGCACGAGCTTCGCCAGCGGTGCAGCGTCGTCCGCGATCTGCAGCCGGTCCCGCCCGTGCTCGGCGACGAGGCCCGGCTGTCGCAGGTGGTGGTCAACCTCCTCGTCAACGCAGCGCAATCGTTTCCGACAAGCGACGTGTCGCGCAACCAGGTCACCGTGCGCTGCTGGGCCGCCGAAGAGTCCGTGTGGCTCGAGGTCGCCGACAACGGGCCCGGGATCCTGCCCGAGGTGTTGCCCCGCATCTGGGATCCGTTCTTCACCACCAAGCCGGTGGGCGTCGGGACGGGCCTGGGCCTCGCGATCTGCCACAACATCGTGACCTCGCTCGGGGGCGAGTTGACCTGCGATACGGGCCTTGGACGGGGCACCACGTTCCGGCTGGTGTTGCCCTCCACCAAGGTGCCGGGCGCGCCCAATCAGCGCCGCGCGCCGACCAGGGGACGGGTCCTGGTGGTCGACGACGAGCCCATGTTGTTGCGGTCGATCGAGCGCCTGCTCCGGAACCGCCACGAGGTGGTGGCGATCGACGACCCGCGGGAGGCGTTGCGGCGCATCGAGGCGGGAGAGACCTTCGACGTGGTGTTGTGCGACATCACCATGCCCCACCTGCGCGGCGACGAGCTCTACGCGCGCGTGCGCCCGATCCGACCCGCGCTGGCGGAGCGGTTCGTGTTCGTCAGCGGCGGCGTCCGCTCGGCAGCCGTCACGGACCACCTGGTGGGGCTGCAGAACGAGTTGCTCGAGAAACCGCTCGACACCGAGCTGCTGAGGCGCACCATCCGGCGCTTCACGGGCGAGTGAACGCCGTCCCGGCGCGGAGCCGCTCGGCGAGGCCCGTGTTCCGATCGTCGCCCCCCACCTGCCGCACCGCGCGCCCCCAGGCGTCGGGGCTGCCCACCACACACAGGAACCGCCGGGCCCGGGTGACTGCGGTGTAGAAAAGGTTCCGGCGCAACAGCAGGCCCGCCGAGCCGTGCAGCGCCACCACCACCGCGCCGTACTCGCTGCCCTGGCTCTTGTGGACGGTGAGCGCGTACGCCAGGTCCAGGTTGCCAAGGTCCTCGCGGTCGAACGCCACCGCGCGGCCGTCGAAGTCCACCGTGAGCCCCGCGGCCGTGACCGACGTGACCCGCCCGGTGTCTCCGTTGAACACCTCCAGGTCGTAGCGGTTCTTGGTGCAGATCACGCGGTCTCCGAGCCGGATCGTCTGCTCGCCGCGCCGCAGCTCCGGGATCCCCTCCCCGCCCGGGTTCGCGACGCGCTGGAGCTCGGCGTTCAGCCGCTCGGTGCCCAGGACGCCCCGGCGGGTGGGGGTCAACACCTGGATGTCGTCGGCCGCGAAGCCCCGGGCCGGCAGGCGCTCCCCCACCACCTTCAGCAAGGTGCGCACGGCGTCTTCGGCGTCCGGGCGCGGGAGCAGGAACGTGTCTGCGCCGTCCGGAGGCACCCGGCCCTCGCGGATCGCCGCCGCCGCCACCAGGATCGCCGACCCCTCCTGCTGGCGGTGCACCTGCTGGAGCCGGGCCACCGGGATCACGCCGGACGCGACGAGATCACGCAGCACCTGGCCCGGTCCCACGCTCGGGAGCTGGTCCACGTCGCCCACCAGGATCAGCCGCGGCGACCGCTCGACGGGGAGCGCGTCGGTGACGGCGCACAACAGGGCCACGTCCACCATCGAGGCCTCGTCGATCACGACGGCGTCGGTGTCGAGCGGGGTGGCGAGGCCGTGGACGAAGCCGCCCGTGCGGGGGTCCACCTTGAGCAGCCGGTGGATCGTCGACGCCGGCAGGCCCGTCGCCTCCTCCATCCGGCGCGCCGCCCGCCCCGTGGGGCTCGCCAGCGACACCTGCTCGCCCCGCTCCACCAGCACGCGCAGGAGCACGCGCAGGAGCGTGGTCTTCCCGGTCCCCGGCCCCCCCGTCACGATGCACGTGCGGTGCTGCAGGGCCAGCGCCACGGCCTCGCGCTGCGACGGGTCGAGCGTGACCCCCACCCAGCGCTCCGCCGCCTCGAGCTGGCCCTCGTCGATCGGGGGCGCCGGCGCGGTGAGCAGCTCCCGGAGCGTGTGTGCGGCGCGGTCCTCGGCCACCCACAGCGCCGAAGGCCACAGGCGCTCCCCCTCCACGACCAGCGCCCCGCGCCCCTCGGCGTGTTCGATGGCGCCCGGGACCTGCTCGGCGGGGACGTCGAGCGCGGTCAACATGCGCGTCACGGCCTCCACCGACAACCAGCAGTGGCCGCTCTGCTCGGACTCCTGCTCGAGCACGTAGCGGACGGCGGCCCGGGCGCGTCCGGGGTCGTCTTTGGGGAGCCCGAGCTTCTGCGCGAGCGCGTCCGCGGTGCGGAACCCGATGCCGCCGATGTCGTCGGCGAGGCGGTACGGCTCGGTGCGCACCACGTGCTCCGCGCGTTCTCCGTAGCGTTCGAGGATCCGGTCGGCCTGGCGCTGGGACAGGCCGAGGCCCCGCAAGAGCAGGGTGAGCGCGCGCTGGGCCTTGCCGTCGTCCCACGCGGCGGCCACGGCGGCGATGCGCGCAGCGCCGAACCCGGGGACCTCGCGCAGGCGCTGCGGGGCCCGATCGAGGATGGTCAACGTGTCGAGCCCGAAGGTGTCGACCACCCGGGCCGCCATGCGCTTGCCGATGCCCTGGATGCCCGACGAGGCGAGCCAGATGCGCAGGCCCTGCTCGGTGTGCGGCGAGGTGTCGAGGAGCCCCGTGGCGCGGAACTGGCGCCCGTGGACGGGGTGGTCCTCCCAGTCGCCCTCACAGGACACGAACGAGCCCTCTTCGCGACCCGCGAGCGTGGCCACCATGCCCACGACCACCACGGGCCCGTCGGGGGTGGTGAGCCGGACCACGCCGTAGCCCGTGCGGTCGCTCGACCACAACACGCGGTCGACGGTGCCTTCGAGCCAGGCCAGGGTCAGGCCATCAGGGCAGACAACGTGCCGCGGGGCAGGTCCACGTCGCCGAAGTCGTCGACGAGGTCGCCGTTGCCCTTCCGGATGCCGCACGCGCTGATGAGCGTGGACAGGAGCTGGTTGTGGGTGACGTCGCCGCCGAGGTCCACGTACTGGCCCTGCTTCAGGAGCCCGTCGCCCCGGCCGGCGATGATGAACGGCACGTTCCGGTAGGTGTGCGACACGCCCGCGCCGAGGTCGTTCGTGTGGACGGCGATCGACTGGTCGAGGATGCCGTGCTCCGCGAGGCGATCGAGGAGGTGGCGGTACACCTGGAGGTGCATCCGGTCGATCTGGTGGTGCAGGTCGATCGCGCCCACGATCGGGTCGCCGTAGCTGCCGTCGCTGTAGATGCGGTGGCTGATCTGGTGGAAGCTCGGCGCGCGGTTGCCCCCGATCATGTACTGGGTGGCGTCGTTGCCGTCGCCGATCTGCAGCGTGGCGGCGCGCACGTGGTCACACGAGAACGCGATGGCGACGAGATCACAGTGGAGCTGCGCAACGGTGAGGCGGTTGTCGTCGAGGGTGCCCTGCCCCGCGAGCGACGCCATCTGCTGCTCCTCGTTCTCGGAGAGCGAGCAGGACAGGGTCTCGAAGTCGCGGATGCTGTCGAAGTGCAGCTCCAGGCGCTGGCGGTCGGCGACGGAGAGGTCGGAGCGGCCGAGGAGGCGCTGCATCTGTCCCCGCAGGAGGTCGTTGACGGAGCGGCGGCGGTCGGCCAGGAAGCCGTCGGTGTCGACGCCGCCCACCATCCGCAGGTAGGCGTTCCACGGGTCGTCTTCGGCGGGGCGCAGATCGAGGGGGCCGCGGTACGACAGGACCTCCTCGATGTAGCCGTAGCGGGGCCCCGAGTACAACGTGAGGGGCTCGCCACCGTTGTTGGTGAACTGCTTCGCGAGGTAGTTGTCGATCGACTCCCCCATCGCGAGCGACAGGTTCCCCGACGGATCGGTCGAGACCTTCGCCGCGGTGAGGACCTGGTTGCCGCCCCCCGAGTGCCCGCACCCGTTGCCGGGGTATCCGAACGTGGTGCCCTTCACGAAGAGCAGGTTGTCGGCGTAGTCGGCGAGCTCGGAGAGGGCGCGGTCGCCGTCCCCCGCGAGCGAGGCCCGGGTCATCCGGCCGGTCGCGCGCGGCCAGTACTGCTCGGGTTCGCCGTTGTCGGCCTGGGCGACGCCGTTGGCCTGGCGCAGGAACACGGCGTAGTGCGGCGTGGGCGCGCTGGCGGCCCGGGCCTGGGCCTCGAGGAACGGCAGCCCGAGCGCGGCGCCCCCGAGCCCGCGCAGGAACATGCGACGCGAAGGAAGCGGCGTGGTGCGCGACATCACTCACCTCCCGAGGGGGACCGGAACCGGAACTGGTCCGTGAGCACGAGCTCGACGACGAGGTCGAGGATGGGCTGATCCTGCTGCAGCGACTGCCGGGCGAGGGCGGACAACAGGGCGTCGTCCGAGGGGGCGACGTGGCGGCCCTGGAGGTACTCGACGAGGTGCTTCGTGTAGCACTTGTGGGCGTCGAACGAGTCCCCGACGATGCCCGAGAGCTCGACGGCGTCGGCGTACGCGCGCTTGCCGTCCGAGAAGTCGAAGGCGGCCTCGCTGTTCACGGGCATCCCGAACTCCTCGTCCTGCCAGCGGCCGAGGGCGTCGTAGTGTTCGAACCCGAAGCCGAGCGGGTTGATGAGGGTGCCGTGGCACGCGGCCCCGCAGGTCCCGGGCCCGGTGTGGGTGTCGACGCGGTCGCGCGTGGTCTGCAGGCCGTTCGACGGAGGGAGCGGCGGCACGTTGATCGGCGGCGGCGGGAGGTCCGTGCACAAGACGGAGAAGTTCATGAAGACGCCGCGGCGGATGGGGCTGTGGACGTAGCTGTCGGCCTCGAGCGCCAGGAACCCCGACAACGTGAGCAGCCCGGCGCGCTGGGTGGGGTCGAGGTCGACCTTCACGAGCTCGTCGCCGCGCACGTCGGAGAGCCCGTAGATGGGTGCAAGCTCCGCGTTCACGAAGGTGGACGGGCGCGTGTACAGCTCGTGGATCGAGCCGTCGGAGAAGATCACGTCGTCGACGAAGGCGTACGCCTCGGCCTGCATGGACGCAGGCATGGTGGGCGTGAACTCGGGGTAGAGGTCGAGCGACTTCGTGATGTTCTGGTAGTTGTCGAGGTACAGCAGCTGGCGGTGCAGATCGGCCAGCGTGGCGTGTGCGCGCCCGTCGGCCAGCAGGCGGAGCGCCTCGGCCCGCAGGCCCTCGTCGGTCGAGAGGCGGCCGTCGCGCGCGGCCTCGAACAACGCGCCGTCCGGCATGGTGTTCCACAACGCGTACGAGAGCTTGGACGCGACCTCCCAGTCGGTCAGCGCGATGCGCCCGGCGGCGTCCTGCGCGAGGCTCTCCTCGGTCCGGTACACGAACTGCGGGGACTGCAGCATCGCGGTGAGCACGAGCTGGACGCCGTCGCGGAACGGGTCGCCCGAGGTGCCGAACTCCGCCGCCGCGGTGAACAGCGCTCCGTACTCCGCGAGCTCGGTCGAGGACAGCGGCCGGCGGTGGACCCGCTCGCCGAACGCCGCGAGCCAGGCGTCGCGCTCGGTGTCTCCCGGTGGGGCCCCGGAGCCGCCGCCGCCACCCCCTTCGACGGCGACCCAGTCGACGTACAGGTTCCGGTCGGCGCCGCCTTCGTAGTAGTCGTTCTCGAACGAGACGGTGACGGTGTGGGTGCCCGCCGACAACGTGGCTTCGGCGGAGAGGAGCTCGGCGCCGCCCTCCGTGGTCGCGGAGACGTCGGCGGCGAGGAGCTGCGTCCCGTCGACGGACAACGTGGCGCGCGCGAGGTCGGGACCGGCCTGATCGGCCCACACCCGGGCGGACGCGAGCCAGGTGCCGGCGGTGGGGACCTGGAACGTGGCGGTGAGGTCGCCCGCAGACCACAGGTTCCACGCGTTGCCGGCGGAGCCGCCGGTGGTGGTGACGACCGCGGGATCCTCGCCCTCGACGGTGAAGGTCTCGGTGGGGCCGCCGCCGCCGCCGTTCCGCGGGTCCTGCGGGACGACGCCGGTGTACAGCGCAGAGGTGCCGACGACCTGGGCAGCGAGGGCCTCGGCGGCGCGCTGGTGATCGACCCACAGCTCGGGCCCGACCTGCAGCCCCTCGGCGTCGTTGTCGAAGCCTTCGGCGAGGCGGTCCCCGATGAAGTTGGCCGACAGGCCGGACGGCTCCGGCAGCCCGAGGAGGTCCTGGACGGTGTTCTCCCACTGGAGGTGGGTGAGCCGCGCGACCCTCGTGGTCTCGGGGAGCACGCCGCACCCGACGCAACTGGTGGGATCGCGCTGGGCGTCCCCGGGGTCGCGGTCACACGCGGCGAGCAGCACGATGAGTACCGACGTGACCATCCGCCCCCCTCGGCCGTCCATGGTACCCCCGGCGGCCGGTGGCACACCAGTTGCATCGCGGGAATCGAGGTGCCCCTGTCCCAGAACGTCGAGTCCATCGCCGCCCTCCGCGCCCACGTGGAGCAGCGCCTGAGCCCTCACCAGCGCTCCCTCGAGGCGCTCACGGAGCGGCTGGGCCGACCGCTGGCGTTCTACGGGATCGGCCTGGCGACGACGGGGTGGGTGGTGCTGAACGCGTTCTGGCCGTTCGAGTGGGCGGCGGCCCCGGACCCGGCGCCGTTCGGGTGGCTGCACATCGTGCTGGCGGCCGCGGGGTTGTGGATGACGACGCTGGTGCTGGTCGCGGAGAACCGGCAGGCGAAAGACGCGGAACACCGTTCACACCTGATGCTGCAGGTGGACCTCGCGACGGAGCAGAAGGTGGCGAAGATCATCGCGCTCCTGGAGGAGCTGCGGCGCGACCTGCCGATGGTCCACGATCGCGTGGACCGCGAAGCCGTGGTCATGCAGGCGCACCTGGACCCGGCGACGGTGCTCGCCGCGATCGAGGACCTCCCGGCGAAGCTGCCCCCGACGGAGTGACCGCGGACGTCCGCGGGCGCACAGCCCACCAGACCATCACGCGCCGGGCTCATTCGCCCGCGACCGGTTCGCGCTCGAACCCGATGGCGGCGATCCCGGGGGCTGAAAGGAATCCATCTGGCGTGCGTTCTCCAGCGGAGGTCCCCCGTGATCCTGTGTCCCACGTGCTCCTGCCACGTCCGCTCGCACACCCCGTGCCCCACGTGCGGCCGCACCGCCACTCCGGCGCGGGGGCCCAGCCTGGTCGCGGTGCTGCTCGGCCTGGCGCTCGCGGGGTGCCCCAAGCCGTCGCCCGACCCCGCACCGCAGCCCGAGTACGGCGTCGCGGTCCCGCTCGAGGTGCCAGCGACGGAGGTCCCAGACCTCCAGTTGTAAGCTGCACGGCCGGGAGGGGACGTGTTCGGTTGGTTCAAGCGGGGTCGGCCCACGGCGGACGAGGTCCTGATCCACGCCGAGCGTTCGGTTCGGGCGCACCTGCCCCCCTCCGCCCAGGTCGCGCGTGACGGCACGTCGCTGACGTTGTCCCTGGACGGCGTGCGCGGCACACGCTGGAACCTGGCGGAGGTCGTCCGCCTGGCCCCCGAGGACCCGGACTGGCGAACGGGCGTGGAAGCGCTGGCCCGCCAGGCGGCGCAGGGGTTGTCGACCCCGCGGGAGGGATCTGCCCAGCCCCGCCCGCGCCACCTGCTGCAGGTGCGGCTGCTGCCGGCGAGCGCGGTGCCGGGCTGGCGTGGAGACCTCGTGTTTCCGGGCGTGGTCGCCGTGTTCGGCTGGCCGGACGGCGCGGGGCGGTTCACCTCCGCCTCCCCCGAAGAGCGCCCAGGCCTCGACGAGGACGGCCTCGCCCTGCGTCGCGTCGCCGCGATGAACGCGCTCCGGACCCACCCGTTCCACCCCCAGGACCTGCTGCATCCCCTGCACCCGTCGCTGCCGGTGTTCACGAACGCGCCGCACCCCTGCATCGCGGTGACCCTGATGCTTCCGTGGTTGTGGACGCAGGAGGTCGTGCCCCTGCTGCCCGGGAAGTCGGGGGTCCTGCTGGCCGCGGTGCCTTCCGCGGACCGGGTGTTGTTGGCTGCGGGCGACTCGATCGAGCTCCAGCGCACCTTGCGAACGCTGGCCACGGCCGGGGCGGGGATGGAGGACCAGGCCTTTCCCGCGCAGCTCTACCGGTTCCACCGCGACGAGTGGACGGTCCTGGGGACCGAGGCGAACTGACTGCGCCCCGCGCAGGAGTTGAGCCGCAGGCCGAGGCCGAGACCGAGGTCGAACTCGAGGTCGAACTCGAGGTCGAACTCGAGGTCGAGGTCCAAGTCGAACTCGAGGAGTCGACGGCTGGCGGCCAAAAATTGGCGCTTGGGCCCGATACTCGCTTGCCCGGAGGACGTGGCGATGGGCGAGGAGTTCCTGCACGAGGGGTTGGACTGCTACAAGCTGGCGGTCCAGGTGAGCCGGTGGGCGGCAATGCAGGTGTTTCCTGGGCACCGGAAGCATCTGCGCGACCAGTTGGTGCGTGCCGCCGACTCGATCGTTCTGAACATCGCGGAGGGCGCAGGCAGCGGTCCTGGCGACAGTCGGCGGAACCACTACCGCATCGCGCTCGGATCCGCGGCCGAGGTGGCTGCGATCATCGATGTGAGCGACTTCCCGGACGGCGACGAGCGGCGCACCGAAGCCCGACGCATCGGCGCGATGCTCACGGGCCTCTGCAAGCGCTGATCGTCGGACTACCCTGGCCCGAACCCGCAGTGCCGGATGAGCGCCATCGCCACCTCGGCGGAGACCGAGGCGCATGCGGCCCCGATGGCGGCCGGGAGACCTTCGGCCTCGCGGACCTTCGCCGAGCGCAGCGCGCGCTTGACGAGCGACCACGCGAACTCGATCGGGTTCATGTCGGGCGAGTACGGTGGGAGGACGACGATCGAGGCACCGGCGGCCTCGACGAGATCGCGGACCCGCGCATCCTTGTGAGCTGCCAGGCCGTCCCACACGACGACATCGCCCGGCTTGAGGACCGGTGCGAGGTGGTCGCGCGCGTACGCGAAGAATCGGTCGCCGGTCGTACCGCCGATGAACGTGCACACAGCTTCGACACCGTGGATGCACAGGGAAGCGATCATCGTGGTCACCGTCCCACGGTTGCGCGGAACGTGCTCGACGACGCGGTCTCCGCGCTCGGCGCGGCCGAAGTCCCTTGTCATCGCGATGTGGGTGCCGGCCTCGTCGACGAAGTGGGCACGGGCGGGGTTCATGGCAGCGGCGGTGGCCGTGAACGCGTCGCGCTTCTGGATCACGTCGGGGCGCTGCTGTTCCGAAGCCTTGAGCGTCTTTTTTTTCGCGTGATGCCGAGGCGCGTGAGCGCGCGTCCGATCGTGTCCTCATCGACCTGCACCCCGGTCCGCTGATGCAGTCGCTCCGCGAGTTCCCAGCAGTACGCGTCGGGCTGCGCGGCCACGAGCTCGCGGAGGACGACATCGCACACCGCGTCGACCTTCGGCGGCCTCCCTCCAACCCGCTCCTTCGGCTCCACGGAGCCGGTCGCTCGCCACTGCCACACCC
>JBIKWC010000167.1:0-15870 GCA_044356535.1 Myxococcota bacterium
TCCAAGGGCGATCTATGCTCGAAGGACCCCACCTTGTGCTCTCAACAACCCCGACGACCCATCTCGATGCGTTGCGCCCCTTCGAGACGACCCGGCGAATGGTCCGGGGTGACGGTGCCGTTGACCCAGATCCCGTGCTGGTTGTTGCCCGAAACGACGTTGTCGGCCAGGGAGTGGTCGTCCGAGGCGAAGACCTCGATCCCCGCCCGCGCGTTCCCCAGATCGGTGGTGCCATCGGTGCCGACGAGGTTCGCCTCCACCCGCGTGTTCGATGAGCGCGCACCGAGCAGGATCCCGGAGAGCGTGTTGTTGACGACGACGTTGTGGTCGATGCTGTCGACCTGGGCGGTCACGCCGGTGTTGGCGGCGACCGTGATGCCGTTCCCGGAGTTCCCCGCGATGAGGCCGATCTCGTTGCCGCTCACCTGGTGATCTGCGCCCGCGAACACGCCAACACCGTGGCCCCCCGAGCCGTGGCCGTCGATCCGGTTGTTCAAGATCGCCACGCCCACGGGTCCGCTGCCCGCGCCCGACCCCTTCCGGACCCCGACGCCTGCGCAGCTGGCGGTGGTCGCCAGGCAGTTGTCCCAGATGTCGTTGCCAGTGACGAGCACCTCGGAGGTGGTGGTGGACAACCCGGTGACGAGCACGCCGAGCTTCTGGTTGTCGTGGACCTTGTTGGGAGGGACCCCGAACCCGTCGAGCCCGAACACCACCTGGTCTCCGGTGATCTGCACGCCGTGATCCGGACACCCCCGGAGCTCCATCCCGGTGACGATCACATTGTCGGCGTTGATGGTGAGCGCGCTCCCCGCCGTGAGCGTGGTGGCGCACTCGATCGCCACCCGACCGTCCCCCTGCAGGTATACACCCGCAGCGACCACGGTCGGCAGGACGCTGAGCGTGATGGGGGTCACCGTCCCCGCCGGGAACGCGGTGGTCTTGAACTTGATCACGTCGTTGGGCGAGGCGTTGGCGACCTGGTAGCGGTAGCTCCCGCTGGCCGGACCCGTGCCGGCGGCGCCGGGCGAGGTGGTGTCGACCCAGCGATCGACGGCGGCGGCCTCGGGGAGGAGCCACAGGGCGATCGTGGCGCCACCACCGCGAACCGCGCCACGATGCGATCGCAGGTGATGCCGTCGGACCAGGCCGTCCAGTAGTCCCCGGGAGCCAGACCGAGCGCCGCGACCGCCTCGTCGTCCACGCTGATCGCCACTGCTTCGCCGTCCAGGAGGGTGACCGCAAACGGCGTGGGGTCCGTGACGCACGCCACCTCGGCGAGCCCGTCGGCAGCGCACCCCGGCGAGGGGGTGCAGTCCTGCTCCCAGACGCCCGCAGGCGCCGTCCGGCTCAGCGCCGCCTGACTTGGCGGTGGAGGCAAATCATCGGACCCACACGCGACCAGGAAGACGGCGATCATCTTACGCTCCGTGCCCCGGAGGCTACCACCCGTTGAATCAGGAAGCAAAGCCGCGCGAGCGGATCATCGCACCCCGAGCGACCTCTTCCGCCACGCGCCCTGGCGCTCTGACTCACAGCTGGGTGCTCAACACGAAGTCGTTGTCGGCCGCGGCCGCGTGGCAGGTGTTGCAGTCCCCCACGTTCTCCACCTCCGTGCCCTCGTCCTCCCCCCGCGCGCAGTCGTAGCCCCGGCCCTCCGGCGGCGTGGGGCCCCGCCAGTCGATCGCCGGCACCCCGTCCGCGTTCGCGTCGAGGTCGAACCACTCCCAGCCCGTCGCGCCGTCGGCGTTGTACCCGCCGCCCCGCTTGGCCATCCCCACCATGAACCACTTCGACGGGTCGTCGCCGCGCTCCGTGGTCTTCACGAACATCGTGCACTGCGGGAACGCCGTGGCCCCCCGCGGCGGCAACGCGTTCACGTAGACCACCCGGGGCCCGCCCCCGAGCCGCGGGTCCGCGTCGTCCAGCTCCGTGCGGTGCCACCGCTGGAAGTCCGCGAAGTCGCTCGCGAACGCGACGAACTCCGGGCCCTCGCACGGCGGGAGGCCGCCGGCGCAACCCGCGAGCGCCAGCGCAACGCCCCAGCGGCTCACGGCACGATCTCGATCCCGACCAGGTCGGCGGCGGCCACCATCCGCTCCACCAGCGACCCGGTCGCGGCGGGGTCGGTCTCGTCGGCGAGCAGGGTGTACAGCTCTCCGTAGGGCGTCGCGAGGTCCGCAGCCGAGGGGGCGTCCGCGTTCCAGGTGGCGGGCACCGCGGGCAAGGCGTCCCCGGAGAGCGCGGCGTACGCGGCGTCGACCCGCGCGAACCCGTCCCGGACCTCGGCGTCCAGGGCCTCGCCGCCGTCCTGCTCCGCGATCCAGGGCGCGAAGGCCTAGTAGATCGCGAGCCCGCCCTCCAGGTTCGCGCGCATGTCGGCGAGCGTGTGCTGCGCGTACCGGGACTCGTCTTCACCGGTCGCCGCGAGCGTCACCTTCTCCACCTGCTCCGCCATCGAGCCCACGACCCCGCCGTAGGCCGCTGCGGCGTCCAGCGCGAGCGGCTCGAACGAGGTCGACATCTCGTCCACGTCGTCCACCAGGCGCTGACAGAGCGCGTCGCGGTAGTCCGTGGCCTCGGCTTCGGTCGCAGGGAACGCCGCCACCGTGTACCCCGTCAGCGCCGACTCGAAGTCCACCACCCACGCCGGGTGGGCGTCGGCCCACAGGATCCGCTCGATCGCGTGGACGCCGGTGACACCCTCGCCGTCGAACAGGTCGGCGTCGGGCCCCTCCCCGAGGAAGCCGTCGTACCGCTCGTCCGTGGACGCGTCGAGGTCGGGGAACAACACGGCGATGGCGCCCTCCACCCGCTCGTACGACACCCGCGCGTCGTGCCAGGCGGCCCGGCTCCCGGTGAGCTCGCTGGCGCCGTCCCACCCGTCCGCGTCGGGCGTGGGCGCACTGTCGCGCAGCACCTCGGAGGCCCCCGCCAGCGCGGAGAGCTCGACCGACACGTAGTCCTTCACCGCGAGCACGGCCGTGGCCTCGCCCTCTTCCTGCTTGCACGCCACCACACCCACGAACCACATCGACACGAGCATCGAAGACCCCTTCGCGGCGTTCACCGCGTCGAAACGAACCACAACAGCTCGGCCCGCTCGTCGGCGGGCAACGTGTCGAAGGCCGCCACGCTGGCCTCCGCTTCCGAACCCGGCCCCCCGTGCAGCAGGATCGCGTCCTCGACCGTGTCGGCGCGCCCGTCGTGCAGGTAGGACCGCAGGTGCCGCAGCCCCAGCAGCGGGGCCGTCTTCCACTCCGAGGGCCCTGCCCCCTGGTCCACCAGCCCGTCCGAGAAGTCGGCGCCGAGGTCGTGCAGCAGCAGATCCGTGTACACGGCCGCGGAACGGCCAGCGAGCGGCGCCAGGGGGTAGTCCGGGCGCGTCGGCAGGGACGGGACGTGGCAGCCGTCGCAGCCCACGTCGGTGAACAGGTCGGCGCCCGGCGCCTGAGCCCGCGGGGGGATGGCGAGCATCCGCATGTAGTCGGCGAGCAGGTTCACCACCTCGAGCGACACGTCCTCCCCGGGGAGCGCGTCGTCCGCGAGGCCGTCGGGGTTGGGCAGCTCGGTGGGCCGCAGGGGGCTCGTGACGGACATGTCGCCCTGCAGCGCGTCGGCCGAGAACTCGTCCAGCGTGGCGATGCGCCCCTTGAGCCCGAACCGCCCGACCAGGTCGTCGTCCCCCGGACCGTAGCCGTGGAACCGGGCCTCCGGGTTCTCCTCCGACTGCCAGGGGACGCGGTTGACCCGCCCGCTGATCCCCTCCCCCCGCTCGGCCTGGTCGGCCGCCAGCGCCTCGATCGCGGCGTCGTCGATCGCCTCGAGCCACCCGCGGCCGAACACCGGGTTGGGCACGCGCACCGTCACCAGCAGGTCGTCCAGCGCGGGTACGTCGAGGGGCGTGGTGGCGCCGCCGGCGACGTGGGGACGCGCGGTGTGGCCCCACGGCAGCGCGCTCTGGTCGAGGGCAGGCGTGATCCCGTCGGCCTCGACCACCACGAACTTCTCGACGATCCCAGGGCCGCGGGCGTCGTCTGCGTGGCAGGAGGCACACGACTGGCGGACGTACACCGGACCCAGGCCGGTGGAGTCCCGGTACACGGCGTCGAACAGCGCGTCTCCGCGGCCGAACCGCTCCAGCCACGCCGCGGACAACCCGTCGACGGGCGCGTCCGAGGGGTCGTCCCCCACCAGGACGAGCCCAGCGAGCGGGTCCTCGGGGGCACAGGCGAGCCACGACCACACCACCACCGCGACCTCCGGGTCCACCATATCGAATATGACTTTCATTTTCAAATAGATCGGGAGGCGATCTGCGCCAGAGCCAGCTACGACGCCGCAGGAGGCGACGTGACCGACCTGCGCGGCGTGGTGGTGGTGCGGCGACCGGCGGACGGCCACCACCTGGCGGGGGGGGAGGCCGAGGTGGCCAGCGGCCTGAGCGCGCTCGCGGGAACGCTGGCGGGCGCCCGAATCGAGGCCGGCTTCGTCGTGGTCGTCACGCGCGACCTCGGAGAGGCGGTCCGGGCCGCGCTGCGCAGCGTCGCGGTGCCCGGGGTGGCGGCGGCGGTGGGGACCGGAGCGGTCGCGTGGGCCCAGGGCTCCCCGGTGGGCGACGTCGTGGTCCGCACCCGCCGCCTCGCGGACCTGGCGCGCGTGGGCGAGGTGCACGTCCTCGACGCGACCGCGGTCGACCTGCCCGACGGCGTGGGCGTGTTCGAGGCGCCCCGGGCGCTCGCCGAGGCCGCGGGTGGTCGGGTCACGACCCTGCGGGACTACCGCGGAGACGTGCCGACGGAGCGGGTCCCCGACGCGGTGGAGCTCCACGGGCGGGAGGGCTGCCCGTTCGCCTGGCGGGCGCGGCTGGCGGCGGCGGAGAAAGGCGTGTCGGCCGCGTGGATCGTGTTCGATCGCGACCCGCCGGACCCGGGCCACGAGCGGAACCCGGACCACAAGTCGCCGCTCCTGGTCCACGGCGCCTTCTCGCTACCGGAGTCCATGGTGATCGCCGCATACCTCGACGAGGCGTTCGCTGGGCCCCTGCTCTCTCCGCCCGACCCGGTGGGACGCGCGAGGATGCGGCTCGCGATGGCGACCCTCGACGCGCTCACCGCCGACACTCGCCCCGGCACCACGCTCTCCGAGCCGGCGCGAGCTCGGGTGGACAGCGGCCTGCGGTTCCTCGACGAACAGCTCGCGGACCGCGACTGGCTGGGCGGCGCCGCCCCCTCGCTCGCCGACCTGCAGATCTGGCCGATGCTGGCTGGCCTGTTCCTGCGCCTGCACCTGCCCGTGCCTCCGGGCTGCGTCGCCACCTACTGGGGTCGGGTCACCACCCGGCCGAGCTGGCTGGCCACCCGCCCGCCCTGGGCGGCCTGAGCTGCGTCAGGGGGCGACGGCGACCGGCACGTTCTCGATGCGGCAGCGGGCCTCGTTGCAGAAGCTGACGTGCAGGGTCCCCGAGAGGCCGTCCGCCGTGGTCACGTCCACGTGGCCCCGCAGGTCATCGTCGAACACGAACGGGCCGGCGCCCTGGGCGTCGAACGACATCGGGTACTCGCGGTTGAGGTGCCAACCCGTGGCCACCTCCACCGACAACGTCGCGGGCGCCTCCCCGCGCGGGAGGCGGGCGGAGACGGTGTACACGTCGTCGCCGGCCACCGGGTGGACCACCGCTGCACACGCTGCCAGGGCGAGCGCGATCACTGGGCGTACTTCACGCCGCAGCCGTACGGCTTCGTCGCCGGGGTCGCGACCGGCCGGCCCGCGGCGAGATCGGCGAGCGCCTGGTCGACCCAGTTCACCAGCGTGCCCCCGGCGGGCGTGCGGCCCTCTCCGTCGGGCGCGTTGTCGATGGCGCCGGCGTACCGCACGGTGCCCGTGGGGTCGATGACGACCATCTGGGGCGTGTTGGTGGCGCCGTACGCCTTGCCCACCACGCCGGACTCGTCGCGGAGGATGGGGTGGGTCATGGACCACGCCTTCGCGGCGGCGACGTTCGCGTCGAGGGCGCTGCCCTCCTTGCCCGGGGCAGACGAGTTCACCGCGAGCCAGGTGACGCCGGCGCCAGTGGCCTTGCTGGCGGCGCTCACGAGCGAGCCCTTTCCGTGGGCGGCCACGACGAACGGGCACCCGGGGTTGAACCACTCGAGGACCACGGTCTTTCCGCGCAGCGACGCAAGCGTGACCTCGGCGCCCTGGAGATCCTTGAGCGCGAAGTCCGGCGCGGGCTTGCCCACGAGGGCGCTGGTGGCGGGCGCGCCGGGCTGGGGCGCGGCCGCGGGCGTGGACGCGACGGCGGTGGAGTCGGCAGGACCACAGGCGAACAACAACGAGAGCACGAACACGGGCGCCTCCGGCCGGCGTTGTAACCACCCGTACAGGGAACGGCTGACGGTGGAGCTGTGGGTGCTCCCGCTCGACGGCAGCGAGCCCTGGCGGTTCACCGACTGCGGCTACGACGAGGTCTCCGAGACGGTCTGGATCGGCGGCACGGGGCTGCCCGAAGGCGAGCTCGTGCTCCTGTGGGCCGCCGCCGCGCCCTGAACCTGCCGGGACGTGACGTCCGAACCGGTGGCGACAAGGGTGGGCCGAGAGGTCACTCCGTGTTGCACCGCCCCGCGCCCATCCTGCCCCTGCCGCCCAGCGCCGACACCGCTCTGCCGGGACCCAGTGGGGAGTGGGACGACCGCTGCGAGGTGGTGGTCAGCCCCCGCGTGCCCAGCTGCTCGCTGCTGCTGGTGGCGCGTCGCGCCGTACACCGTGCAGCCGCCCACCACCAGCACGCGTCCGTCCGGGAGGCCGGCCACCTCCACCCAGTCTCGCGGCTCCGCCATCGGGCTGGTCTCCGTCCAGGTTCCGGTGGCAGGGTCCCAGCGCTCGGCGGTCGCGAGGGCCGCGTCGTCGCCGGAGGCCACGAGGACCTCCCCGGTGGCCAACGCAGCGCCTCCGGTGCGCCCGCGGGCGTGCACCATCGGGCTCGTGACGGCGAAGGTGAGCGTCGCGGGGTCGAACACCTCCGCGTCCGCGATGTAGTTGGCCGCGTAGAGGGCGTCGAACCCACCAGCGATCAACGCCCGGCCGTCGGCCATCGGCACTGCGACGTGTGCGTTGCGGGGCGTGACCAGGGTGTCCGCGCGCACCCAGCCGGGGTCGACCACCACGGGGTACACGAGCGGAGCGCCGAGCGTGTCCCCCCAGGAGACCTGCACTCCGCAGCGGTCGGCGCCGGGCGGGGTCACGGGCCGACCCCACGGCGGCCGGGGATCGCGGTCGGCAGCGCAGTCGAGGAGGTCGAGCCGGGCCCGGTGCCGGGAGCCGTCGGCGGCGTCCACGAACGGGGCGCGCACCCGGAGCCGCGGGGCGCCGGTACCGTCGAGCAGCTCCAGCACGTCGTCGACGAGGCGCAGCCCGGAGACGCCGTCGAACACGACGTCGTAGACCACCCGCTCGCGCTCGGGGCGGGTCTGGAAGGTGACGAGGTCCTCCACGCCCCCCGCCACGGGGCGGTACTCGAGGTCCGCGCCGGGCCAGGCCCCGGGGTAGCGGGCGCCGGCCGCCGAGAGCACGGCGCTCACCGGCCGGGCCCCCCGCGGAGTGAACTGGAGCCCGACGTCCCCGTTCCACAGGTCCACTGCGTCGGTAGCGCGCGCGGGCAGATCCCGATGCGGGGTGTGCGGCGCGGAGGCTGGGGGACGGAGGGGCAAGGAGGACGGCGGCGCCGCGTGGGCAGCGACGGCGAACAACAGGGGCATCGGGTCTCCAGGACGCGACCGGATCACAACGCGGTCGCACCACCTTGTGTCCACCCGCCCCGACGTCACGAACGCCCACCAGAAACCGCTAGCCCGACCTCACCGCTCTCCCGCGGCAGGCGGCGAGGCCTCGAGGTACACGCCGCGCGCGGGCCCGCCGAGCGGAAAGCTCCCCACCTCGAAGGTCCAGCCGTCGGTGCCCCGGAGCGCGCGGATCAGTTCCACCAGCTCGTCGGGGTGGTAGATCCGCGCCCACGACACCACGCCGTCCCACAACACGAACGCCGGCAACACCGGCACGACGAACGTCCAGAACACGTTGGCGGGACGGAACGGGCGCTGGAGCGGCAGCGTCAGCGCGAACGTGAGCGGCGCGGCCAGCACCGCCACCAGCATCGCGGGGGAACGGCTCACGACCTCGATCACCGCCAGGGGGCGCCCGGCGTCCACCGCGTCCTGCAGCACCCGCCGCGCCGCCTCCGGCGGGAGGTGGTGGAACGCGTTGATCATCGTGCGCAGCCCCATCGCGCGCGGAGGGACCCGGGTGGCGTCCACGGGCTCCGGGTCGAAGGTGATGCGTCCCCCCGAGCCCGCCGCCACCGCAGCCAGCGCGGCGGCGTTGGGGTGGAGGTCGGTCAGGTGGACGATCAGCGCGGAGGCCGAGCGCACCACGGTTTCCATGGGGCCACCGCCGCCCGAGCCCAGGTCGAGGATCCGGCGCTCGAACGTGCGCGCCAGGAACGCCTCGAGCCGGGTGGCGACCACTTCGGCATGGCCCGACAGGTGGAGCGCCAGCGCGAGGAAGCTCGTCCCTGCGTCCCGCCACGGGGCTGGGAACCACGGCAGGTCTTCGAGTTCGACGAGGTGTCGCCGCCGCAGGCCCAGCCACGGCGGATGCGGATCGACGAGCCGGATCGCGACAGCGGACTTCATCCCGCCAGGATGGCACGGAATGGCGCTGGGCGTACGTTCTATGCGCGCTTGCGGCGCACCCACCACGGGACCAGCGTCACCCATACCCAGGGGACCACGCCACCCGCGGCGTCACAGCCGCAGCCGCGTGGCTCCAGCGCCACCCGCGCCGGCGCCACGAAGCCGTCCGGCTCGGGCAGGTCGGTGTCGGTCGGCGCTTCGCCAGTGTCCTCCGTGGGTTGCGGGGTCTCTCCGTCCTCCACCACCTCCACCGTCACGGTGACGAGGTCGTCCGCGGGGCCTCCGCCCCAGGGGGCGTCCTCGAACCAGGTGATGCCTTCGGCCACGAGGCCGAGCGTGGTGCTGTAGGTGCCTGCGCGGTCGGGCGCAGTGACGGTGAAGGTGAAGGTGCCCTCCTCCCCCCGCGCGACCGTGGAGGTCACCGTGGCCGCGCGGTTGTCCGCGAGCCAGGACGGATTCGCGAGCGGGGAGTCGTCGTCGCGGGGGTCGGTGGTCCCGAGCACGGTCTCGCCGGGCTCCCACGCCAGGCCGCCGTCGTTGCGCAGCGTGACCGACACCGTGGCCTGCTCCCCGGGCGCCAGCACGAAGTCGGTGTCGGAGCGGTCGGTCTCGGTGGCCTCGAACCAGGCGAGGTCGGCGCGGATCTCGTCGAGCCTGGCCATCACGAAGTCGCCGGGGCACGCGGTCGAGTTCCCGGGCCAGTCCTGGTGCCCGCGGATGTCCTGGTCGGTCGTGCCGATGTTGTGCAGCTCGGTGAAGGTCTGCACCAGGAGCTGGGCGCCCCAGATCATCTCGTCGGTGTCGGGGTGACTGGTGGGGCACGAGGGCTCGGGGTGGTAGCACCCGAGGAAGCAAGAGGCGGCGTTCCCGTCGTTGTTTCCGCCAGTGGCGCCCGAGTCGTACCCGTACGGTCGGGCCTCGTACAACGAGCCGTCGTACCCGACCATGAACTGGTACGCGAGATCGCAGTAGTCGCCCGAATCCATCATGTAGGCCTGGGTCGTGCGGACCGCGCCCTCCACGGTGCCGCCGGAGGTCTGCCCACCAGCGGTGTGGTGGATGGCCATCCGGTACCAGTCGTCCTCGACGCTGGAGCAGCCGGTCGCGCGCGCCCCCCACTGCCCCCGGGACACGACGCCGATGGTGACCAGCTCCGCCGGCAGCGCTGCAGCGAACGCGGCGTACACCGGCGCGGAGGCCTCGCGTGAGCGGCGGCCAGCGTTAGGGAACCGGGGCACCAGCGCTTCCCAGCGCAGCTCCTCCACCCGGGCGTCGTCGGGGAGCCCGAGCCGCAGCTGCACCTGGTCGAAGGGCGCGAGCGGCGCGGTGGGGTCCAGATCGGCAACGAGCACGCGGTGCTCCCCCTCTCGGTGCGTCTCCTCGAGGGGGACCCAGGCGCCCGTCTCTCCCCCGCGCAGGCCCCGGGCGAACAGCGCGGGCGGCGCTTCGTCGTCGCGGATGGTGACGATCGTCGCCACGCGGGAGCCGAGGTCGTCGAGGGCCGGGGACACGAGGTCTTCGCCCTCGAGCGTCCAGTCGGATCGGTCCGCGAGGTGCGTGGGCCAGGTGGGGTCGTCGTGTGCATGGGCCGTCGCGAGGAGCAGGAACGTGGACAACGGGCCTCCCGAGGGGCCTCCCGTAACTCCCTGTCACCGGATCCGTTTCGGGTCGACGCGCAGCGCGGGTCGGACGGAGCGGAGGCCGCATGACCCGCACCCTGACCCTGGTTCCCCTGCTCCTCACCCTCGGCGCGGGCTGCTTCGAGCTGGCCGAGCCCCGGGACGTGTCCGGCAACTTCGACGTCGCGTTCTCCGACGACCTGCGGATCTTCGTGAACGACGAGTTGGTGGCCGAGGTCCGGAGCGGGGAGGAGGCGACGTTCGAGTGGGACGGGCAGGTGTTCCAGGTGGGCCAGGTCTGCGGGGACGAAGGTGTGGACTGCCCCGCCGAAGTGTTCTGGAACACGGTGGCGTTCGACCAGCCCTGGGGAACGTCGTCCCGCCTGCTCAACATCGTCAACCTCGACACCGTGCGCGGCGTCGGCGGGGAGCGGCTCGGCGGGCGGCTGCTCGACGACGGCACGTTCGACGCGCTCTCCGGCCTCGGCCTCGACAGCGCCGGAAACTGCGCGGTGCTCGCGGTGGGGACGGTGCACGGAGCGTTCTCGGAAGCGGCCGATGCGATCGTGGGCGGCGTGGTGCGGTACGACTACGGCGCGGGCTGCGAGCTCGGTGGGCAGACGCTGCGCGGCAAGTTGTCGATCGAGACCGACTACGACGCCGTCCGCACCGGTCCGCTCGACCTGTCGTCGGTCGAGGCCGCGCCCCCGGTCGACGAAGACGGCGTCCCCACGGAGCCCGCCCCCGAGCCCTGACCGGCTCGATGCGCGGTACGGCCGGTACGGGTTCTGGTACCCTCGGGCCATGCTCCCTACTCGCCGCAAAGTGGTCCGCGCGCTCGCCGCCGGTCTCGTCCTCCCCGCGTTCGACTGCGGCGGCACGCCGCGCGTCAACGGCGCCGGCCTCCGGGTGATCGTGGTCGGCGCGGGCGCTGCGGGCCTCTCCGTGACCCAGACACTCCTCGACTCGGGCTTCGAGGTGGTGTTGCTCGAGGCCAGCGATCGCGTCTGCGGGCGGGTCCGCACGCTCAACGGGTTCGCCGACTTCCCCATCGAGCTCGGCGCCGAGGAGATCCACGGCACGCGCTCCGAGTGGTACGACCTCGCCTCGGCCAACGGCGCCGTGTTCGTGAGTGGCAGGACGACCGACTACTACTACGTGGATGGCAGGCTCGGCTCCGAGGACGACGTCTGGGACGCCGACTTCCGCGCGGCCGAGTCCCTCGTCGAGGACCTGTGGAGGTGGGACGGCGGCGAGACGCCCATGGACGAGGTCGTCGCAGAAGCGGGGATCCCGCGGCGGACGTGGCGCACACTGGATGCCTGGCTCGGCAACGAGTACGGCACGAGCACGCCACAGCTCGGCGCCGCCAGTCTGGCCAGTGCGGAGAACGACTGGTCCTCCGGCAACGACAACCTCGCGCTCGTGAACAGCTACGAGGACCTGCTGCGGGCGTCGTTCCCAGCCGCGGTCGCGCTGGCGCGTACGGGCGTTCCCGTCCGCCGGATCGAGTGGGACACCGACGAGGTCCTCGTGACCACGGCGGCCGGCGTCGAGCGCGGGGCGGCGGTGGTGATCACGGTGCCGCTGACCATCTTGAAGTCCGGCGCCATCTCGATGGCGCTCCCCCCCGACAAGCAGCACGCGATCGAGACGATCGGCATGGGGGCCGGGATGAAGGTCATCCTCAAGTTCCGGCAGGCGTTCTGGGGCGACGGCGTGGGCTCGATCTACGGCGGGCCGAAGGTCGCGGAGTACTGGGCCACGATGGAAGGTCGCGGCACCACTCCGGTCCTCACCGCCTTCGTGATGGGGAGCGACGCAGAGGCCCTCCGGGCGTCCGACGACCTCGTCGCCGCCGTCCTCGGCGACCTCGACACCCTCTACGATGGCGGCGCGACGCCCGCGTTCGACGACGCCGTCGTCATGGACTGGACCGCCGAGCCCTACATCGGCGGCGCCTACAGCTTCCCGTCACCCGGGTCCGACGCCGCCCGGAAGGTCCTCGCCGCGCCGATCGGCAGCCGGGTGTTCTTCGCCGGAGAGGCGACCCACACCGAAGGCCACTTCGCCACCGTGCACGGCGCGATCGAGACCGGCCTGCGAGCGGCCCACGAGGTCGCGCGTCTGACACGCTGAGTCAGGTGAGCTCCCAGTTCCCTCGACGTTCAGGGGATGTCGGTCTTCAGCTCTCGGCGGGCCTGCCGGGGAGACCGGCCGGTGACCCGCTTGTACGCCCGCGAGAACGCCGCCGCCGACCCGTAGCCTCGCTCGTGGGCCACGGTGCCCACCCGCTCCCCGCGCGCCAAGGCGTCTGCCACCGGTTGGAGGCGCACCTGCCGCAGGTACGTCGCCGGGGGTACCCCGACCAACGCGGTGAAGCGCGCGGAGAACCGGCTGCGGGAGCACCCAGCGACCCGCGCCAACGACGCGACGGACCACGGCGCGTCGGGCTCGGCGTGAATCCTGGCGAGCGCGCGACCCACGGCGGGGTCCCGGGCCCCGGAGGCCCAGGACGGCGCTGCGTCCTCGCGCAGGGCCCAGGCGCGCACCACCTGGAGCGCCAGCACCTCGACGAGCCGGGTCACCATCGCAGCGGACCCCGGGGTCCGGTGGTCCGCCTCGCGCTGGAGGAGCGCCAGGATGCCCCCCACGACGCCGTCGTCCCTCACCCGGAGCAGGGGCGGCAAGGTCGCCAGGAGCGGCAACGCGGCGCTCTCCCGCAGCCACACCTCACCGCAGACCAGCTCTGCTGTACACAGCCCGCCACCCGTCCAGTCCACGTCCTCCGACGCCACCGCGGGGAACGCGACCGGCAAGCCCGCTGCGTGTTCTCCGATGGTGTGGGCGTCGCCGCGCGGCAGCAACAGCAGCTCCCCGGGCTGGACCTCGTGGACTTCGCCCCCGAGCCACAGGCGCGCGCGGCCGCGCTGGAGCACATGGAACACACAGGCGGGCGCCGCCGCGAACGACAAGCTCCACCCGCTCGGGAGCCGCGAGCGGTAGCTGCGCCCCCCGACGGCCCGCAGCTCGTCCAGCGCTGCGGAAAGCGGGTCGACATGTGGACGAACGGCATCGGCTTCGGGAGGAACAGGCATGGACCGTCCAGGCGCAGGTGACTTACCGTAGCCCCATGTGGACCTCCCTGATCGCCTGCATCGTCGATGTGCCCGTCCGAGCCGACTTCTCCGCCGCCGCGGGGGACCCCGAACGGGGCCGCTACCTCGGGGAACACGTCGCCAACTGCCTGATGTGCCACTCGCAGCGCGACTGGACGCGGCTCGGGGCGCCGAACACGGACGGCGCGCTCGGCGCTGGGCACGGGTCGACCCAGCAGATCGAGCCCTTCCCGGAGGGCACGGTGGTGTGGACGCGCAACCTCACGTCGGATCCGGCCACGGGCCTCGGCGCGTGGAGCGACGGCGAGATCGCCCGCGCCGTCACCTCCGGGCTGTCGCGCGACGGGACCCCGCTGTTCCTGAACATGCCGTACGACCAGTTCTCGAAGCTCGCGGAGCCCGACCTGGTGGACCTCGTGGCCTGGCTCCGCACGGTGCCGCCGGTGGAGCGCAAGATCCCGGATCGCGTGCTGCCGTTCCCCCTGGGGCTCGTGGTGCGCACGATGCCGATGGAGCCGGCGTTGGTGGCCGAAGCGCCCACCTCCGGACCCGCGCGTGGCGCCTACCTCGCGAACCTGGGCAGCTGCGTGTGGTGCCACTCCCCGGTCGACTCGAACTCGGTCGTGGTGCCCGGGAAGGAGCTGTCCGGCGGCCACACCTGGGAGATGCCCTCCGGTGGGACAGTGGCCTCCGCCAACCTCACGTCCCACTCCACCGGGCTCGGCGGCTGGTCGAAGGAGGCGTTCGTGGGCCGGTTCCGCGGCGCCACCGCCGAGTCGATGCACGGCGTGGAGGTCGGTCCCGGCGGGTTCCAGACCCCGATGCCGTGGGTGCCGTTCTCGGGGATGCGCGAGGAGGACCTCGGTGCGATCTGGGAGTGGCTGCAAACCCAGCCGCCCCGCGAGAACACCGTGGTGAAGTGGACCCCCGCGCCGTAGCTAGGCGCCGAGCGCGTACACGAGGTTGGCCGCCGTCCCCGCCTTGACGTGTTTCGGGCGCCACAGGGCGTGTTTCCCGAACCGCGAGCGCGCCAGGCGCTCCTTGAACGTCTCCTCGGTCAGGCCCGTCTTCGCCAGGGCCTCCTCGAACTCCGCCTTCGCGCGCTGGCGGGCCTTGAACAACACCATCTGCACGCGGCTGTGCGCGTTCACCTGCTGGTCGCCCGTCGTCTCGATCGGGATGAACAGGGTCTCCGGCCACTTCGCCTGCACCAGCGTCTGGACGCCGTCCGACACGCCCGAGCTCGGCATGCAGCCGAACGGCTTGACGGAGACGGTCATGTGGTTGACCTCGTCCACCACGAAGTGGATGAGCTTGCCGACCTCCATGTGGCCCTCGCCGCCGCGGACGTCGTTCGAGTAGTGCGCGTTCGCGAGCTTCGCGATCGCGTCCATGTCGGGCAGGTGGTAGCCGTGCAGGCCCACGATCTTCGCGTACGACTCGAAGATGCCGCGCAGCGCCCAGTACCCCGCGCGCAGGCTCCAGAGCTTCTTCGTCGCGCTCTTCCCGGCGAGGCCCTTGCGCGCTGCGTCGTCCTCGCGCAGCTCCATCCGGCGCTCGGTGTCGTAGCCGGCCTCCCAGATCAGGAACAGCAGCCAGTTCGTGATGCCCTGGATGTCGACCTCGGCGCCCTCCTTCTCCAGGAACTGCTGCATGTGGTAGTTCCCGTCGCCCTCCGTGGTCATCGCCCAGAACTCGCCGATGAGAGAGACCAGCGGCTTCGGACGGGTGCGGTCGACCTGGATCTTCCGGAGGATCCGCCGACACTTGAACAGCGCCACCGAGGCCGGCTGGTTCTTGCGGAAGCTGTCGGCGAGGATGCGCTTGCACTCCTCGACGGCGGCGTTCGTGGAGCCCTCGACCACCTCGTACGGACGCAGGCGGTACGCCATCAGGTTGATCACGTCGCCGGCGATGAGCGAGCGCACGACCTGCCACGCGAAGCGGAAGTCGATCTTGAGGCCGAGCTCCTTGCCCGTGGCCTGCTGGATGCCGCCCGCCATCTGGAACGTCATCACGCGGAAGCCCTCGAAGCCCGCGTCCCGCAGGGCCTTCCGGTACTCGGTGACGTACATGCCGAACCGGCAGGGCCCGCAGCCACCCGCCGTCAGGAACAGGTACTTGTCCACGATGTCCTGGGTGGGCACCTTCTTGACATCGCGCAGGTAGATCAGGTGCTTCACGAGGTTCCCGACCGTGAAGTACGTGGGCGAACACTGGCCCCGGTTCCCGAACTCCTTGCCGATCTGCAGCGAGGCCACGTCGGGGACGTCGAGGGTCTCGACCTGGTAGCCGATGCCGGCGAGGGCGGCGGTCACGAGGTGATCGTGCGCGAGCGACAGGCCGCTCACGAGGATCGTGGTGTGCGGCACGTCGTCGGCCCAGAACCCCTTCTGGGGCGGGAGCTCGTGCTGGTCGCGGTCTGCGCCCAGGCCCAGCGCG